>NZ_LQPV01000006.1:0-361615 GCF_002101935.1 Mycobacterium sp. IEC1808 | reverse complement strand
GGCATCGGGGGCGGCGCGGCCGGGGGGTCGGCGTTCGCTTCGGGCGCGCCGCAGGGAGTGGCGTTCGCTGTCGGCGCGGGGCCGACCACGACGAAGAAACCGAGGGCGGTCACCGACGCCATCGATAACGACACGATCCGGGGAATCGCCGTCAATGTCACACCTTTCCCGGGAGCGGGCCGTCGCAATTGACGTCCGCAGCTGGCTCATGTGACGATAGTGATTCACGGGGCTAATGTGACCAGCGATCAGCGGATAGGTATGCATCCGTGACCGTGTCGCAACTCACCGGTTTCTCACCCACCACGTGCGATACGACGCGGATCACGCGACGCCTGGCGATGCCGAGGCCACGGCGCGATGCCGACCAAAGCGCGGTACGCTCCGTTCCGCCAGCACACGCGGTCGGCGCCCCCGCGGGCGGTCCACCTAGGAGGACATCCGGTGAGTGCCCCTAATCAGTTGCAGCAGGACCCATTCCAAAACCGGACCTTTCTTCGCCGCGTGGTCGCCGCGTCTATGGCCGGCACCGTCGTCGAATGGTACGAATTCTTCCTCTACGGCACAGCGGCCACGCTGGTGTTCAGCAAGGTGTTCTTTCCGCGCGGCGGCAACGAGCTCGACGCGATCCTCGCCTCCTTCGTGACCTACGCCGTCGGCTTCGCCGCCCGCCCGCTCGGCGGCCTCGTCTTCGGCCAACTGGGCGATCGGTACGGACGCAAGAAGCTCCTGCAGTTCAGCCTGCTGCTGGTGGGCGCCGTGACCGTGCTGATGGGCTGCCTGCCCACCTTCGCCCAGGTCGGTTATTGGGCGCCCACCCTGTTGGTGGTGCTGCGCTTCCTCCAGGGCTTCGCCGTCGGCGGCGAATGGGGCGGCGCCGTCCTGCTCGTCGCCGAGCACAGCCCTAAGGAAAGCCGCGGCTTCTGGGCGAGCTGGCCCCAGGCGGCCGTGCCCGGCGGCAACATGCTGGCCACCATCGTGCTGCTTTGTCTCACCTGGACGCTGTCTGACGCGGCGTTCTTGAGCTGGGGCTGGCGCGTCGCGTTCTGGTTGTCCGCGGTCGTCGTGCTGATCGGCTACTACATCCGCACGAAGGTGACCGACGCGCCCATCTTTCTCGAGGCGCAACGGGAGGTCGACCGCACCAAGGCCAGGCAGTTGGGCGCTATTGAGGTCTTAAGGCGTTACCCGCGCGGCGTTTTCACCGCCATGGGCCTGCGCTTCGGTGAGAACACCATGTACTACCTCGTCGTCACCTTCACCATCACCTACCTCAAAGTCCACGTGCACACCAACACCAAGGCGATCCTGTCGTGGCTGCTGATTGCGCACGCCGTGCACTTCGTGGTCATCCCGCTGGCCGGAAGCCTCAGCGACCGATTCGGCAGGCGCCCAATCTATTTCGTGGGCGCGGTCTGCGCGTGCACCTGGGGATTCTTCGCCTTCCCGATGATGGACACCCGCCGCAACGCGATCATCCTGGCGGCCGTCATCATCGGCCTGGTCTTCCACGGCGTCATGTACGCCGTCCAGCCGGCGGCCATGGCCGAGATGTTCCCGACCCGGATGCGCTATTCGGGGGTGTCGCTCGGCTACCAGGTCACCTCGATCGTCGCCGGTTCGCTGGCACCGATCATCGCCGTGCGCCTGCTCGAGACCTACAAATCCTCGGTGCCCATTTCCTGGTACCTGGCGGCCACCGCGGCGGTGAGCGCCGTGTCCGCGCTGGCCGCCCGCGAGACCAAGGGCATCGACCTGGCAACCCTCGACCGCGCCGACGCCCAAGCCCTCCAGCAGCGGCCGACCGAACCCGCGCGAGACGCCGCAGCGCCCTGAACGGGGCAAAGCCAAATTGCGCCAGGTCAGCGCCGGTTCTGACTATCGGCTGCCAGGTTGAGCCAATTTGTTTGTCGATCGCGCTCGGCGGCAATGTTCCAAAAGAGGCGAATGCGGCGGCCGGCCTTCGCGTTCGTCTAGGTCCCGTCGGTTCAGCCCGAGAGCCGACGGGGCCGTCCCTTTTTGGCCACTCGGCCGAACCGTCCAGGAGTAGCGTGCGGCATATGGACGGCTCGACGGGCGTGTGGATACTGGGCGGCTACCAAAGCGATTTCGCTCGCAACCTCACCAAGGAGGGCCGCGACTTCGCCTCGTTGACCGCCGAGGTCGTCGAGGGGACGCTCACCGCGGCGAAAGTCGACGCCGCCGATATCGACGTCGTGCACGTCGGGAACGCGTTCGGCGAGATGTTCGCCGGCCAGGGTCACCTCGGGGCGATGCCGGCCACGGTATGCGACGAACTCTGGGACACCCCGGCCTCACGGCACGAGGCGGCGTGCGCGTCGGGCAGCGTCGCCGCGTTGTCGGCGATGGCCGATCTGCGGTCGGGCGCCTACGACACCGCGCTGGTGGTGGGCATCGAGCTGGAGAAGACGGTGCCGGGCGACACCGCGGCCCAGCATCTCGGCGCCGCCGCATGGACCGGACACGAGGGCGCCGGCGCTCGCTACCTGTGGCCGTCGATGTTCGCCGAGATCGCCGACGAATACGACCGGCGGTACGGCCTGGACGACACGCACCTGCGGGCGATCGCGCAGCTGAACTTCGCCAACGCGCGGCGCAACCCCAACGCCCAAACGCGCGGCTGGACGGTGCCCGACCCGATCACCGACGACGACGCGACCAACCCGATCACCGAGGGCCGGTTGCGCCGGTTCGACTGCAGCCAGATGACCGACGGCGGCGCGGGAGTGGTCTTGGTCAACGACGCATACCTGCGCGACCACCCGGACGCACGCCCGATCGGCCGCATCGATGGGTGGGGACACCGCACCGTCGGGCTGGGTCTGCGGCAAAAGCTCGACCGCGCCGTAGACGACCCCTATGTGGTTCCCCATGTGCGGGCGGCGGTCCTCGACGCCCTGCGCCGGGCGCGCGTGACGCTCGACGACCTCGACGGGTTCGAGGTGCACGACTGCTTCACGCCCAGCGAGTACCTCGCCATCGACCACATCGGGCTCACCGGCCCGGGCGAATCCTGGAAGGCCATCGAAAACGGCGAGATCGAGATCGGCGGCCGGCTGCCCATCAACCCCAGCGGCGGACTGATCGGCGGCGGCCACCCCGTCGGCGCGTCCGGCGTTCGGATGCTGCTCGACGCGGCCAGACAGGTCAGCGGCGCGGCCGGCGACTATCAGGTCGAGGACGCGAAGACCTTCGGCACCCTGAACTTCGGCGGCAGCACCGCCACCACCGTCAGTTTCGTCGTGAGCGCAACCGAGGGATCGTGACCATGGATGTTGAGATCGTCGGCAAGTACCTGTCCACCCTCCCCGAGGACGACGACCATCCCTACCGGACCGGGCCCTGGCGCCCGCAGACGACGGAGTGGGACGCCGACGACCTGACCGCCGTGGAGGGGGAAATCCCCCGCGACCTGGACGGCATCTACCTGCGCAACACCGAGAATCCGCTGCACCCGGCGCTGAAGACCTACCACCCGTTCGACGGCGACGGCATGCTGCACGTGGTCGGCTTCCGGGACGGAAAAGCCTTCTACCGCAACCGTTTTGTCCGCACGGACGGCTTCCTCGCAGAGAACGAGGCCGGCGAACCGCTGTGGCCGGGTTTGGCCGAGGCCGTGCAACTGACCAAGCGGGAGGACGGCTGGGGTGCCCGCACCCGGATGAAGGACGCATCGAGCACCGACGTGATCGTGCACCGGGGAATCGCGCTAACCAGTTTTTATCAGTGCGGCGACCTATACCGGGTCGACCCGTATTCGGCCAACACGATCGGGAAGGAGACTTGGAACGGGCGCTTCCCCACCGACTGGGGCGTGTCGGCGCATCCCAAGGTCGACAGCAAGACCGGCGAGCTGCTGTTCTTCAACTACAGCAAGCAGGAGCCGTACATGCGTTACGGCGTGGTCGACCAGAGCGACGAACTGGTCCACTACGTCGACATCCCGCTGCCGGGACCGCGGCTACCGCACGACATGGCGTTCACCGAAAACTACGTGATACTCAACGATTTCCCGTTGTTCTGGGATCCGCACCTGCTGGAGCACGACGTGCACCTGCCGCGTTTCTACCCCGATATCCCGTCGCGCTTCGCTGTGCTCCCCCGCCGGGGCTCGACGGGCGACATTCGATGGTTCGAGGCGGACCCGACCTTCGTGCTGCACTTCGTCAACGCCTACGAGGACGGCGACGAGATCGTGCTCGACGGCTTTTTCGAGGGCGATCCGCAACCGCTCGACACCGGAGGAACCAAGTGGGAGAAGCTCTTTCGGTTCCTGGCTCTGGATCGGCTGCAGGCCCGGCTGCACCGGTGGCGCTTCAACCTGGTCACCGGCGCGGTGATCGAAGAGCAGCTGTCGGAATCGATCACCGAATTCGGGACGATCAACCCCGACTACGCCACGAGCGCCTACCGGTACACCTACGCCGCCACCGGCAAACCGGGCTGGTTCCTGTTCGACGGCCTGGTCAAACACGACGTGCTCACCGGAAAGCAGGAGGGCATCTCGTTCGGCCACGGCGTCTACGGAAGCGAGACCGCGATGGCGCCGCGGGTCGGCGGAAGCGGTGAGGAAGACGGCTACCTGGTCACGCTGACCACCGACATGAATGCCGACGCCTCGTACTGCCTGGTCTTCGACGCCGCCCGGATCGGCGACGGCCCGGTGTGCAAACTCCAACTCCCGGAGCGTATTTCCAGCGGCACGCATTCGACATGGGCCCCCGGGGATCAGCTGCGGCGCTGGCATACCGCGGATTCGGCGGCGAGCGCGGTGGGGCTGTGACGATGTCCCACGGATCCCGTCGCCGGCACACGCACTGGCCACCGCAGTTGGCGCCGCTCGGCGGCCTCCGCTTCGCCCGGCGCTCGTCGAACTTCGAAGAGACAGTGCGGTTTTACCGTGAGCTGGTGGGGCTTCCGCTCTACGAGACGTTCGAGGCCAGCTACGGCAGCAACGGCGCCATCTTCGGCCTGCCCAGCTGGAACCTGACGCTGGAGATCGTCGAGTCGGTCGAGCCCGTCGCCGTAGATCCCCACGAACAGCTGTGCCTGTACTTCCCCGACCGGGAGGCGCAGCAGGCCGCGATCGCGCGGCTACGGGCGGCGGGCTTGGAGCCCGTGCAGCAGCACCCGTACTGGGAGGCCACTGGCGCGGTCACCTATCGCGACCCCGACGGGCGTGAAATCGTGTTCGCGCCCTTCGTGTTCGGCGTCAACGAGCCCGAGGGCAGCGCCGCCTCGGGCACGCACGAGTTCCCGTCGGGCTGAACGTCACCGGCTCGAAGCCAGCGCCGTGATCACCGCCATGAGCGAGCAGACCACCGCGAAGGCCGCGGCGACGGCGCCGACATAAAGACCGTATTCCGCCGAGACCGGCGGGTTGACGTTGAGCTTGTAGTACCACACCGTCAGCCCGACGATCAGCAGCGAAATGACCAGCGCCGCAACCGAAGCGGCCTTCACCGACAGGCCACGGCCCACCATCGCCCCCGCCACCAGCAGCGTCGAGGACAGCAACACGATCAGCTGTCCGGCACCGAAGCCCCTCGGCAGTATCAGGTTGCCGTGCGTCCCGCCGATGGCATTGGCCCAGCCCCCACCGCCCGTCGCCGTCGTCAGCCACGGCATCCAGGTGCTGGCCGAGATGAGCAGGGCAAAAAGCGCGACCAGCCAACCGGGACGCAGGCGGCGAGTCATGGTTGGGAGACTAGCTGACCCGCCGCTGCGCCGGTGTGATCAACGCCCGCTAGCTCTGCAGCGACGACAGGTTGAAGACGACGCCGGTCGGGTCGCTCGCCGCGGCCAACCGGCCGTACGGGGTGTCCTCGGCCGCCTGCACCACGGCGCCGCCGTTGTCGGCGATCACCTGCAGCGTCTTGTCGACATCCTCGGCGCCGAGGAAAACGCTCCAGTTGGATGGAACGCCCTCGGGAAGGCAGCTGGTGCCGTCCATTACGCCGAGCAATTGCTGACCGTCGAATGATGCGGTGGCGTAGCGGAATTCGTCCGTGCCGGAAACCTGCTCGGTGCGCCAGCCGAACACCTCGCGGTAGAAGTCGAGCGCGGCGCGGTAGTCGCGCGTGGTCAGCTGGTGCCACACGGGGGAGCCGGCCTCCCCGATAACCTCGAAGCCGCGGTGCTCGAGCGGTTGCCACAGGCCGAAGAAGGCGCCCGACGGGTCGGTCGCCACACCCATGTGGCCCTTGGCCGGCACCTCATGGGGTCCCATGCACAGCGTGCCGCCCGCCGCGGTTATCGCGGAGACGGTCGCGTTGATGTCGCCGGTGTGGAAGTAGGTGGCCCATTGGTCCGGCGACCCGAACTCGGGATTGTTGGCCATCAGGCCGGCGACAGGGTGTCCGTCCTTCGCGGCGTTGACGTATCCGCCGTACTCCGGTCCGGCGGACTCGAATGTCCAGCCGAACACCGTGCCGTAGAAGTCCTGGGCGCGGTCCAGGTCAGACGTGGTCAGGTCGATCCAGCAGGGAGCGCCCAGCGGCGCGCCGTCACGGATGGGCACGATGATCTCCTCCTGAGGTGTCTTGGCCCCGTGATCGGGGTTCACACGTATCGACTACCGCCGGGAAGAAAACTCATCGGCCGGGCATCACCGACGGACGCCGCCGTCCCCGTTCGTGTGCGGATCGGCGGCGGTGAACACCCTGACGAAGTTCCGCAGCGATTGGTTGATGTCGCTGCGCAGCGCGGCGGCCACGATCATGCCGATCGGCCCGAACAGCGCCGGACCGCCGAGGTGCACGTCGAAGCCCACGGTGGAGCCCTCCTCCGCGGGCCGCACCTTGGCCATCAGCTTCACCTTGACGCCGCCGACGCCGTCGCCGTTCAGCGTCATGCCTTCCGGCGGCTTGTAGCGCACGACCGTCCACTTGATCCGGTTGTACATGCCCTTGACCTCGACGATCGACTCGACGACCGTCCCCTTTTCGATGTCGTCGGGCAACGTACTGCGCCACACCCGGTGGATGGTCAGCCATTCCTTGTACCGGGACAGGTCAGAGGCGTGCTTCCAGGCCACCTCGGGCGGCAGCGGTACGTCGATCGATCCGGAGAGTTTCGCCATGCGCTCTAGTTCTGGTCGCCGGTGACATCGGAATCGGCAGCCTTCTTCGCCTCTTCGGCCACCTTGTGGATGGTGTCGGAGTACTTGCCCTGCGTCTTGTCGTCGACGAATTCGCCGGCCTTGTCGATCGCCATCTCGACCTTGTCGGCGTTCTGCGCCAACAGGTCCTTCGCCTTGTCCAGGAATCCCATCTTCGTACCCCTTCCCCGAGGATTCGCCCGGAATTTTACTTGGCGGCCGTCACCGGATCCCGCCACAGCCGCGGCCGCACCCCCAGCATCCGGGCCCGGACCCACCACGCCGCCTCGATCGCCGCGGCGCCCAGCACGCCGATGCCGAGCGCGGTCGAGGTCACCACCGCGTTCGACGGGTCAAGCAGGAACTTCTCCTGCGCCAGCGGGAGGCTGAAGATCACCACGTACGCCACGCCGGAGAACGCGACCAGCGCCACCCGCCACCACTGGTAGGGCCGCGCCGCCACCGCGAGGACCCACAGCGCGGTCACCAGCAACGTGATCAGCGCGGCCGTCGACGCCTGCTCCTGCTGGCGGAACGTGGCATGACGCCCGTGGTAGGCCACCAGGTAGGAGGCGAACGTCGCCGCGCCGACGATCAGCCCGGACGGCAGCGCCGACGACACCACCCGGCGCACGAACCCCGGGTACGCGCGTTCGTTGTTGGGTGCCAGCGACAGGATGAACGACGGGATTCCGATGGTGAACCACGCCGCGATGGTGACGTGGATCGGCTGAAACGGGTACAGCAACGGGTCGGCCTTGAGCGGCTTGGCGAGCAGGCACTCGATGCCCACGAACAGCGCCAGCAGCACCGAGTACACCGTCTTGGTCAAGAACAGGTTGGCGACCCGCTCGATGTTGCCGATCACCCGCCGGCCCTCGGCGACGACGTACGGAAGCGTGGCAAACCTGTTGTCCAGCAAGACGATCTGCGCGACCGCCCGCGACGCCGGGCTGCCGGCGCCCATCGCGACGCCAATGTCGGCGTCCTTGAGCGCCAGCACGTCGTTGACGCCGTCACCGGTCATCGCCACGCTGTGGCCGTGCGATTGCAGCGCCTTCACGATGGCCCGCTTCTGATCGGGCCGCACCCGCCCGAACGTGGTATAGCTGTCCAGCGCGTCGGCCAATTGGCCTGGGTCCGTAGGTAGTTGACGCGCATCCATCGTGTCGCCGTGCAGCCCAAGCTTGCCGGCGACGGCCCCGACCGACACCGCGTTGTCGCCCGAGATCACCTTGACCGAAACATCTTGGGCCGCAAAGTACTCCAGGGTGCCGCGGGCGTCGGGGCGCACCCTTTGTTCGAGCACCACCAGCGCGACCGGCGTGACCCGTCCCGGCGCGTCGGGGTGGTCGACGGCCACCTCGGCTCGACCCAACAGCAGCACCCGCAGCCCTTGGGCCCCGATGCCTTCCGCCCGTTCGGCGGCCTCCGACGCCGGATCCAGCAGCACGTCGGGCGCGCCGATCACCCAGTCGCCGGGTTCGCCGAAGGACACCCCGCTCCATTTGGTGGCCGACTTGAAAGGCGCTGTCGCAGTGGGGATCCACGCCGGGGACCGGTCATAGGTTTCGGCAATCGCCCGCATGCTTGCGTTGGGGCGCGGGTCGGCCGCGGCCAGCGCGGCCAGCGCGTCGGCGACTGGTTCGGACGGCGCGACCTGCACGACCTCGGAAACCCGCATGCCGCTTTCGGTCAGGGTGCCGGTCTTGTCGGCGCACACCACGTCGACGCGCGCCAGTCCCTCGATCGCGGGCAGTTCCTGTACCAGGCATTGGCGTTGGCCGAGCCGAACGACCCCGACCGCGAACGCGACCGACGTCAGCAGGACCAGGCCTTCGGGCACCATGGGCACCAGCGCGCCCACGGTCCGCAAAACCGATTGCCGCCAGCCGGCGTGCGTGGTGAAGAACTGGGTGTAGATGGTCAGCAGACCGGCCGGCACCAGCAAATAGGTGACGAACTGCAGGATCCGGTTGATCCCGTTGCGCAGTTCGGATTTCACCAGGCTGAACTTGCTGGCCTCCTCGGCGAGCTTGGCGGCGTAGGCCTCCGGGCCGACCTTGGTGGCGCGGTACGCGCCGATGCCGGTGACGACGAAGCTGCCGGACATCACCGCGTCCCCTGGGGCTTTGGTGATCGGGTCGGCCTCGCCGGTCAGCAGCGATTCGTCAACCTCGAGGTTCTCCTCCTCCACGACCTCGCCGTCGACGACGACCTGGTCGCCGGGTCCGAGCTCGATGATGTCGTCGAGCACGACCTCACCCGGCATCAGCGTGGTGGTGCCGGATTGCCTGCGCACCAACGGTTTCGCCTGCCCGACGATGGCGAGCTTGTCCAGCGTCTGTTTGGCCCGGATCTCCTGCACCATGCCGATGACGCTGTTGGCGATGATGAGGAGGCCGAACAGCCCGTTGATCACCGAGCCCGTCGCCAGCACGATCGCCAGCAGAACACCGAGGATCGCATTGATCCGGGTGAAGACGTTGGCCCGAACGATGGCCGCGACGCTGCGGGTGGCGCGTTCGGGGACGGCGTTGCTCTTGCCCTCGGCTACCCGCTGGGCCACCTCGGCATCGGTGAGGCCCGAGATCATCTGGTGAAGGTCCCCAACTTGTCGGAGTCGAAGTACTCCAGGTTGACCGCATTGCCTGAAAACACGGCTTTGGAAATCGTTCCGGGCGGGGCGTTTTCGTCCGTCACCGGGAAGGTGAAGGTGTCGCCGTCCCAGTGTGTCAACGTGAACGTCCGATTCTTCGGCCCCAGCGACAACTGCAGCGCGCCGTCGCGCTCGGCAACGACGGCCGGGCCCCAGTAGTCGCTGGCATAGACGCCGGCGTAGTCGCGCAGCGGTCGCGCGGGGGCCGGGTTGGGCGGGGGCCGCTTTCCGACCAGCGATCCTTCCGGGTTGTTCATCCAGCCGATCAGCTGCTTGTAGAGCTGGTCCCAGTTTTCCCGGACCTCACCGTACTGAACCAAGTCCATGAACTCGGCGGTCAGTGTCTCCGGCACCCCGATGGGCGCGGCGTTCGTCAGCGCGATGATCCCCACATCCTCCGACGGCAGCACCACGAAATTCGTCGCCGCTCCCAGCGAGAACGCGCCGGAATGGCTGTACTCGGTGCGGCCCGACGAAGTCACCGACACGTTGAATCCGTAGCCGTAGAAACCGGAGCGGGCTTTCGGCGTCGTCGCGGGAGACGCGATCACCTGCGCCGTGGTGGCGGGCAGCAGGGCTTCCGGCGAGGTGATCCGCTGGCCCTGGTAGGTCCCGTTGCCCAGCAACATGATCAGCCAGTGCGCCATGTCGTTGACCGAGGAGCTCACTCCGCCCGCGGGCGACTGCTGATCCGGATCACGCTGAAAGCGCGGCTCCCACTTGTCGCCGACCTTGACGTGGTTGACGGCGTGGTCGGGCCTGGCGATGAAGTCGGCGAACCGCGAACTTGTCGCCGTCATCCCCAGCGGGCGGTACAGCACGTCGGCGGACAGGTCCTCCCACGGCTTGCCCGCCGCGGCCGCCACGGCCTCGGCGGCCGCGGTCACGCCGAAGTTGGTGTAGGCGTAGCTGTTCCGGAAGGCCGCCAGCGGCAGGTACTTCAGGCGCTCGAGCACCTGTCGGCGGTCGTAGCCGAGGGCTTCCAGCTTGTCACCGGCGTGGTCGGGCAGTCCGGAATGGTGCGAGTACAGGTCGGCGATGGTCACGTGGCCGGTGACATAGGGATCGCTCAGCGCGAACCACGGCAGCTTGGACACCGCGGGCATGTCCCAGGCGACGACGCTATCGGCGACCTGGTGCGCCACCACCGTCGCACCAACCGACTTGGACACCGACGCCAATTGGAAGACCGTGTCGGTGTCCACCTTGTTGCCCTGCGCATCACCCTTGCTGGTATCCCTTACCCCAAAACCCTTGGCGTATATGGTCTTCCCGCCGTGAACGATGGCGACGGCCATGCCTGGGATGCCGGTGCTCTTCATCAGGTCGCCGACCAGGCCGTCGACCTTCGCCACGGCCTCGTCGATCCGACCGGCCGGGATCGCCAGGCCCGACACCTCGTTGGGCGGCGCGGGCGGCGGGCTGGACACCGGACGCGCCGGCCCACACCCCGTCAACGCGAGTAAAGCCAGCGACGCGGCCGCCGCCGCGCGTTTCGTCATGGCCGCACACTTTAGCCTGGCGACGATGGCCGACGGAACGACGTTCGATTTAACATTCCGGACCCCCCGCGGACACGATGTGGCGCAACATTTGTCTGCAAGACAGCGCACGAAAGGTCTTCGACACGGACGATTCGAACATTGACAATCCCTATTGGGAAGCCGTCAGGGATTGCGTCGAGGCCGACAGTTTCCGGGGTAATCCCGTGGTCGGTGAGTTCCGCTTGGACCGAAGCGTGGAAGAAAGCATGGCGCGCGCGCCGAACCGGCAGCTGCTCGTCAGGAAGTACTGCTGGACTATCCCCGACCCCGACACCGTGGCGTTCGTCGCGAAGCACGCCCACGGCGGCCTCGTCGATCCGATCGCGGGTACGGGCTACTGGGCGTACCTGCTTGCGCAGGTGGGCGTCGGCGTCGTCTGCTATGACCTCAACCCGGGCGCGGAACTGGCCACCAACGGATGGCACGACGAAGTCCTGCACGTCGACGTCGGCGCGAAGGACTGCGCCGAAGCGGCGGCGTCACACCCCGACCGGACGTTGTTCCTCTCGTGGCCGCCCCACGGCCAGGACGTCGGTGCGCGAATCCTGCTGGCCTACAAGGGAAATCGCGTCATCTATGTCGGCGACGGCCAGGGCGGCGCCACCGGCGACGATCGCATGCACCGGATACTCGAAACCGACTGGACCGAAGTCGATTCCCGTCAGCCCGTGCAATGGTGGGGCCAACACGATCGGGTGACGGTGTACGAGCGCGGCCAGCCCGAGCTCTAGCGGGTCAAAGTCGCCACCACGGGTTGAACCTCCGCGGGGCGGCGGGATCGATGCGCTGGCCGGGCAACGGCACGGCCACCTCGACCCGGGCGGGGTCCGCCGCCGCCAGCAAGCGCTCGACGGGTTCGGCCCACGGGTGGGGCGCCAGCCGGAAGGTCCCCCAATGGATGGGCACGAGCAGGCCCGAACCCGAGTCGGTGACGTCGAGGTGCGCGCGGACCGCCTCCTCGGGGTTCATGTGGATGTCCGGCCACGCGGTGTTGTAGGCGCCGATCGGCAGCAGGGTCAGGTCGAACGGGCCGTGGTCGGCCCCGATCTCCGTGAAGCTCTTGGTGTAGCCCGTGTCGCCGCCGAAATAGGCGCGGTGGCGGGGACCAAGAAAGGCCCAGGACGCCCACAGCGTGGTGTTGCGGTCGAAGAAGCGGCCCGAAAAGTGCCGCGCCGGCATGCAAATCACCGTGAGCTCGTCGAGCTTGGCGCCTTGATGCCAGTCGAGTTCGATGATGCGGTGCTCGGGAATCCCCCACGCACGCAGGTGGGCGCCGACCCCGAGCGGCACGAAGAACGGGGCCCGCTGGGTGTGTGCCAGCGTCATGACGGTGTCGATGTCGAGGTGGTCGTAGTGGTCGTGGCTGATCACCACGGCGTCGACGGCGGGCAGCCCCTCCAGTTGCACCGGCGGCGGGTGCAGCCGCTGGGGCCCGACGGTGTCCGACGGCGAGCATCGATTGCTCCACACGGGATCGGTCAGCACGCGGTAGCCGTCGATTTCCAGCAACGCCGTCGAGTGACCGAACCAGCTGACGGCCAGCCGGGCGGCGTCGCCGTCGAAGATTTCCGGGGCGGCCAACGGGATCGGTGCGCGCGGACGGCTGCCGCCGCGGTTACCCAGGAACTCCCACACGATGAGGCGCAGTTCCTCGCGGTCCATCTTGTAGATGGACGCCGGGTCGAGGTTGACGAATTCGCCGTCGGAATAGTGCGGCGACCCCTCGGCCACCGCGCGGATGGAGGCGGGTGACGCACCGAGGGCGGCCGGCGCGCCGTGCAGCGCACGCACCAACCAACTGCCGACCGCAAGCGAGGCCGTGCCGGCGGCCAGTCGCAGCGCCCCCCGCGGCATGACTGTCAGGCTCCCTGGAACTTCGGTGGCCGCTTCTCGATCCGCGCGACCTGCGCCTCGATCACGTCCTGGCTTGCCCAGGCTCTGTCGAAGAGCTCCTTGTGCTCCGGCCACTGCTCTTCGTAAGCGCCGTCGTCGTTGAGCACCCGCTTGGCGTGCTGTATTGCCAGCGGCGCCAGACCCGCAACCTCCTCGGCCCAGGCCTGGGCGTCGGCCAGCGTCCCAATGCGGTTGACCATGCCGGTTTGCAGCGCCGCCTCGGCGGTGAGCTTCTCCGCGGTGAGCAGCATCGCCCGGGCCCGTCCGTGCCCGACCAGCGAAGACAGCCGGCGAATGCTCCAGTTGTCAAGGGCCAGACCGTATTTCGAGGTCGGAAACTGAAAGAACGCGTCCGGTGTGGCGACTCGCAGATCGCACCGCATGGCCAGCTGCAGGCCGGCGCCGATGGCGGGGCCGTTGATCGCCCCGATCACCGGTACGGGAACCGCATCCATGACCTTGTGCAGCTCGATGAGCCGGTCGGGGTAGTCGGCGGCGAATACGTCCCCGGACAGGTCCGCGCCGGCGCAGAACACGGTGCCCTGGCCGGTCAGCACGATCACGCGCGTCGACCCGTCGTCGCCCGCCTTCTGGATGGACTCCCGTAACTCGTCGACGAGCTGGGAATTCAGGGCATTGCGGCGCTCGGGACGCTGCAGCTCGATGGTCATAACGGCTTCGGTCTGGGTGACGCCGATCATTCACCCAGCCTATATAGCCTCGTCTGGTGACTCGTATCACGACCGAACAACTGCAAGATGCCGTGCTCGACGAGGGCTCCTACATGAGCTGGGACAGCGATCCGATGGCCATGCCGGTGTCCGAGTCCTATGCACGCGAGCTTGCCGACGCCCGCGCCGCCACCGGCCGGGACGAGGCGGTGCTGACCGGCGAGGGCCGCATATTCGGGCGCCGCGTCGCTCTCGTGGTGTGCGAGTTCGACTTCCTCGGCGGCTCGATCGGCGTCGCCGCGGCCGAACGGATCATCGCCGCTGTGGAACGCGCCACCGCCGAGCGGCTGCCGCTGCTGGCCTCGCCGAGCTCCGGCGGCACCCGCATGCAGGAGGGCACGGTCGCCTTCCTGCAAATGGTGAAGATCGCCGCGGCCGTCACGCTGCACAAACGGGAACGCCTGCCCTACCTGGTCTACCTGCGCCACCCAACGACCGGCGGGGTGTTCGCCTCCTGGGGCTCGCTGGGCCACATCACGGTCGCCGAGCCCGGCGCCCTGATCGGCTTCCTCGGGCCCCGCGTCTACCAGCTGCTCTATGGCGAGCCGTTCCCGGCCGGCGTGCAAACCGCGGAGAACCTGCAGCGGCACGGGGTGATCGACGGCGTGGTCGCGCTCGACGAGCTGCGCCCGATGCTGGATCGGGCGCTGCGGGTGATCGCCGATCCGCCCGACGCGCCGCCCGGGGCGGCGCCACCGGAACCGACGCCCGACGTGCCGGCCTGGGACTCCGTCGTGGCCTCGCGACGGCCGGACCGGCCGGGCGTCGGGCACCTGCTGCGCCACGGCGCCACCGACTGCGTGCTGCTCTCCGGCACCGGCCGCGGCGAAGCTGCGACCACCCTGCTGGCGCTGGCCCGCTTCAACGGCCAGCCCGCGGTGGTGCTGGGGCAGCAGCGAGTCAGCGGCGGGCTCGTCGGACCCGCGTCGCTGCGCGAGGCCCGGCGCGGCATGGCACTGGCTGCCGAACTGCGACTGCCGCTGGTACTGCTGATCGACGCGGCCGGACCGGCGTTGTCGGCCGAGGCCGAGGAGGGCGGCCTGGCCGGCCAGATCGCCCAGTGCCTGGCCGAGCTCGTCACGCTGGAGACGCCGACGGTGTCGGTGCTGCTGGGCCAGGGCAGCGGCGGACCGGCGCTGGCGATGGTGCCCGCTGATCGGGTGCTGGCCGCGCTGCACGGCTGGCTCGCGCCACTGCCGCCGGAGGGCGCCAGCGCGATCGTGTACCGCGACACCGTCCACGCCCCGGAACTTGCTGGGGCGCAAGGCATTCGGTCAGTTGATCTTTTGGAGTCCGGAATTGTCGATGCCATCGTCCCCGAGCATCCCGACGCCGCGGACGAACCGACCGAGTTTTCCCAACGGCTGTCACGCGCCATCGCCGCCGAAGTATGCGCGCTGCGCGAAATACCGTCCGCTGAGCGGCTGTCCGCGCGGCTCCGCCGCTACCGCAACATCGGCCTACCCACCAGCAGCCTCGGAGAGATAGCGCTGGATCGTCGGCCCGAGCCAGTCGACGATCTCGTCGCGCGACATCGCGACGACCGGCGGCAGGCGTAACACGAAACGACACAACGCCATACCCAAGATCTGGGTGGCGATCAGGCCCGCCCGCACCCCGGATTCCCCGGCCGGCACCAAGGTGGCGACCAGCGGCTGCAGCTGCGTCCCGAAAATCTCCTGCATGCGTTGCGCCGCTTCGCCATTGGTGGCGCTGGACCGCAGCAGGATGACCAGCGCCTCGTCCCCCTCCCAGCGTTCAAGGAAGTGACGGACCACCGACCGCCCGACCTGCGAGCGCTCGCCTTCCGCGAACTCCGGGAACCTGAGGTCAAAGTCCGCCGCCGCGGCAAACAGCTTGTCCTTGCTGCCGTAGTAGCGCATCACCATCGCCGGGTCGACCCCGGCGTCCGAGGCGATCGCCCGAATGGTGGCCGCCTGAAAACCGGACGCGCCGAACCGCTCGCGGGCGGCCGCCAGGATCGCGGCCTTGGTCTGCTCGGAGGACCTCCTCATGTCAACAATTGTAGGCCAACAACTGTTGACATCCTATCTCCGACGCGCCAGCATGGAGTTATGCCAACAAGCGTTGACTAACGAAGTGAGAGGAGCCGACCATGAACGACACCGACGTCCTGGTGGTAGGCGCCGGACCGACCGGCCTGGCATTGGGCGCTTCCCTGACCGCCAAGGGGGTCCGCGCCGTCGTCGTGGACGCGTTGGCCGAGGGCCAGAACACCACCCGCGCGGCCGTCGTGAACGCCCGCACGCTCGAGGTACTCGAAGAGCTCGACGTGGCGCGGCGGATGGTCAAGGCGGGCCTGATCGCGCCGCGATTCACCATGCGCGCGGGCCGACGGATCCTGATCCCGGTCGACTTCAGCGCGCTGCCGACGAAATATCCGTACAGCCTGATGCTCTCCCAGGCCGACACCGAACGCCTGCTGCTGGAGCGGCTGCACGAACTGGGCGGCCGGGTGATCCGGCCCAAGACCCTGAGCCGCCTCACCCCCGAGGCGAACGGCGTCACCGCCGTCTTCGACGACGGCGACACCATCCGGGCCGGCTACGTCGTCGGGGCCGACGGGATGCACAGCACGGTGCGCGAACAGGCCGGAATCGGGTTCGCCGGAAGCGAATTCGCCGAGTCCTTCGCGCTGGCCGACGTGCGGCTGGCCGGCCCGGCGCCCCGCGACGAGGTGATCCTGTTCTACGCCAAGGAAGGCCTGACCGTGGTGGCGCCGCTGCCCGGCGGCATCTTCCGCATCGTCGCGCCGGCCGCCGACGCTCCGAAGACGCCGTCGGTCGAATTCGTGCAGGCGCTGCTGGATTCCCGTACGTTCGGACCCGGCGAGTTGGTGGTCCGCGAGCTGCTGTGGGGCACGCGGTTCCACATCCACCACCGGGTCGCCGACACGTACCGGGCCGGCCGGGTGTTGCTGGCCGGCGACGCCGCCCACGTGCACAGCCCCGCCGGGGGCCAGGGCATGAACCTTGGCATCACCGACGCGATCGCACTGGCCGGGGCGCTCACCGAGGTGCTGGGCGGCGGCCCCGACACGGCCCTGGACGCCTACGTCACCACCCAGCGGCGGTGGGCCGAGCAGGTGCTGACGCTGACCGGACGGCTGACTCGGATGGCCACCCTGCCGCGCCCGTTGCGACCGATCCGCAATTCGGGGATACGGCTGGCCGCGCAGGTCCCCGCCGTACGACGGCAGCTCGCGGTCCAGCTCAGCGGCCTGAGTCGCCGGTGATTGCGGCCGCCCGCTGCTGAGCCGCGCCTCCCACCGCCACCGCGGACAATCAGGCAAGATGGGCGGCATGGACACTGGTCCCACCTCGCCCCGGGTCTTGGTCGTCGACGACGACTCCGACGTACTCGCCTCGCTGGAACGTGGCCTGCGCTTGTCCGGGTTCGAGGTGTCGACGGCCGTCGACGGCGCCGAGGCATTGCGCAGCGCCACGGAGACGCGCCCGGACGCGATCGTCCTCGACATCAACATGCCCGTGCTGGACGGAGTCAGCGTCGTCACGGCGCTGCGGGCCATGGACAACGACGTGCCGGTCTGCGTGCTGTCCGCGCGCAGCTCGGTCGACGACCGGGTAGCGGGGCTGGAAGCCGGCGCCGACGATTACCTCGTCAAGCCGTTCGTGCTGGCCGAGCTGGTCGCGCGGGTCAAGGCGCTGCTGCGCCGCCGCGGCTCCACCGCGACCTCTTCCTCCGAAACCATCACGGTCGGTCCGCTGGAGGTCGACATCCCCGGTCGCCGGGCTCGGGTCAACGGAGTCGACGTCGACCTGACCAAGCGCGAGTTCGACCTGCTCGCGGTGCTGGCCGAGCACAAGACCGCGGTGCTGTCCCGGGCGCAACTGCTGGAGCTGGTTTGGGGCTACGACTTCGCCGCCGACACCAACGTCGTCGACGTGTTCATCGGGTATCTGCGTCGCAAGCTGGAGGCCAACGGCGGTCCCCGACTGCTGCACACCGTCCGCGGAGTCGGGTTCGTGCTGCGAATGCAGTAGCCATGCAGTAACCAGATCGCACAGTCATGAACCTCCTGTCCCGGATCTTTGCCCGTACGCCGTCGCTGCGAACCCGGGTGGTGCTCGCGACGGTCATCGGCGCGGCGATTCCGGTGCTCATCGTCGGCGCCGTCGTCTGGGTTGGGATCACCAACGACCGCAAGGAACGGCTGGACCGCCGGCTCGACGAGGCCGCCGGTTTCGCGATTCCCTTCCTGCCGCGCGGTCTCGACGAAATCCCGCGCTCACCGAACGACCGTGACGCGATCATGACGATCCGGCGCGGGAACCAGGTCAAGTCGAATTCGGACGTCACGCTGCCCAAACTCGACGTCGACTACGGCGACGCCTACGTCAACGGGGTGCGCTACCGGGTCCGGACCGTGGAGATACCCGGGCCGGGACCGAGTTCGCTCGCCGTCGGCGCCACCTATGACGCCACCCTCGCCGAGACCAACAACCTGCACCGCCGGGTGATGCTGATCTGCGGGTTCGCCATCGGCGCGTCCGCGGTTTTCGCGTGGCTGCTGGCCGCGTTCGCGGTGCGCCCGTTCAAACAGCTCGCCCAGCAGACCCGATCGATCGACGCGGGCGACGAGGCGCCGCGAGTCGAAGTGCACGGCGCCAGCGAGGCCGTCGAGATCGCCGAGGCGATGAGGGGAATGCTGCAGCGCATCTGGGACGAGCAGAACCGGACCAAGGAGGCGCTCGAATCGGCCCGCGATTTCGCGGCGGTGTCCTCCCACGAGCTGCGCACCCCGCTGACGGCGATGCGCACCAACCTCGAGGTGCTCACCACCCTGGACCTGTCCGACGACCAACGCAAAGAGGTGGTCAACGACGTCATCCGCACGCAGGCGCGGATCGAGGCCACCCTGAGCGCGCTGGAGCGGTTGGCCCAGGGCGAGCTGTCGACGTCGGACGATCAGGTGCCGGTCGACATCACCGAGCTGCTCGATCGCGCGGCGCACGACGCCATGCGGGTCTACCCCGACCTCGATGTCTCCCTGGTGCCCTCGCCGACCTGCATCATCGTGGGTCTGCCCGCGGGCTTGCGCCTCGCCGTCGACAACGCGATCGCCAACGCCGTCAAACACGGCGGCGCCACCCGGGTCCAGCTGTCGGCGGTCAGCTCGCGCGCCGGGGTGGAGATCGCCGTTGACGACAACGGCAGCGGGGTCCCGGAGGCCGAGCGCCAGGTGGTGTTCGAGCGGTTCTCGCGCGGATCGACGGCCTCGCATTCGGGGTCGGGCCTGGGCCTGGCGTTGGTGGCCCAGCAGGCGCACCTGCACGGTGGGACGGCGTCGCTGGAGGACAGCCCGCTGGGTGGGGCGCGCTTGCTGCTGCGCATCCCGGCGCCGACCTAGGTCCTGCGTTTACTTCCTCGAGCTCTTGCACCACGGCGTGAAACAGGCCCGCGCGGCGGCCGCCTCGTCCTTGAACCAGACCTGCGCGACGGTCGGGTCGTAGGCCGGATCGTCGGGGGTGTAGTAGAGCCGGGTATCCGAACGGCCCTTCACCAGCCATCCCGCCGGCCCGCCGCCATCCGGGGTGGCGCGAGCGGAGCCTGGGCCATAGGGCTCGTACGGCAACACCGGGGTCCACTTGGTTGCCGGCTGCTTGGCGACCGGCCCCGGCTTCGCCGGGCGCGCCTTGGCGCCATGCGGCTTCTTGCCCGGCGGAACCTTTCGCGGCGGCGGCTTTTTGCCGGCGGGAGTCTTCTTCGTCGATCCCTTAGCGCCCGGGCGGGCCTTCTTCGGGGGGGCTTTTTTCGCCGCCGGTCGCTTGCCCCTCGGCGGCTTTTCGGCGGTCGGCTCCGGCTTGGAAAAGAATCTTCGAAAGAACGAAAACCCGGTCTTTCGTGGCTCTTCCGCCGGCGGCGGTTCGGGAGCGACGGGAATCTCCGTGGTCTCAGGCTCCGGCTCGACGGGGAGCATGGTCGTCGGCGGTTCTTGGTCGACGGGAATCTGGGTCGTCTCGGGCTCCGGCTCGACCGGGATCATGGCGGTCGGCTGTTGATCGGCGGGGATCTCCGTCGCCGTGGACCCCGGGTCGACGGGAGGCTCCGTCAGCTCGGCCAGTCGATCGATCGGGAGAATTTCCGTCGGCGGGTCTTCCGCGGTCCGCGCCCGCTTCGGCCGGAACCTCCGGAAGGATCGGCCGGGCTTGGGCGGTTCTTCGGCCGCCGGAGTCGTGGTCGGCGGCTCGTCCGCGGGCCGATTCTCCGTCGCGTCGGTCGGTTGTTCGGCCGGAGTCGTGGCCTCCGGCTCGTCCGCGGGCGGATTATCCGCCGCCTCGGTCGGTTGCTCGGCGGGAATCATCGCCGTCGGCGGCTCTTGGGCGGCCGGAACCTTTGTCGTCGCAAGCTCTTCCGCCTCTTCCACGGTGGGAGGCTTCGAGGTCGACAAATCAAGCTGAGCGCCAACCGTCGTCGTCGGCCGCTTCTCGGCAACCGGAATCGTCTCTTGCTCGACGGGTATCACGGTCGTGGGCCGGTCCGGCTCGGCGTCCGCGGTAGCCCCGCCCGCGTTCGGCACCCCCACTGGCACTTGACGTTTGACGGGACGCACCCGCAGCGCGAGCGTCAACACCAAACCCGTCACGAAGGACAGGGCGAACAGCCACCAGTGCACGTGGTCCATCACTCGTCGTCCCTCTCGTGCCGGTTCGCAACAGCGGGGACTTCCTCAACGACGACGCGCTTGTTCAAGATGTTGGCGATCACACGGGCAACGGCCGAGCCCGCCACGAATGCGAGCAGGTACCACAACCACTGGATCACGAAATCCATGCCGGATCTCCTTAGCTCACAACGATTTCGACGCGACGGTTCTTGGCACGACCATCGACCGTGTCGTTGGGGGCGACGGGATTGACCGAACCCAGACCCTTGACAATCAGCACCGCGCCCGCGACGCCGTTGGCAGCCAGGAAGTCGGCCACGCGATGGGCCCGCTGGCTGCTCAATGCGATGTTGATCGCCTCGACGCCGGAGTTGTCGCTGAAGCCGTTGATCGTCGCGTGCGCGGTGGGGCACGCCTTGAGCCTGCCCGACACCTGAATCAGGATCTGGTAGTCGGCCGGGGTCAGGCTGAACCCGTCGTTCGCGAACATGATCGGCCCGCCCGTCACCGCATTGATCGCCGATTGCAGATCGTTGCATTGTCCCGCGGCAGGCAGTGCCGGCGGCGGAACCGGCCCGCTGACCACAAGCTTGTCAACGACCTTCAAAGTGGACCAGGTGCGCGCGGCGTCCTGGCTGACGGCGTTCTTCTGGTCTGGTGACGCCGCGGTGCCCGCGAGCGTGACCGTGTCCCCGCCGGCCACGAGACTGAAATCGGGAATCGAGGCGCTGTCTTTGAATATCGGTGCCGCCTTTGCGAAATCGAGCGCATCGATGTTGGGGTTGATGTGGATCTCGTCGATGACGTTGACACCCGGCAGCGAGCCCTTGACAGCCGTCAGCAGGGCCGCCTTGGCGGAGTCGTCGGGGAAGTCGCCGGCAAGCGTCAAGTCGTTGCCGTTGCGGGTGATCGACAAGAATGCCAGGGATAACTTCGGAGCGGTGGACGTGCCCGACGTCCCCTGCGCCGGCACCGGGCCGCCCGCCCGGTGGGCAGGCCGCGGTTGATCGAACGCGCCGTAGCCGATCGCCGCTATCAGCAACGGAATTACCGCCACCGCGATCAGCCAGGGCAGGCTGGCCGAGGGCCGGTGAATCTCCGGCACCGGCACCGAGTCGGTGCTTGCGGCCGGATGCCGCAAACCCGTGCCTACCCCCACTTTTGCGTCTCCCCTCGGTTAGCTCCCCCGACGTTTGCATCTTCCAGGCGATATGCAGCCTACCGAGTCGGCGCGGCAACGCCTGCCAAGTCGGGCACACTGGACCCATGGCCAACGGCAACAAACCGACCGACAGCGAGACCCTGGCACGCATCCAGGGACTGGTCGCCGAGGAGAAGACCCTGCGGGCGCAGCTGCAGCACGGCGAGATCAGCACGGACGAGGAGCACGATCGCCTGCGCCGGCTGGAGGTCGAACTCGACCAGTGCTGGGACCTGCTGCGGCAGCGCCGGGCCCTGCGCGAAACCGGCGGTGACCCGCGCGAGGCGCAGGTACGTCCGCCCGACGAGGTCGAGGGCTACCTGGGCTGAGCGTGTCCCCTTCGGAGGTCGACGTCGTCATCGTCGGCGGGGGTCACAATGGGTTGGTCGCGGCCGGCTACCTGGCCCAGGCCGGCCTTCGGGTGCGGCTGCTGGAACGGCTGGCGCAGGTCGGTGGGGCCGCGGTGTCCGTGCAGGCCTTCGAGGGCGTCGACGTTCGGCTCTCCCGGTACTCGTATTTGGTCAGCCTGTTGCCGTCCCGCATCCTCGAGGACCTCGGGGTCGGCGTGCGGTTGGCCGGCCGGCGATTCTCGTCGTACACCCCCGACCCCGCGACCGGTGGCCGCACCGGGTTGCTGATCGGGCGGCCCGGCCAGTTCGCCGCCATCGGCGCCGCCGAGGACGAGCCGCGGTTCGCCGCGTTCTACCGACGCTGCCGGCTGGTCACCCAGCGGCTCTGGCCGACGCTGCTCGAGCCGCTGTGCAGCCGCGAGCAGGCCCGCCGGCACGTCACCGACGCCGGCGATCCCGGCGCGGCGGACGCGTGGCGCGCGATGATCGACGAGCCGATCGGCCACGCCATCGCCGAGGCGGTCGGCAGCGACCTGGTGCGCGGCGTGATCGCGACCGACGCACTCATCGGCACCTTCGCCCGCCTCGACGAGCCGTCGCTGCGGCAGAACGTCTGCTTCCTCTACCACGTGCTCGGCGGCGGCACCGGCGACTGGGACGTCCCCGTCGGCGGGATGGGCGCGTTGACCACGGCACTGGCGGCTGCGGCCGCCGGCGACGGCGCCGAAATAGTCACCGGCGCCGAGGTTTTCGGCATCGAACCGGACGGCCAGGTGCGCTACCGGCGCGGCGACGACGAGCTCGTGGTCCGGGGAAGGTTCGTGCTGGCCGGCGTGACACCGACGATCCTGGCCGGCCTGCTCGGCGAACGACCCGCCGCGCCGGCGCAGGGCGCGCAGGTCAAGGTGAACATGGTGCTGCGCCGGCTACCCCGGTTGCGCGACGCCGCCGTCACACCCGAGGAGGCGTTCGCTGGGACGTTTCACGTCAACGAGACGTGGACCCAACTGGACAGCGCGTACCGGCGCGCGGCGGGCGGGCAGATCCCGAATCCGCTGCCGTGCGAGGCCTATTGCCATTCGCTGACCGATCCCAGCATCGTGTCGGAAGCCCTGCGCGACTCGGGCGCCCACACCATGACGGTGTTCGGCCTGCACACCCCGCACTCGCTGTTCGACGGCAGCTACTCCGGCGCGCTGCGCGACCGGCTGACCGAGGCGGTGCTGGAGTCGCTGAATTCCGTTCTGGCCGAACCGATTCAGGACGTCCTCCAGAGCGACGCGCACGGTCGCCCCTGCATCGAGACGACGACCACCCTGGACCTGCACCGCACGCTGGGCATGACCGCGGGCAACATCTTCCACGGCGGGCTATCGTGGCCATTCGCCGACGACGACGACCCGCTGGACACCCCTGCACGGCGATGGGGCGTCGCGACGGCCCACGAACGAATCATGTTGTGCGGCTCAGGCGCCCGCCGCGGCGGGGCGGTGTCGGGCATCGGCGGCCATAACGCGGCGATGGCCGTGCTGGCTTCCCTCGCGAGCAGACGTAACAGCCCCTGATTTCGCGCCGAAAGGGGGCTTTTGCGTCTGGTGGCCGGAACTAGCGGTCGTTGATGGTCGCGTAGTCGCGCTCGGTGTAGCCGGTGTAGATCTGGCGCGGGCGGCCGATCTTGCTGTCGCCCTCGTCGTGCATCTCGCGCCAGTGCGCGATCCAGCCGGGCAGCCGGCCCAGCGCGAACAGCACCGTGAACATCCGGGTCGGGAATCCCAGGGCCCGATAGATCAGGCCGGTGTAGAAGTCGACGTTCGGGTAGAGCTTGCGCTCGACGAAGTAGTCGTCGGTGAGCGCCGCCTCTTCGAGGTGCTTGGCGATGCTCAGCAGGTCGTCGTCGCCGCCCAGCTTGGCCAGGATCTTGTCGGCCTGTTCCTTGACGATCCGCGCCCGGGGGTCGTAGTTCTTGTAGACGCGGTGACCGAAGCCCATCAGCTTGACGCCCGCTTCGCGGTTCTTCACCTTGCGGACAAATTCGCTAACGTCGTCGCCGCTCTCGCGGATCTGCTCGAGCATCTCCAGCACCGCCTGGTTGGCGCCGCCGTGCAGCGGACCCCACAGCGCGTTGATGCCGCCGGAGATGGAGGTGAACAGGTTGGCCCGCGACGAGCCGACCAGCCGAACCGTCGACGTCGAGCAGTTCTGCTCGTGGTCGGCGTGCAGGATGAACAGCATGTCGAGCGCCCGCACGATCTCCGGATCGGCGTGATAGGGCTCGGCCGGCAAGCCGAACGTCATCCGCAGGAAGTTCTCCACCAGGCTCAGCGAGTTGTCCGGGTAGAGGAACGGCTGCCCGATCGACTTCTTGTAGGCGTACGCGGCGATCGTGGGCAGCTTCGCCAGCAGGCGGGTGGTCGACAGCTCGACCTGGCCGTTGTCCACCGGGTCCAGGGCGTCGGGATAGTAGGAGCTCAGGGCGTTCACCACGCTCGACAACACCGGCATCGGGTGGGCGTTGGGCGGGAAGCCGTCGAAGAATCGCTTCAGGTCCTCGTGCAGCATGGTGTGCCGCTGGATCCGGTTGGTGAATTCGTCCAGCTGCTGCTTGGTCGGCAGCTCGCCGTAGATGAGCAGGTAGCTGACCTCGATAAACGTCGACTTCTCCGCGAGCTGCTCGATCGGGTAGCCGCGGTAGCGCAGGATCCCGGCGTCACCGTCGATGTACGTGATGGAGCTCTTGCACGACGCGGTGTTGACGAAGCCGTTGTCGAACGTTGTGTAGCCGGTCTTCGACAACAGCGGTCCGAGCGCGATGCCGTCGGCTCCTTCGGTCGCCCGGACGATCTCCAGGTCGATCTCGCCCTCTGGATACTTCAGAGTTGCGGTGTCGTCGGTGTCGGCCACGAGAACCCCTTTGCGCTCTGGCTGGCTTGGCTGCCCTGACTCGATGCTTATAGCTGAAGGTAGTCGTTATCGGCAGCAGGCGCCTGCGCGGGGTCGGGTCCCCAGAGGTTCCTTAGGCAATCATCAGACGCCGATGCCGCCGCCGAGACAACCGATGGCGCGCGGCAGGTAGCCGCCGGTCAAATCCCGGGTTCGCCATCGGCGCCGGGCGTCGCGCACGTCGTCGAAGCCGGCGCCGGGCCGGCCAGATCAAACAACTGAGCGCCGTTGCGGTAGAAGACTTTCCGCAACCAGTCGTCGTCGATGCCGGGCAGCCCGGTCAGGACCCGCATCGCGTCGACGAAGCCGTACGGGATGTTGGGGAAGTCACTCCCGAACAGGATGCGGTCGCCATGGTCACGCAGCCGCCCGTACTGCGACCGGGGGAAAGGCATTGTCTCCTCGATGAACGGGGTGAACGCCATAGTGGTGTCGAATCTCACCCCGTCGTGCCGATCGGCCAGGTTCAGGAAGTCGGTGTACTCCGGCATGCCCAGGTGCGCGATGACCAGCCGCAGGCGGGGGTGGCGCGCCAGCAGGGCCGCGACGGGCTCGGCGCCGGTGTGTTCGCCGGGGACGGGACCGGACCCGCAGTGGATCACGACCGGAACGGCGGCGTCCTCGATGACGCCCCACGCGCCATCCAGCAGCGGGTCGGTGGGGTCGTACCGGCCCACCTGAACGTGGGCTTTGAACACCCGCGCGCCCAGGTCTACGGCCTGACGGACGTAGGCCTCGACACCGGGCTCGGGGTACAGCGTCGCCGTGTGCAGGCAGTCGGGCGTCGCCGCGGCGAACGTCGCGGCCCACTGGTTGAGCCAGGCCGCCATCTGCGGTTTGTGGGGATAGACCAGCGACGTGAACGCCCGGACCCCGAACCCGCGCAGCGTGCGCAGCCGATGCTGCTCGTCGGTGCGGTAGGCGATCGGCCAGCGGCGTCCCACCAGTGGCCCGGCGTCGTCGAAATACCGCCAGACCTTGTCCATCACTGGCTTGGGCATGAAATGCGTGTGCACGTCGACGATGCCCCGCAGGCCCAGCGACTGCCAGATCTGACGCACCGATTCCGCCTCGTCCATCGTCAGTCAGGATGGCAGCAGGGCGGCCGGCCGACCGCTTGGGTGCAGTTTTGCCGGTCAACTTGCTGGTGGACGCCTTATTCTTGGGCGATCGGGGTACGACTTGGATCGGTGGAGCTCGGATGACGGCGCAGGTGGCGTGCGGGTCGTGCGGCACTGGCTTGCGAGAACGCGCCAAATTCTGTGATGAGTGCGGCGCGGCGATCCCGGCATCGGTTAATGGTCCGAAGTACAAGCAGGTGACGGTGTTGTTCGCCGACGTGGTGCGCTCGATGGATATCGCCGCCGCGGTGGATATGGAGCGGTTCCGCGAGATCATGACCGAGGTAGTCGAGCGTGCGGCGGCGGCGGTGCGTGCCTTCGGCGGGACGGTCGAATACTACGGCGACGGGCTGATGGCACTGTTCGGCGCTCCAGTTGCGCTGGAAGATCACGCTTTTCGGGCATGTCTTGCCGCCCTGGCGATCCAAGAGGAGACCGACCGGCTGGCGGCCGAGGTGGGCCGGCGTGATGGTGTGCCGTTGCGGTTCCGGGTAGGCCTGAATTCGGGTCGGGTGATCGCCGGTGAAGCCGGCTCGGGCGCGCTGAGGTATACGGCCACCGGTGCGCCGGTCGGGTTCGCCGAGCGGATGCAGTCGGTGGCGCCGCCGGGCGGCGTGATGCTGTCGGAGGCGACCGCGCGACTGGTCGAGCACACCGTGATGCTGGCCGAACCGCAATGGGTGCACATTAAAGGCACCGACGAACCCGTGCGCGTGCGCCAGCTGCTAGCGATCAGCCCGCCGGACGGCCTGGTCCGCAGGGCAGACGCCAGCCTGGTGGGTCGGCGCTGGGAGATGGCCGCCCTCGAGGCCATGGGGGATCGCGCGATCGGCGGCCGTGGGGGGGTCGTGACGGTGGTGGGACCGCCGGGCATCGGCAAGAGCCGGGTGGCCCGAGAGGTTGCGGCGCTGGCCGCCGATCGCGGAGTCGAGGTGTCGTGGGCCTTTTGCGAGTCACACGCTCGTGATGTCCCGTTCCACGCTGTGACGCGGTTGCTCCGCGCGGCTATGGGCGTGAGTGACCTCGACGGCGCGGCCGCCCGAGCCCGGGTCCTGGAACTGATCCCGGATACCGACCCGCAGGATCGAATGCTGCTTGATGATCTGCTCGGCATCGCCGAGCAAGATGTGCCAAGGACCCAGATCGACCCCGACGCGCGGCGCCGCCGGTTAACCGCGCTGGTCAACACCGCGTCGCTGGCGCGGACCCGACCGGCGCTGTTCATCATCGAGGATGCGCATTGGATCGACGCGGTCAGCGAGTCGCTGATCGCCGATTTCCTAACCGTCATCCCGCAAACTTCGGTGATGGTGCTGATCACATCCCGGCCCGAATACCAGGGAATGCTCACACGGGTGCATGGCGCCCAGACGATTGCACTTGCCCCACTGGGTGATTCGGATGCGGCGACGCTGATCGGTGAGCTCCTGGGCTCGGATCCCTCGATCACCGACCTGGCGGCAACCATTGCCGAGCGGGCCGCCGGCAACCCGTTTTTCGCCGAGGAGATGGTGCGCGAGTTGGTGCAGCGCGGCGCGCTGGCCGGTGAGCGCGGTAACTATGTCTGTTCCGCAGGCGTCGGCGAGTTGAGCGTGCCGGCCACCGTGCAGGCGGCCATCGCGTCGCGCATCGACCGGCTCACCGGCCCGGCCCGGCAGACGTTGCATGCGGCGTCGGTGATCGGTGCTCGCTTCGAAGCCGCGCTCCTCGGAGCGCTGGGCTTCGAGCCGGTGCTCGAGGAGCTGCTGGGCGCCGAGCTGATCGACCAGGTACGGTTCACCCCCAGCGCCGAATATGCCTTCCGGCACCCGCTGATCCACGCTGTGGCCTACGAATCACAGTTGAGATCAGATCGCGCCGACTACCACAACCGCGTGGCCACCGCGATGCAACAACAGGCACCGGAGTCGGTGGACGAAAACGCGGCGCTGATTGCCGAACATCTGCAAGCCGCCGGCGAGCCGCGCGCAGCGTATGGCTGGCACATGCGTGCCGGGGCGTGGTCGGCCAACCGTGACTCCGGTGCAGCCCGGCTCAGTTGGGAGCGGGCACGCCGCATAGCCGATCAACTACCTGACGACGACCCCGACAAATTGTCGATGCGCATCTCCCCTCGCACCATGCTGTGTGCCACCGACTGGCAAGACCGAACTTTCCAGGAAACCCAAGACCGCTTCGCCGAGCTGCGGGAGTTGTGCAGCGCGGCGGGGGACAAGGTGTCGGTGTCCATCGGCATGACTGGGCCGGCAGCCGCGCTCCTCTACGCCGGGCGTTCGCGCGAGGGGTCGCGGCTGGCCTGCGAACAGATGTCGCTGCTCGAGTCGATCGGCGATCCCTCCCCCATCATGGCCGTGGCGTTCGCAGCATTCTGCAACTGTTTCGATGCCGGTCAATTCGGCGAGATCTTGCGGTGGTCGCAGACCGTCGTCGATCTCGCCGGAGGCGATCCCGCGAAAGGTGCGGAGTTCGGCGTGGGATCACCGCTGGCGGCCGCATTGGTATATCGCGGCGTTGCGCGGTGGTGGCTGGGCCGTCCTGGGTGGCGACCGGATCTCGACGCGGCGGTCGCGATGGCACGACGCAGCAATGCCGTAACCCACGCCGCCGTCGTCACCTGGACTTATAGCCACGCAATACATTACGGAGTGCTTCGGGCCGATGACTTCGCGCTGCGCGCAATCGAGGACACGCTGCCGATCGCCGTGGGATCCACCAACGATGTCGCCGTTGGCCTCATCAAGTACACCTTGGGTTTAGCACTGCTGAGTCGGGATGCCGCGGCCGACCGACACCGCGGCCTGCAACTGATGGAACAGGCGCGCGATATCTTCCTGCGTGAACGCGCTCCATTCATGGTCACGGTCACTGATTTGTGGGTTGCCAGGGAGAAAGCCGGGCGAACCAGCGGCGATGATGCTCTTACCACGATGCGTCAGGCCGTGGACGAACTGCACCGGGCAGGACGCCTCGGATATGGCGTTTGGGGCACCGGAGTTCTGGTGGAGACGCTGCTTGAGCGTGGCGCCGAGGGCGACCTAGCCGAAGCCCAGCAGGCATACGATCGGCTGGCCAACTTGGCGGCAAGCACAGAGTCGGCGATCATCGAGATCACCCTGCTGCGGTTACGCGCGCTGCTCGCCCGCGCCCGCGGCGACCATGCCGCCCACCGCGACTTGGTGAATCGCTATTGTGCGCTGGCGGAATCTCTTGGCTACGAAGGACATATCGCCTGGGCCGAGGCGATGATCGCGGGTGGGGAAGCCGTTCGAGTATGCGACGACCGCGGTTTGACGCCACCCTAGCCTGGGAGCTGCCCTTTTAGGCAACGCCCGGCTCAATCCCTCATGAAGCAGAACAGCTGGTAGGTCAATTTTCCGCTTGCCAGATCGTCGTAGGCACGCGAACCCGGCCCGCCGAGGAAGTCGCGAGCTATGCGGTGCAAGAACCCGATATTTGGCAAGCGGCGACCGAACTGGTCCAGCAATCGCTGCGTGTTGTTCCCCAACCCGCGGACAACCTGATCAGTGATGGGCTCACGCGAAAGCAGCCGCAACGGTGCGTCGGCAATCGCCGCCTCCCAATCAGGGACACGCTCGCGGACGCGGAGATCGGTGTACAGAAAATGCCCTCCAGGGCGTAACACGCGCGCCACTTCGGTGAGGAAAAGGGGGAAATGAGCGTAGCAGTGGGAGGCTTCCACATTGATCACAGCGTCGAAGGATTCGTCGGCGAATGGAAGCTTCTCGGCGTTGCTTTGCACGAAATTCAGGCCTGGCGCATTGTGCCGCTCTCGGCAAAATTTGACGCCGGTCGGGTTCAAATCCACCCCCGTGTAGGAGGCGGGTCGCACCGTACGCGTGAGGTATGAGGCCCCGCCGCCGTGCCCGCAACTGACCTCCAGCACCCGTTTGCCGCCGAGGTCCACCTGCGTAGCCGTGCGGTGGTAAAGCTGAATGGGATAACGGTCGGCCTCGTCGGACGCGGCCAGAGGCAGGGCCATCGACGGATCCTCCTCGTAGCCGTAGTTCAGGAAGACAACGTCATCCTTGCTGACCAAGCGGGTGACAACCGGGTAGAGGTACTTCGCCAGGAGTTGCGTGACACGTGGAATCCAGGTCAGACGCAGCAAGAGGGATTTGGGCAAAGTGCTAGACGTCGGGGCCAAGGGCGGTCGGGCGCAAGTCGCCCCTTTGTCGGTCGCCTCGCTCCTGATGAAGCAGTACATCCGGTACGAGTACTTCCCGCTCCGCATTGCGCGATAGAACGCCGTGCCTTCCACCCCGGAGTACTGGCGGCCTATGGGGCGCAAAATCGCCGGAACGCGATCGATTAGACCCATTATTCGAGGCGTATTTTTCTCCAGTCCGCGCACAACCTGCGCATTTATATCCTCCTGCGAAAGCATGCGCATCGGAGCCTCGGCCAGCGCGCCATCCCATTCGGCGATGTCGCTTCGGGGGCGAAGGTCGGTGTACAGGAAATGGCCTCCTGGCCGCAGCACGCGCGCCACTTCGGCGAGGAAACGGGAAAAGTGTGGGTAGGCAGCAGAGGACTCGACATTGATCACCGCGTCGAAGGATTGGTCTGGGAAGGGCAGCTTCTCGGCGTCACCGTGCACAAAGTCCACACCGGGTAGTTTGTGCCTCTTTCGGCAATAAGCGACCGCGGCCCGGTTCCGATCCAGTCCCGTGTAGGAAGCGGGACGCAAGGTGCGCATGAGGTACGAGGCTGCGCCGCCGTGACCACAACCGACCTCAAGCACCCGTTTATCCCTTAGGTTGGCCTGGGTCGCGACCCGGTGGTAGAGCTGAATGTGGAATCGGTTGGGCTCGTCGGATTCCGCCAGTGGCAGGGCCATTGGCGGATCTTCCTCGTAGCCAATGTTGAGGAACACCACGTCCTCTGCAGCGACTAAGCGGGTTTGGATGCGATAAAAGTGCTTCGAGACCCACCGGTTGAATGCCAAGAAGTAGGTGAATTCCATGGGAGACACTCCAATTCGCGTTAGTACGGTCAATTCCGGTGCGGATCCTCGACCCGGCGGACCAGCACGGGGAAGCCGTCGGTCGGAGTTGGCATTGCCGTCATATCCCATTCCAGTGTGTAACCGGAACGCATCTCGATTCGGTAGCACCGAAGCAAGTGGACGATTACGACCTTTACCATGACTATCGCGAAATGCATGCCGATGCACTTGTGTGCGCCCGAACCGAATGGCATAAAGGCAAGCCGGTGCGATCGGTCCTCGCGACGTGCGTCACTGAAGCGCTCGGGGTCGAACACGTGCGGATCCGTCCACAGACCTGGCCAATAGTGGTTGAGCCACGGAGCGACCACGACGATCGTGTCGGCGGGCACGAAGTACCCGTGAATTGAGGTGGCCGCCAACGTTTTCCGGAAGATCGCAGGGACCGGGGCAAACAGCCGCATCGACTCGTTGATCACCATCCCCAACGACTGCAGGCGGTCCAGCGCATCTAAATCAATTGACCCATCGCCAATCTCAGCCAATGCCTCTGCGCGGATGCGGTCCTGCCACACCGGGTGCAGCGCCAACTGATGCAAGACTGCCGTCGCAGTGGTCGCGCTGGTGTCGGTCGCGGCTGACATGAGAAAGATCATGTGGTTGACGACGTCGTCATCGGCGAACCGATTGCCGTTCCCATCGTGGACACGGCACAGGGCCGCGAAAAGGTTGTCGCCGCCGGACCTCCGCCGCACATCGATGTTGGTATGGAAATAGTCCTCAAGCGCGCGTCGACCACGAACGCCCGCCGACCAGCGCAAGCCAGGAACCGGAAACCGAATCATGGCGGTGGCCGCCCGCAGGCAGTCGCTGAATGCCCTATTCATCAGGTCGATTTGCGGCCCGGATTCATCCCCCATGAACACGGCGGCTGCGATATCGAGCAGTGTGCGTTTGAGGTACGGATAAACCAGCAGCTCATCCGCGCGTACCGACGCCGCGGCTCTGCGACCGATAGTGTCCACCGAAGACAGGTAGCCGCCCAGGCGCCTCCGGGTGAACGCCTCTTGCATGATCCGACGATGGAAGTGGTGTTCTTCGAAGTCCAAGAACATCAGTCCGCGCTTGAAGAACCGGCCGAGAAAAAGTTCCTGACCCTTCTGCGAGAAGACACGGTCGTTGTTCGCGAACACCTCCTGCGCCGCATCAGGTCCTAGCGCGAGAACGAACGGCACCCCCAAGCCGCGCATCCAAGAAATCTCACCGTACTTTTCCAGTCGACTTTCCAAGAACTCTATTCCGAGCGCCACCGCCGGGAGAGCGTGGCCGAGAATCGGCAAACCCTTATCTCCTGGAATTGGTTGGAGTCCACTACCTTCCGGTGGTCGGGACAGATCGCACGGAACGGTCTTGACGTTCAGCAGCGCGCGAGCGGCGGTCGCTCCGCCCTTACGGATAAGCCTTTTCGTTCGTTGTCGCGCATCTTTCGCACGCGGTGTCACGATGGCACCACATTCCGCCTGAGCCGGTGCGCAGTAGCAGCTTCACCCAAACCCTCGAGAAAAACTCGGATAAAAGCGTCCAACATACGATCCGGCAGCACGCGGCGTACTAGCGCACTGCTCCAAGAATCGATGCCTACGCGGTATCGGGTCTTTGGGCGTCTGGCCGCCAGGGCGGTGGCGACGGCAGCGGCGTAGTCCGCGGGCGTAGTCCTGCTCGCACGCGCCCGAGCCTCATTGATTTCGACACATGCGATGAATCGTGCGCGGTAATTCTCGACAACGTCGGCGGGCGCCGCATTGAGGATGTCATCCGCGCAGGCGCGGATCTTGTCCCAAATCGGTGTACAGATTGCGCCGGGCTGGATAACCGAGACGCTTACCCCAAACGGACGCAGCTCGCGCCGCAGCGCATCGCTCAGCCCCTCCTTGGCAAACTGGCACGCCGCATACACCCCCAAATAATGCGGAGCGACGTTGCCTATGCCAGAACTGACGTTGACGATCCTCCCGCCAGACGCACGCAACAGCGGTAGGAAGTGTTGCGTAACAGCCAGTGCCCCAATAACATTGGTTTCAAACTGGATGCGCATCCCGTCCATCGGAACGCATTCGAGCGGTGCGCTGACGCACAAACCCGCATTGTTGATGACCGCCCACAACCCGCTGTCGCGACACTGGCGCTCCACGCGTCCACGGACGCGCGCGATCGACGTCGAGTCGGTGACGTCAAGCAGCACCGGGATGAGTTCGCCTGTCGAAGGCGACATCCGGGCGAGTTCAGCAGCGCTCGCCTGGGTACGCACACCCGCGAACACACGATAGCCGAGTTCGCTGAGGTGGGTAGCGGCCGCCATTCCCAGCCCGCTCGAGGCGCCGGTGATGACTACTGATTTGGAACATGACGGCGTAACACTCACGGAACCCATTACGCGCCTTCTTCAGCAGTCTGGCTTAGTGCGGGATCGTGAGCGCGCCGGCGGATCGAGTCGCGATATGTTGTGATGCCGTGGGGCAGCCACCAGTTCCAGCGACCCATTAAACGCATAGCCGCGGGTACCATGACAAGCCTCACGATCGTAGCGTCGATTGTGATCGCGATGGCCATCGCTAACCCCATCTGCTGCACCGAAACTAGCTGCACTACAACGAATGCCGTGAATATGGTGCCCATCAGCAGGGCAGCACCCGAGATCAGAGGCGCGGTCTCTACAAGCCCGTAGACGACACTTCCGGTATTGTCACCAGTCTGCTGGTAGCGTTCACGCACGCGGCTCAGCAGGAACACCTCGTAGTCGGTGCTGAGGCTGAATAGCACGACGACGAGCAGGATGGGCACGAAGGTCTGTATCGGCCCCACCGATGCAATTCTCAGCGTGTCCGCAAGAAGGCCGTGTTGGAAGATCAGCACAACCGAGCCCATCGCGGCACCGACGGAAAGCAGATTCAGAACGATCGCTTTGCATGGCAATAACAGCGAGCGGAACGTCAAAGCCAGCAGCAAATAGATCACCGCGAGCATGGTTGCGATTACCATCGGGGTAGCATGCGAAATGCGTTCGTTGGCAGTGAATAGCACGGCCGCCACGCCCCCGACTGATATATGCCAGCCCGGTGCGGCGTTGGTTGTCGCGACTACGCGAACCTCTCTGAGGAGCGTTTTGATATCGGAATCACCAGCACGCTCGTTCGGAAAGATGTCAATGGCAATCGTTTTGCGGTCCGCAGACACGAACTGATCGATGCTTGTCCTGGAATCCGCAGCCAGACGCTGGAAATTGATGGGTTGAAGGGCGGCGAACGGGTCAACGGGTATCGCGGCTTGCAGGATAGGAATCGGCGATGCGACGCGCGCGACATGATCGAGTTGGCCGAAACCGGTAGCCATCGCCGCCAAACGGGCGAAATCGGTTGTACCGGAGAATGGTTCGTCGGCTTCGACGGCGACTAGTATTGGCTCGATGGCACCCTTTCCATACTGCTCCTCAACCAAGTCGTAGCCCTGACGCACTGACGAACTCTTGGGCAGAACCGAGGGATCGCCGCTAACTGTCTTCAGCCCGAACGCCGGCACGGTGAGGGCGATCAGTGCGACAGCTGTGACTATCAACGCGACAGTCGGCTTAGCCATGGTGATCTGGGCAAGTCTGCCCCAACGGCGGCGAGCTCGCTCCCGGGTGCGCGGCAGCCACGGCACACGCCATGCCGCTACGCGGGGACCAGCAAGGTACAACAGCGCGGGAAGGAAGATGATGCAAGTGAGGACTGCGGCCACGACGACGATGATCGCGGCAATTGCCATCGAACGGACGACGGGCAGGGTGACGATGAGTAGCGTCACGAGTGCCGCGGCGACCGTGATTCCGGACGCGGCAACGGTGCGTCCCGCGGTCCGCATGGTCTTGATCAGCGCGGCGTCTCGATCGAGACGGTCCACCTCGTCGATAAAGCGCCGAATCATGATTAGCGAGTAGTCCACGCCGACACCGAGCCCCAGCATGGTCGCAATGCTCTGTACGACGATGTTCAGCTGAACCACGCCGGAGATCGAGGTAAGTACTCCCATCGCAACAACGATCGCGGAAACGCTGACGACCAAGGACATCAACGCCGCGACGACGCTTCGGTACAGGATCAGCAGAATCGCCACCACAAGCGGAAACAGGATGAGTTCGACGCGTGTGAGAGCGGTCGCGCCAAGCTTGTCGACGGCGCCGAACGCGGCCGCTTGGCCCACCAAGTGAACCCGCAACCCTTCCGCGTCGAAGCGTGGCAACTCCGCCTCGACCACCGGAAGAACACGCTTTGCCGTACCGTCATCGATGCCCAGCTCGAGAGTTGTAAGGGCCGTCCGGCCATCGCGGCCGAGCAGCTCATCTCGTTGCGGCGAAGGCAGCGAACTCCAACCGGTATGGCCGCGAATGCACAGTCGCGGATCGGCCGTGATCTGCTGAACGACTTCCGCAACACGCTGGTCGAATTCGACCGACGGCGCACCGAACCGTTCGTCGTGGACCAGCAGGACGATGTTTGATGATCCACGCCCTATGAACCCGGCGTCCTGCGCTCGCTCGGCCCGCGCCTCCTCCGAGCCAGGCACCGTCCAGCCACCACCCCTGAGCCGGCTATCCAGCTGCGTGGAGCACAACCCGCAGACCGCGAGCAGGACTGCAGAAACCGCAACGATCCAGCCTGCATAGCGGGAAACCCATCGCGCGAGAACCTCCATTGGCTTGACCTCTCGCTTAGGCCGACCGCACGCGCGGATGTTCGGCGACGGAATCGACTGTTGCCCAATCGAGTTGGTTGGCCGCTCGATTTAGGCGAAAATGCGCGCGTGCAGAACCGTTGAGCGGCGATATCTCGTGGGCCATCTTGCGGTCAGCGGGACTCATCGCGCATCCCACGCCAGGTCGAACCGCATCGGTCGGATGTTTTGCCATCTCAGGATCGGCGACGGCACGTATCGCAGCCCGAGATCCCGGGCAGTCCGAACGACGGGGTTGTGCACCTGCTCGAGCTTGCTGAGCCGCCGCGAATTCCGCACCAGCATGCGAGTGCGTTTGCGGCGCATGTCTTCATACTTCCGCAGCGCCGCTACGGGATCAGGCACTCGGGCGATCGCCTGGGCCAGCACGTACGCGTCCTCCACCGCCGAACTCGCGCCTTGCGACATGCTCGTCTGCATCGGGTGGGCCGCGTCACCGAGCAAGCTGACTGGGCCGCTCCCCCACTGTTCGAGGAACGGTCGATCCTGCGCGGGCACCGTGACGATGGTGTGATCCGGGGTTTGCTCGATCACGTCGATTATTTCCCGAGCCCAACCGTCGAAGGCTGCGAGTATCCCCGTCTTCCGGTCGCGCCAGGAGCGCGCCTGTGCAACCGGCATGTTCTTGCTTCCCCACCAGTAGACCCTTCCGCCACCGATGTCGATCAACCCGAACCGCTGTCCCGTCCCCCAGTAGTGGCCGGCGTATCCGGGAATGACACGTTCATGCGCGAAAGGAACTGTGGCAAGCCAGAATAAGTACCCACAGTCGGTAGGTGGCACGTCACCCGCGATCTTTGATCGGATTGTCGACCGGATGCCGTCTGCACCGATCAATACATCGGCCCGCGCTTCGCGGCCATCGGCGCATATCGCACGGACACCCGAGTCGGCAACCTCGAAGTCAACTATTCCCGCACCGAATCGAATTGGCGTGTCGCCCGCGGCGTCCAGCAGCACCCGCATTAGGTCGCCGCGGTGGATGCCGACAATCGGATCGCCCAGTTCCACGCTGACGGACTGGATGGGGAGGGCGCGAATCAGTCTGCCCCGCGCGGTATGTATCTCAAAACGTTCAATTGCCTGCCCACTTGCACCCAAGCCCAAATCGATACCTAGCGCGCGCAGCACCTTCGTTGCATTGTTGGCCAGCCCCAATCCTGTTCCGCTGGCCGGCAACTCTGTTGCTGCTTCGCAGATTTCGACGCCGATACCTTTGGCGCGCAGAGCAATGGCAGCGGTCAGGCCGCCTATGCCCGCCCCCGCGATCAGAACATTGGGCGTGCTCATTGCAGTGCAATTTCCAGCTTTGTCGCAACGTCGGCGACGTTTGGCTCGGCCATCATCGACAAGTGGTCTCCTGCCACGTCGATTACGGTCAGGCTGCGGGGCGCCAACCGCTCCCAACCGTTGGTTTGGCTAGTGAAGTTGCTGCCGACGATGTAGTGAACATGCTCAGCATCTACGGGCATTGGCTCCGTCGACTTCAGCAGTGTGATGTCGCGATCCAACGGCTCATGGCGATAATTCAGCGCCGCTTCGTAGTTGGCGCGGAAGATTTCGTAGAGCCGTCGGATCAACTGTGGCGAACTCTCGGCGGGAACTATCTTGGCCTCGATCGCTTCGCGGAGGATCGAGTCGAACGAGGTGTCGCGATCCGTCCCGTCGTAGTCATGCAGCAGCCGTGCTGCCTCAGCACCGTTGGCATGCCATAGCAGCTCGGCGAAAAACCATGTGATCAAGTCACTCTCAGATATCTCGCCATGAGGGCCGTCACTCAGCGCGATTGCATCGAGCAGGATCAATCGGGCCAGTTCCTCGTCGGCCAGCTGTCGTGCCATTTCAACGGCCACGTAGCCACCGAAGGACCATCCACCGATGTTGTAGGGGCCGCACGGGTGCGTTTTGCGAATCGCGGCGATATATGACGCGGCCAAGTCACTGATCGTGCGGAGTGGCTTTGATCCGGGCTCGACCCCTGCCGCCTGCAACGCGTAGACCGGACGGTCGTTCGCGAGGTGCTTGACGAGATTGAGATAGCACAGGACATTCCCGCCGATCGGATGAATCAGAAATAGCGGCAGACGATCACCGAAGGTGTTCAGCGCGACAACGGGATCAAACGATCGTGGACCACCGCCCGCTGCGATCAGGCTGCCGATGTGTGCCGGGGTGGGCGCGATGACGAACGCGTCGAGCGGAATCTCCACATCCCAGATCCGCGCAATCGCCATCACCACCCGCATGGCACCGATCGACGTACCTCCGGCATCGAAGAAGTTGGTGTCGGCTGCGAAGCCCGCGCAACCGGCGAACTCCGCCATGATCTCGGCGACCGCTCGCTCATAGCCGCTACCCACGTCAATGTCCGCAGATGCGGCAACCGTGGCCGACAGCGGCAAGTCCCGAAGCGCCTTGTCGTCGCGCTTGCCGCTCGACAGCAGCGGAAGCTCGTCAAGCCATTGGAAGTGCGTCGGAATCATATAGTCGGGCAGCAACGCTCCGAGGCGGGCTCGGAACGCTGCGATATCAACGTCTTCCCTGTCGCCCACGAGGTAGGCCACGAGCGCGGAGTCCGACGCGGCGAGATTGCGGGCTACGACAGCCGACGCTCGGATCGCCTTCTCGCCAAGGTTCATTATTGCGGTTTCGACCTCCGCACACTCGATGCGGAAACCGCGTACTTTCACCTGGGTGTCGGCCCGCCCCAGATAAACCAGTTCGCCGCTGGGTAATTGGACCCCTAGATCGCCGGTCCGGTACATCCTCTCCCCTGGTTCGCCGATCGCGACGAATCTCGCTGCGGTGAGATCTGGCCGTGATTCGTAACCGAGCGCGAGACAGAGACCTCCGATGTAGATCTCCCCCTTCGTTCCGGGCGGAACCGGGCGGAGATCAGCTCCGAGGAGGCTGACGGTTACGCCGTCGATCGCGGTGCCGATGGGTGGCAGCGTTGGGAAATCTTCTGGCGAACCGCTCATGGTGTAGCTGGTCACCTCGTGCGTCTCGGTGGGACCGTATTGGTTCTCCAGGACAAGATCGGGATTCTCAGTGCACAGCTGGCGGATCTCCGGTGTGATCCTCAGCTGTTCGCCGACGTTGATCACTACGCGCATGCAATCCAGCCGCGTCCGGGTCGTGCATACCGCTTCGGCGAATGCCTGGAGTGCGACGCAAGGTAGAAACACGCGTGCGATTCCCTCGTCCGCAACGAGGCGCACCAATCCCGGCAAGTCTTTACGCTGTGTCCCCGACAACAACCGCAACGCGCCACCACCGCAGAGCGTCGAAAAGATCTCCTGAAAGGAGACGTCAAAGGACAGCGGGAAAAATTGGAGTGTGGAGCCGCCGACGGCGCCCGACGGGCGCCGGTTCTGCCAAGTGATGAGGTTGTGGAGGACCCGGTGCGGCATCGCGACGCCCTTGGGCTCGCCCGTCGACCCAGATGTGAACAACACGTAAGCCGGCGCGTCGGGGGCGATTGCCGGCAGCGTCCTGGTCGCGGGTACGTTAAGCAATTCCCGCACTTCGGTGGTATCGGAGATGATGCGGAACGGCCGGGCGAGATCGATCATCGAGTCGATTCGCGCGCGCGGGTAGCTCGGGTCCAATGGGACAACCGCCGCACCGGCCTTCAGAACGCCAAGTACGATCGCGATCAGCTCCGCCGACCGATCAAGCATTACGCCTACCCGTGCCCCTGCCGGCATGCCCGCCTTCAGCAGGCCGGCCGCTATACGCTCTGCGCCACGATCTAATTCGGAGTACGTCCAGCAGGCGGTGTTCGTCACTAGCGCGGTTGCATCCGGCGTGGCCGCCGCCTGTTCGGACACCAGTTGGACGACGTTACGACCCTCCAGGTCATCGGTAGCGGAATCGACGTTCCCCTTGGGTGCGCGCACGATCGCCGCGAGCACCCGGAGCAATGCCTTCGCGTATTCACGTGCCTGCGTCGCTGTCAGCAGCGCCGGATCGCCGCTCACCCGCAGTGACAGTCGACCGGTTCGTGGATCCGTCGCGACGGTCACCCACAGCGCGAAATTCGTTCGCTCATAAGCTTCGAACGCGAGCAGTTCGACCCCGGCGACATCGGTCAACTCGCCGAACAGGTGGTAGTTGACGAAATCAAATACCACATTGAACACGCGGTGGCCCGCATCAGATTGCATGGCCTGCAGGGGGTAACGCTGATAGCGATGGCCCTCGCGCTCGAATCGGGAAAGGTGTTCGACCAAGTCGAGCCAGGTCGCGGGACGGCCGTCGACTTTAACCGGGATCGTGTTGAGAAATAGCCCCGCAACCACTTCCGCGCCGGCACGGCCGGGGCGCCCGTGGGTCACCAGTCCGGTCGTGACATTCGCGTCACCCGAGAATCTTTGCAGAGTAACGCAATGCACGGCGAGCAACAGCGATTTTATCGGCAGCCCACTGGCCTTTGCGAGTTGTTCAGCGGAACACTGCAGCCACTCCGGAATCAGGACAGTGACGGTCGGATCCGTTGCTACCGGGGCTTCATGGGCGACATAGGATTCTAGCGACGTCGCGCGCGATCCGGCCAGGATATTTCGCCAGAACTCCTGCGCAGCAAGACTTTCGCGCGCCTCCCTCTCTAGGCGGGCATACTCGGCCAACATCGTTGCCGAATGGACCCCAGCCTCGATCGGCGCAACGTCGATACCGAGATGGAACAAATAGTCCTGTAACAACTCCCGCATTAGGTTTGCAACGCTCCAGCCGTCCAGAATTGCGTGATGAAACGCAAAGACCAGGTCCACACTCTCATCCCGCACAAACGCACCCAGGCTATAAAGCGGGGCCTGATCGAAGGCGTAGCTTTGCGAATGCCGAGCAGCCATATAGTCAGCGACATCCGCATCGTCGGCCGCAGTCACAACCTCCAACGCGGAGGGCACCCGTGACCTGACAACTTGCACCGGCAGCGAATGTTCTTGCAGTTCAAACGAAGAACGCAGTGCGGGATGACGCGCCACGAGCCGATCGAACGCGTCCGTAAACTCCTCTTTCAGCCATGGCATCGCGATGCGGTATCGAAAGACGTCCTTGTACATGGTCGATTCGGCATGCTCGATGCTGTGGAAGAGCATTCCGAGTTGCAGCGCGGTCGCGGGGAACGCATCTTCGGCGTCGTGTAATGCCGCGCGGTCGATCAGGGGGAGCAGCGCGAACGCATCCGTGACGCCTTTGGCCTCCGGCGCCATCTGGTGAATCGACTCGGCCACCTCGGCAACCGTCGGTCGGGCGAATAGTTCCTCGATATCGAAGGCGATACCGCGCTTTTCTGCCTCGCTGCGCACTGAGAGTGCGAGGATGGAATCTCCGCCGATGGTGAAGAAGTCGTCGTACACACCGATCGATTCCGCGCCGAGCACTGAGGCAAACACATCGACCAGCGCCGCCTCGGTTGGGGTGCGCGGGGCGACGGCAGATCGATCCGGCGCACCCGGCCGGGGAAGCGCCCGACGATCCACCTTGCCGCTCGCCGTACGGGGAAGCACGTCAAGTTCGACGTATCCGGTGGGGATCATGTACGCGGGCATCCTTTGTGCTAGGTGATCGCCGAGTTGACCGGTGGTGACGGAGTCGCTGACGAAGTATCCGATCAGGTGGGTGCCGTGAATTTCCGACGGCTCGGCCAGCACGACCGCCGATCGGACACCCGGACACGACTCCATCACGGCTTGCACCTGCTCGAGGCTCACCCGGTTGCCGCGGACCTTGACTTCGAGGTCGGTTCGGCCCAGGAACTCCAGGTTGCCGTCGGCTCGCCAGCGGGCAAGATCACCCGTTCGGTAACGTCGGCCGCGCGGCACGCGTTCGTCCTCGGCGAACGCGACGGAGGTCAAGTCGGGGCGGCCGCGATAACCACGGGCCAGACACACGCCGGCGATGTTCAATTCACCCGCCACTCCGACCGGACAGGGGTTTCCGCGGTCGTCGAGAACCAGCAATAGTGTGTTGTCGATAGGCTTTCCGATCGGGACCACTTCGACCGCCCCGTCCGACGGACAGTCGAAGTAGCTCACGTCCACCGTCGCTTCAGTCGGGCCGTAGAGATTCACCAGCCGCGGCACCCCGATGGCACTGAACACCCGGTTGAATCTCTCGACCAGCGCGGGGCTCAATGGTTCCCCGCTGCAAAACACCGTGTGCAAAGACGCAACTCGGTGCATCGAATCAGGCTGTGCTTCAAGCTGGTCCAGAAATGGCCCAAGCATTGACGGCACGAAATGCATCACGGTGACCCGGTGTCGCTCCACTGCCGCGACGATCTTGCGTGGGTCGCGCTCGCCACGCGGCTCCAGTAGTGCGACGGTCGCGCCCGCCATCGCCCACCACATCAACTCCCACACGGAGACATCGAAACTCACCGGTGTCTTGTGCAGGATCACGTCGTGTGGGCCGAGTGTGTACCGGCGCTGCATCCACAGCAGTCGGTTCATCACTGACCGGTGCTCGACTTCCACGCCCTTCGGCCTGCCGGTCGATCCCGACGTGTATATGACGTAAGCCAAGTCCCCGGGTGAGGCGACCGGTTGGACGGGATCTGCGTCGGCAATGGTCGGCTTGACCAGGCTGACACCGAGTTCATCGGCCAGTTGGGCGTATTCGGTTCCGGCCACGAGAACCCGGGCACCGCTTTCCTCCATGATCGTGCGGATGTGCAGCATGGGGTGATCCGGGTCGATCGGCAGGTACGCGGCGCCCGCGCGGATGATTCCGTGGATTGCAACCACAAGTTCCGGCGACCGGGGCACGATGATTGCGACGCACTCGTCGCGCTCAATACCCTGCGCGCGCAGCACTTCCGCGATGTAATTCACCGCGCCGTCGAACTCCGAATAGCGCAGCGTTCCGCTGGCAGACACCACCGCAGTGCACTCACCGGGTATATCAGCGGCCAATCGGTCGACCGTCATGTTCCGCGTGACGTCAAGCATCAATCGGCGCTCCTGAGGCAAATGCGTTTAGCTCGACGTGATCGGCATCAGAGAGCATGTCGATCTGGGCAAGCGGCACATCGGGTGCTTCGATCGCTCGATCGATCAAGGTCAACACGTGGCGCAGAGCATCGCTGAACCGATAGTTCGAGTCGAAGACGTCATCGGCGTAGAAAAGGTCCACCTCGAGCGAACCGTCCCGCTCATAGTCGCGAACGACGATGTTGACCGCATCGAGCGCGTACCCCGACGCCAGCATGTCGATGCCCTTCCACACCGGTTGGGTGTCTTCGATATTCGGGACTGCCTGATACGAGTACGTCACGTCGAACAGGGTGGGAGTCTTCCCTGATTCCTCGTGCAGTGCGGCCACGACGTCTCCAAGAGCAAATCGCTGACGCGCCTGCAGTTCCCAAATTTGACTGTTGATCCGATCGGTCAGTTCGAGCGCCGATATCTCGTTGTCGACCGGAACCCGCAGCGGCAGCAAGTTCACCATGCAGCCAACGGTGCGGAGTTCGGCATCGGATGACCGGTTGCGGAACGGGACCCCGATCACGATATCGCCGGCGCGGTGTACCCGGCGCAGATACTCGCCGATGGCAGCGGCGGTGAACGCGAAGACCGACCGGTGGGTGTCTCGAATCCGTTGGGCTGTTCCCGGGTTCACACGGAAGGCGTGATGCCCCCGGCGCCGACTATGCATTGATCCGCGGCGGGCGAACAATGCGGGCTCAACGTGGCGGTAATTCGCGATGAAGTACTCGCGATCGGCCTCCCAGTCCCGGGAGCCGCGGTATTCGCTCTCTGTGCGCACAAAGTCCAGATAGCTCGGCATCTCGACGTCGTCGTCGTTGTCCAGGTCCACGCCCGACGTGTACTCGTTGAGCAATTGGCTCATCGCGAGATTGACACTCCATCCGTCCCCCACGGCGTGATGAAAGCAGGCGTATATCAGGAACGAGTCGGTTCGATCGACGAGCACGGCGGTATGTGACAGCGGTCCGTCCAGGGTAAGCACCCGGCGACTCATTTCCTCGATCCAGTGTCGGCACGCAGCCTGGGGGTCGGAATCGTTGGTGAAGTCGAGGAGTGTTGGCTCGGGTAACTCCGTGCTAACCCGCTGGACGAATTCGCCGTCGCGAATCTCAAAACGCAATCGCAGCGCGTCGTTTCGCAGATATGTTCTCCGCAAGCATGCGCGCATCCGTGCCATTTCCACCGTGCCCTCGAGTCTGGTGTAGCCGACCGCCTGCACGATTGGGAGATCCGGATAACGCGCGCCAACGGCGACGATGTCGCGCTGGTAAGCCGTCAACAGCCAGTATGTTTGTTGGAATCCCTGGTCGCTTTGTGCTTGCCGGGGATCCGGGGGCTCGTCCGTGCCCAATGCGCTGGCCAGGTACCGAGCCAATGCTCTCGGTGTCGGATGGTCGAGAATGGCGGTGGTGGGCAGCTTCAGGCCGGTCGTCAATTTGAGTCGATTCCGGAACTCGACCGAACCCAGGGAATCGAAGCCCAGCTCCTTGAACTCCTTGTCCGCGCTCACCGCGTCCGCGCTATCGTGCCCTAGCACGACGGCCGCGTGGGATCGGACGATGCCGAGCAGTTCCTGTTCTTGTTGCAATGCGCTCATCGCGGCAATCCGCTGTCGCAGACCGGGAAGGTATTCCGCCGGCGCAGCAGACTCGGCGATGCGCCGGGCACTGCCGATCAGAGCGCGGAACAACGGTGGCAGGCCCGCAACCGCCGAATGTGACCGCAGCGCGGCGTGGTCCAGCTGCGCCGGTATCACGACCGGCCGACCCTGCGCCAGCGCCGCATCGAACAGCGCGAGTCCGTCGGCCGAGGACATCGCAACAAAGCCGTTGCGGCTCATGCGCGCACGGTCACGGTAGTCGAGATGACTCGTCATTCCAGTCGCTTGTTCCCACCATCCCCACGCCATCGCAAGCGCGGGCAACCCCTGCTGTCGGCGATGCGATGCGAGCGCATCCAGGAATGCATTGGCGCCCGCGTAGTTCGCCTGGCCCGCGGAGCCGAGAACACCGGCTGCCGAAGAAAACAGCACGAAGGCGGCAAGGTCAGCGGACGTAGTGAGTTGGTGCAGGTTCCACGCCGCGTCGACTTTCGGCCGCAGTACCGACTTGAGGTGATCTGGCGTCAGTGCCTCGAACACGGCGTCGTCGAGCACCCCGGCCGCATGGATGACAGCGCTCAACGGATGCTCGTCAGGTATGCCGCTGAGCAGCCTCTGCAATGAATCTCGTTCCGCCACATCACACGATGCGATCCGTACCGAAGCACCAAGCTCGGTCAGCTCTGATTCGATCGCCACCGCACCTTCGGCAGCGCGTCCGCTGCGGCTGACCAGTAGCAGGTTGCGGGCGCCGTGGCGAGTCACCAGATGGCGGGCCACTAGCGTCCCGAGCACGCCGGTGCCGCCCGTTATCAGGACAGTCCCGTCGGGGTCGAGCGGCCTGGGCATGGTGAACACCACCTTGCCGATGTGGCGGGCTCGACTCATAAAGCGATAGGCCTCCGATGCCTGCCGCACGTCCCAGAAGCGCATCGGAATCGGATGCAGCTCATGGCTTTCAAACAACTTCACGAGCTCGGTCAGGATCTCGCGCACACGGTCCGGACCGGGCTCCACCAGCAGACAGAACGCTCGATAGCGAACACCTGGATGCCGGGCGGCCACCTCTTCGGCGTTGCGAATGTCGGTTTTTCCCATCTCGATGAACCGGCCACCGCGCGGCAGTAGTCGCAACGATGCGTCGACGAATTCTCCTGCTAAACAATCGATTACGACATCCATGCCTGCTCCGCCGGTTACGGCGGAGAACTTTTGCTCGAAGTCAACCGTGCGCGAATTCGCGATGTGTTCGTCGTCGAGTCCCATGCTGCGCAGTGTTCCCCACTTTGCGGGGCTGGCGGTCGCATACACCTCGAGGCCCCAGTGTCGAGCCAGTTGCACGGCAGCCATGCCAACTCCACCGGTGCCGGCGTGCACCAGCACCCGTTCCGCTGCGCCGGCGCGCGCGAGGTCCGCCAACGCGTAGTACGCGGTCAGAAATGCCGCAGGCATCGCCGCTGCCCAGCGGTAGGACCATCCGGACGGAATATTGACCAGCATCCGGTGATCGATGACAACAACGGGTCCGGCGCCGTATAGCAGGCCCATCACGCGATCGCCCGGAGCGAAACGGAACACATCGTCGGCAACCTCGAGAACTACGCCAGAACCTTCGAAGCCGAGGTGGTCCGGTGAGTCACCCAACGCGATCAGAACATCACGGAAGTTCACGCCGCTGTAGCGCAGGGCCAATCGAACCTCTCCTGGCCCGAGGGGCCGGTTGGATTCGGGCGACGAACGCAAGACGATGTTGCGCGTGTCCAGCGTGCCTTTTCCAAGGGCGGTAAGTCGCCAATTGCCCGCCTCGACCAATTCAGCGCCATCGAGTCGTTCCGTGCGTACCACGCGCGGGCCGAAGAAGGTGCCTTCACGGAGCGCGAGTTGCGGTTCGTCACAGCGGGCCGCTTCGGCGACCGCGACATCGGCCTCGGCCCAGTCATCGACGTCGACCAGTGCAATGCGCCCCGGGTTCTCGGTCTGCGCGCTCCGCAACAGTCCCCAGACGGCCGCCTGGCCGAGATTGGTGACGTCCTCGGAGGAGTTGACCGCGATCGCGCCGCACGTGAGAACTACGAGCCTCGCTTCCTCGTCATGACTTTCGTCCGACAGCCACGTCTGCACTTGTTCCAGCATCGTTGCGAGCAGTCGATGCAGGTCGTCGGTGAATGCCTCAGTATCCGCGGTCGTTGTCGGGCAACGCAGTACTGTGCAATCGTCCGGAAGGATGCCGTCCACATGATTGACCGACGGCCCGATGGCGACCCAATCCAGTCCGTACAGGCGGTCATCGGCACGCCTGCTTGTTAACAATCGACTGGGTGAAATCCCACGCACGGCAAGGGAATCAATGCGACCAACCAGCGTCCCGCGGTTGTCCAAGAGGGTTACTGCCACCGTGTCTTCGCCGACGAGCGTGATCCGTGCGCGAAGCCGGCTGGCGCCGACAGCAAACAGCGCCAATCCTTCCCATTCGAACGGCAATCGGGTCAGCTCTGATTCCGCGAGAATGCCGCCGACGACAATGCTGTGCAGGACTGAGTCGAGCAGCACCGGATGCAGCCCGAACCGGCCCGCATCCGCCTTCACCCCCTCCGGCAAAGCCGCTTCCACGAACACCTCGCCGCCGCGACGCCACACTGAGCGCAGACCTCGGAACGCCGGACCGTATTCATATCCGCGCGCGGACAGCTTGGGGTAGGCGTCGGAAACATCGACCGGTTCCGCATCCTCCGGGGGCCATTGTTCGAACGCCGGCAGCGGTCCGGGCTCGGGGGTGGGAGTGAGTAAACCCTCGGCATGGCGTGTCCACTCGCGTTCCACGCCATCGTGTTCGATCCGCGAGAAGATTCGAAGCGGCCGATCGCCGGACTCCCCGCATGCGCCGACGACGACTTGCACCGTTAGACCACGCTCGTCGACGACCATCGGTGCGTGCAGCACAAGTTGCTCAACGCCCGGGAATCCCGCACGATCGCCCGCGTGCAGGGCCATCTCCACCATCACCGCACCCGGAACGAACACAACCCCGTGCACCTTGTGGTCCGCCAGCCAGGGATGGGACGCAAGCGACAACCGACCGGTGAGAATCAAGTCTCCTGAATCCGCGTGTTGCACGAGCGCGCCCAGCAGGGGATGCTCGGCTCCGGTCACACCGAGACTGCTCGCGTCGACGGCGCCGGACGGGGGATCCAGCCAGTATCGCTTCTGTTCGAACGCGTATGTGGGCAAGTCGACGCAGCGCGCGTTGCTTTTGCGCAACATGCTCGCCAACTCGGGCTTCCTTGCGCTTATGTGGGCTTGGGCAACCGATAGCAAAAACCGGCGCATTCCGCCTTCGTCCCGTCGAAGCGTCCCAACCACACTGTGGTCGTCACCGAGGTCGTCCAGTAATTCCTGGACACCGACAGTCAGAACCGGATGCGGACTCGATTCGATGAATGTGCGATAGCCGTGTTCGTGCGCCCAACGGGTCGCTTGTTCAAACAGCACGGGCTGCCGCAGATTGGCGAACCAGTAGTCGCCGTCGAGGATTGAAGTATGCAGCCGGGCGCCGGTGACCGATGAGATGAAAGCGATATCGCCGGTTCGCGGCTGCAACCCGGACAGCGACTCCCGGACCGTCTCCCGCAACTCTTCGACATCTGCGGAATGCGAAGCGTAGTCGACGGGAATCCGGGTTGCCGGCACGTCGTTTCGCTCGCATTCGGCCATCAACTCGTCCAAGGCGTTCACGGTTCCTGTGACGACGACCGAAGTCGGACCGTTCTGCGCGGCAACGGAAATCGATTGCTCCCACGGTTTGATGAGCGCCAAAACTCGCTCGACGGGCTGCGGGATCGAGACCATGCCACCCGTTCCTGCAATGGCCCTGATCGCCTTGCTGCGTAACGTGACGACCTTTACCGCGTCCCGCAACGACAGCGCACCCGCGACGTAGGCGGCCGCGATCTCGCCTTGCGAGTGGCCGATGACGGCGTCCGGGCGGATTCCCAGCGCTCGCCATTGCGCCGCCAGCGACACCATCACGGCAAACAGCACAGGCTGCACCACATCGACCCGATCGAGGCTGGCGCCACCGGAACCACTCACCGTCTCGAGCAGCGACCAATCGACGAACTCGGTGAAAGCTGCCTCGCAGCGCCGCATTTCGTCGGCGAACGCGGGCGCGCACTCCAATAGCTCCGCTGCCATACCCGGCCACTGGGAACCCTGGCCGGGAAAGACAAAGACGGTTCGACCGGTGACGGCGGCCGCTCCGGTCACCACATTCGGGGCTGGGGCGCCGGATGCGATCGCCGCCAAGCCGCTCAGCAATTCGTTACGGTCGCCGCCGACGGCAACGGCCCGGTGGTCGAACAACGCCCGGGTGGTGACCAGTGACAGCGCCACATCGTGGGGATCCACGTCGGCGCGCTGCTGGACGAACCGCATGAGCCGGGCCGCCTGCCCCGCCAGCGCCGGCGCCGTCTTGGCGGACAGCACCCATGGTATCGCCGGAGTATCGCTCCGGGCCGGCGTCGTGGTCTCACCAGCAGGCGCCTGCTCGAGTATCACGTGGGCGTTTGTTCCGCTGATGCCGAACCCGGACACCCCCGCACGTCGGGGTTCGTCGGCATGGTCGGGCCACGGACGTGCGCGGCCGACAACCTCGACCGTTCCAGACGACCAGTCAACTTGCGGTGTCGGGGCATCCAAATGCATGGTCGCGGGCACCGTCCCGTACCGCATCGACTGTACGACCTTGATGATCCCCGCGACGCCGGCCGCGTACTGCGCATGGCCGATGTTCGATTTGACCGAGCCGACTAGCAGCGGTCGAGCTGCCGAGTGCGCTTTGCCGTATATCGCCTGCAGCGCTTTGGCTTCGATCGGGTCGCCGAGTCTCGTGCCGGTGCCGTGGGCCTCGACGACGTCTATGTCGCCGGCGGTCAGGTTCGCATCCAGCAGGGCCCGCCGAATCACCCGCTGCTGAGCCGAACCGCTTGGGGCGGTCAATACGTCGGACGCGCCATCCTGTCCCAGGGCGGTGCCCCGGATGAGCGCGAGCACCGGGTAACCGAGTGTGCGCGCCCGCGACATCCGCGCCATTACCAGCACGCCCGCGCCCTCCGCGACGCCGAACCCGTCCGCGGCTGCGGCGAACGGCTTGGACAGGCCGTCTTCGGACAGCGCGCCCTGCCGGCCCAGACCGATATAGATGCTGGGCGAGCACACCACGGTCACACCGCCCGCGAGCGCCAAATCACATTCACCGGACCGCAGCGATCGAACGGCGAGATGCACGGCAACCATTGATGATGAACAGGCAGTGTCGACCGTCAACGCCGGGCCCAGCAGACCGAGTGTGTAGGCCACGCGACCCGACACGACGCAGGTCGAGGTGCCTGTCGTCAGGAAGCCGGCAAATCCCTCCGTGTCTTCATAGATGCGTGGGCCGTACTCCTGACCGCCGGCACCGACAAACACCCCTGTATCGCTGCCCCGCAGGGAAGTAGGGTCGATCATTGCTCGCTCCAGCGCCTCCCACGTCACCTCGAGCAGCAGCCGCTGCTGCGGATCCATGGCGTGGGCTTCACGCGGACCGATCCCGAAGAACCCTGCGTCGAAATCGCCGACGTTGTCCACAAACGCGCCTGCCCGGACGTATGTCGCGCCTGGTGCCTCGGGGTCGGGACCTAATAGCCTGTCGAGATTCCAGCCCCGGTCGGTAGGGAATTGCGAGATCGCATCGCGTTCCTCGGAGACTAACTGCCACAAATCATCTGGTGAGCTGACACCGCCCGGAAAGCGGCAACCCATCCCAAGAATGGCGATCGGCTCGTTCGGCTCATACCCATTGGTGGCACGCAGTATGTCTTCAGTGGTCATCTCTCATCAGGCTTCCCTCGTCGTGCATGAACGTGTCGGGTCGAGACAAGCCGCAACCATCGCCTCTCCGGCGACCGGAGGGGACTCCCCCAAGGGGCGTTGTCTATGAGATAAGGAGCTAATGCGGCGACACAGGTGGGAGTTCGAGGACACAAACTTCTCCGCAACGTGGATGAAGAATTCCGCCTCGCTCTCCTGGTAAGTCTCTTGGAAGTCGCCGTAGGTGCGCACCCGGTCGAAACCTGCCTCCCGAATCAGTTGCTGGAGATAGCTTTTCCGCAACGGGAACATGTTCAAGGTGTATTCGCACCCGTCCGGGAAGGCGTATTTGAAGCGCGCCAGGCCGTCATCGAGGTACTCGGGCTCCGCGGTGACCCGATCGCCGCAGTAGTAGTAAACGTGCTTCGACCTAAAGCCGTGATCGAGCATCTCATCGTAATTTCTCTGATCGATGATCAGAATTCCGTCATAGCGCAGCGCCGCGTAGAACTCGGCCAGCACCTTGCGGCGATCCAGCTCACCGTGTAGGTGCGTGAACGAGTTGCCCAGGCAAATTATCGCGTCGTACTTGCCCTGGATGCTCCGGCTGAGCTCGCGCCAGTCGGCATGAACGGTGTTGAGAATGAGTCCGCGTCTTCGGCCGTTCTCAAAAGCCTTGGCCAGCATGGCCGCCGAGCCGTCGACACTGATGACATCAAACCCGGCGTCCATCAGACGGACGGAATGAAAGCCGGTGCCCGTGGCGGCGTCGAGAACGCTCTGCTTGCCGTGAGCGAGCAAGACATCGATGAAGAATTGCCCTTCCGACTTCGCACGGGCATCCCAATCGATCAGCTCGTCCCATCTTTCGGCGAAGCCCATGACGAATTCTTTGCGGTAGAGGTCCGTCGCACGGTCCGCCAAGGGGTCAGCGCCATAGTCTTGTTCGAAGGACTGCAACTCCGCGTTTCGCTCCAAAGTGCCGGCGTGCTGTGGAAGGTCTCGATCCACATCGACCACGTGCAACTTCATGGCTTCTCCTAGTCCTGCGCCCAACGGTTCGCGACACCGTGTATGTCCTCATCTATGCGTGGCAACCCGCTCGCTCCCGCGCTCGTGGTAGTCGACGCCGAATAGTCCGGCCATTGGACCGATGGCGGCCGGTCGCATATCGAGCGATCGTCGTCGTCGCATCGACACGGTTGGCCGGTGTTGCGGTAGTCATCGCCGAAATCATCACTCGACTGGAGAACGACGAGCGCAGTAGTGCGATACCTCAATCTCGGTTTATCGCGGCGCGATACTGCAGAGCCGCAGCCTTGCGCAGCAGTAGGGTCTCCCTCAGACGGCTGTGGGTCGGGCCGTCCGCCGGACATCCAGACGCGCCGATACTGCGACAAGACCTCCCTCGGTACGAGCCCTTACCTCAGCGGCACCGGGTTGGGGGCGATCATCGGCTGCGAGTTGCGCCGCAACGAGTTTCAGCTCGGACGCACGCCAAAGGCGCCAGCACGGAGATTCAACTTCGGCGTACGGGCGAATTATTTCGGCATTGACACCGGCGTCGCGCAGCGTCGGCGCCCGTTAATACCGGAACGGTAGACGGCGCCGAGCGCGATGGAGTCAGCTGAGTTCATCGGCCATCGGAGCCGATGCAGTATGGCGATACTTAATCATCGACGCCGAGCGCACGCGAGCAGCCGCGACATCACTCTGGCCGTGCCCTTTGGCGCGGGATCAAGGTGGCGAGCTCCTCGCGGCTGGCGGTTCCAGTCTTTGCCATCGCCCGATAGATGTGGCTTTCCACGGTGCGCACCGAAAGAGTCAGTCGCTCCGCCACCGCGCGGTTAGACAGCCCCTCACCGATCAGCGTCACAATCTCTCGTTCACGGTCGGTGAACGGCACGGGCTCGCTAGCCTGACGAAGCGCAGGAGTCCATGCCCCTCCGCATTGTTCGGCCAGTGCCTCCGCGCGTGCCGCGCATTGCAACGCCGATCCGCGTCGGCCCTGGCTGCGATAGACGAGGGCCGCTTGGGCGGCGGCATCGACGGCGGCAACCAGGTCGCCGATACGCTCGAATTCTTCCGACACCACGGCCAGTTCGGTGGCGTCGCTGTCACGCAGAGCGACGACGAACCGTCTAGCCACGTCAACCCGAGGTCCCTCGACGATCGATGCCAGTTCGCCCATTCTGAGTGCGCCGGAGTGATCGCCGAACTGGGCGGCGGTCTGTAGGCAGATCACTTCGGCCCCGAATTGATTTATAGCAGAAGCTCTTTCGGCGGCCGCCAACAAAATGGCAATCGCCTCACTGACGGCGCCCTGTCCTGCGGCGACCCATGCTCGAGCCACGCTCCGTTCAAAGTCCAGCTGTCGGAATGGCCGTCGCTGAGAGTCGACGGCGGCAAGCACGGTGGCCGCCTCAGCGGTTGATCCGCACATCGCGAGCGCGCTCGCGCGCGAGACGCTGTAGCGGTATCCCCATCCCAAAGCATGCGTGGCGGAAAGTCCCACTGCCTGTGCGAGCAACGTTCGGGCGGATTTAAGGCGTCCGGCACCCAGCGCGGCGCGACCCGCCACGGCGGCACCGAGCAACTGAGCGGCGCCCGGCAGGTCGGCCGCTTGCTGGCGCACCCGGTCGGCCACGTCCAGCGCGTCCGCGATCCGGCCGGCCAGTAGCAGCGCACTGACGTGTGAATCAGCGATGTTGAACCTCATGTGGGGGGCATCGAAAGACTCTGCCGCAGCAGTGTATCCAGCCTCCGCGACGGCTACGGCTTCTGCGGTGCGCCCTGCATCCGCGAATATGCTGGCCAAGACCCAGGCGATCTCGGCGCCGACGACGGGCGGCAACTCGTCCAAAACCAGGTTCTTTGACGCCCGGATCGCCGGATCCGGCTGGTCCGTGGCAAACCAGTACACGGTGAGGAAGGCATCGATATAGCTGCGGGCAGCGGGTGATGTGCTGTCCGCGGCCTCGTCGATCATCGCTTTCGCGCGCTCGGGTTCACCCAGTGCCCACAACATGTTGCTGGCCCGCAGGAACGCGAGTCTGCCGCGCTCGGCGTCGGTCAACTGGTCGGCGCGGATCTGGGCGAATACCGCTTCGGCCTCCGCACCTCGGCCCGACCACGAAAGGGCATGCGCCCGAAGAAACTTTGCCTCGGGTCCCGCTCCGGCGCGGACTGCCGCTGCGGCGAGTCGATCGGCGAGGGGTAGGTCCGCCAGCCAGACGGCGCCGTGGGCCGCCCGCACGAGTAGGTCGGCGTCCGGCTTGAGGTCGGAGTCGACAGTCAATGAGGCGCGGCGCACAAGGACTTGGACGTCGTCGCGGTCATCGGTTGCGGCGAGCTCGGCGGCGACCAGTCCGCGCAAACGTCGCAGCCGAGTGCGCGCCGCGTGTCTGCGGCGCACCTCGGCGTAGAGGGGGTGCGCCACCCGCACTTCGATAGCGTGACCGACTGGCTCGACCGTGATGATGCCACGGATATCAGCTTCCTCGATCGCCGCCGGATCCGCGATGCGCTGCAACGCCGCGAGTTCCATGGGCTCCCCCACAGCCAGCACGTCGATCACCTCGCCGACCGGCGCCGGCAGGGTTCCGATGCGGGATTCGATCAGCTCGACCAACCCGGGGGGCATGACCGGATCCCCGAGCCACCGCCAAAACCCGCCCCGTTGGACGATGCGGCCGTCAGCGACCTCCTGTTCGACGATGTTGCGCAAGTACAACACGTTGCCGCGCGTCAGCTTCCACAGCCGCTCGGCGGCCCCCTGATCCACTGGCCCGGCCAAAGTTGCCGAAAGCAGTGTGGTGCTTTCATCGAAGGCCAGCGGCTGGAGGTCAAGCCGGTCGAACTGGCCAACGGAGCATGCCTCTTGCAGAGCGGCAGCCGGCTCGCCGTCGAGCACAGTAAGGATTACTTTTGCCGCGCCGCGCTGCACGATCTGATGCACCACGAACATCGATAAATCGTCGAGCAGGTGTGCGTCATCCACACACATCACCACCGTGGCGCACGACTGTGTCGCAGTCAGCGACTCAATCACCCCCCGCAGCAGCTGAACCGTATCGGTGACGCCTGACGGAGCCCACGCGGCGAAAGCACCGAGCGGAATCGCGCGCGCCGACGACGTGCCGGCCACCCACCGGCATTCGAATCCGTGCGACTCGGCGGCAGACATGGCCTCACGGGCGATCCGGCTCTTGCCCACACCCGCCGCCCCGTGGACGACGATCCCGGAAACACCCGAAGCCGAGATGGCGGCCTCGATAGCACCGGTCTCCTCTGAGCGACCAACCAACGGCCACGACAAACGCACGTCAGCAGACTACGTGCGATCACGGCAATTGCTGGGCCATTCTGTACACGGCCCCCGCCCGAGGCCGGTTAAGGCTGCAGGCGCTCGACCCGGCCGCCGGCGACCCTGATCCGGTTGTGCACCCGGTTTTCCCGCCCCTGCCAGAATTCGACCACCTCGGGCGCGAGCAGGTACCCGCCCCAGTTGGGCGGCACCGGGACGTCCTCCAGGGCGGCGAAGCGCTTCGTGACCTCGTCGAGCTGGTCGAGCAGCGCCGCGCGCGAGGCGATCGGCCGCGATTGGTGCGACGCCCAGGCGCCCAGTTGCGAGCCGCGCGGCCGCTGGGACCAGTAATCCTGCGTGACCTGCTGCTCGACCTTGGTGACCGAGCCGCGGATATGAACCTGCCGGCCGAGCAGGTACCAGGGGAAGGTGGCCGACGCGTAGGGCGTCGCCGCCAGCTCGAGGCCCTTGGCCGAGTCGTAGTTGGTGAAAAAAGTGATCCCGGTCTCGTCGGCGCTCTTGCACAACACCGATCGGCTGACCGGCCGGCCGTCGGCGACGGTGGCCAACACGAACGCGTTCGGCTCGGCCACCCCGGCGCGCTCGGCGTCCTCAATCCACTTGCGGAACAAGGCAAGCCACCCGTCGGCCAACCAATCCGCATCCAGGTCCGGGCTGCCGTCCTTCTCGACCGACCCGTACTCGACGCGCATCCTCTGCAGGTGTTCCTCCGCTGGTCCAGCCATTGCGCCCACGCTACCGGCGGTAGCTACCGGCCGGTAGCGTCCGCCTGTAGCTGGGGTGCGAGAATTTCTCCCATGACTGTTGTCCCCGAAAACTTTGTCCCCGGCCTGGAAGGCGTGGTGGCCTTCACCACCGAAATTGCCGAACCGGATAAAGACGGCGGCGCGCTGCGCTACCGCGGCGTCGACATCGAAGACCTGGTGACTCAGCAGGTCACCTTCGGCGACGTCTGGGCGCTCCTGGTCGACGGAAAGTTCGGCCACGGGCTGCCGCCCGCCGAGCCGTTCCCGCTGCCCATCCACACCGGCGACGTGCGGGTCGACGTGCAGGCGGGCTTGGCGATGCTGGCCCCCATTTGGGGCTACAAGCCCTTGCTCGACACCGACGAGGCCACCGCCCGCGACCAGCTGGCCCGGGCCTCGGTGATGGCGCTGTCCTACGTCGCACAGTCGGCGCGCGGCATTTATCAGCCGGCCGTTCCGCAGCGAGTAATCGACGAATGCCCCACCGTCACAGCGCGCTTCATGACCCGATGGCAGGGCGAGCCGGACCCGCGGCACGTCGAGGCCATCGACGCCTATTGGGTGTCGGCCGCCGAGCACGGCATGAACGCGTCGACGTTCACCGCGCGGGTGATCGCCTCGACCGGCGCCGACGTCGCGGCGTCGCTGTCGGGGGCGATCGGGGCGATGAGCGGCCCCCTGCACGGTGGTGCCCCGGCGCGGGTGCTGCCAATGATCGAGGAGGTCGAGCGCACCGGCGACGCCCGCGGCCTGGTCAAGTCGATCCTGGACCGCGGCGACAAGCTGATGGGATTCGGCCACCGGGTTTACCGCGCTGAGGACCCGCGGGCGCGGGTGCTGCGGGCGGCCGCGGAACGGCTCGGCGCCCCGCGGCACGAGGTCGCGGTCGCGCTGGAGCAGGCCGCGCTGGCCGAACTGCGGGAGCGGCGCCCGGACCGGGCCATCGAAACCAACGTCGAGTTCTGGGCCGCCGTCATCCTGGACTTCGCCCGGGTGCCGGCCAACATGATGCCGGCGATGTTCACCTGTGGTCGCACCGCGGGATGGTGCGCCCACATCCTCGAGCAGAAGCGGCTCGGGAAGCTGGTGCGCCCGTCGGCCATCTATGTCGGACCGGGCCCGCGCAGCCCGGAAGACGTCGAGGGCTGGGACCGGGTTCTCACCTCTGCCTGATCTTCGCGCTGGCGTCACGCAAGCGTCCGTTAGTTGTCGGTACCCGGCGGTTCAATGGATCCGGCCGCGATGAGTTTGGGTCGCGGGCCAAGTCAATAACCGTGAGCCAGTCTCCGCCTGGGCTGGCATCCGAGACCGACAAGAGGAGGCCATCATGGCGATCAACATCGAACCGGCGCTGTCCCCGCACCTCGTGGTCGACAACGCCGCCGCGGCGATCGACTTTTACGTCAAGGCTTTTGGCGCCGAGGAGCTGGGCCGCGTGCCCGGTCCCGACGGCAGGCTGGTCCACGCCGCGCTGCGCATCAACGGCTTCACGGTGATGCTCAACGACGACTTCCCGGAAACCTGCGGCGGCAAGTCGATGACGCCCAAGTCGCTTGGCGGGACCCCGGTCACCATTCACCTGACGGTCACCGACGTCGACGCCAAGTTCCAGCGGGCGCTGGACGCGGGCGCCACCGTGGTGGCGCCGTTGGACGACCAGTTCTGGGGAGACCGCTACGGCGTCGTCGCCGACCCGTTCGGTCACCACTGGTCGCTGGGACAGCCGGTGCGCGAGGTCAGCCCCGACGAGATCGCGGCCGCAATGGCCGGGCAGGGCGCCGGCTAACCGCGCAGCCGCTCCAGCAGCCGGCGTCGCATCCGCGGCGCCGGTTGCGCCGCGGCCGCCGCGGCGAGCATGTCGGCGACCGCGGTGAATTTGGTGCGAGGCCGCCCATCGTGGCCGCCCCGCTCGATCTCCGCGGCGTCGATGGCGCGCCATCCCGCGGAGTCGACGACGTCGGGCTGGCGGGCGCGCACCAACTCATCCAGCGCCCCCGGCCCGGCCACCGGATCGGTCAACCTGCCTTCGTTGAAATCGGCCACCAGGGCGTGCACGGTTTGAACGGAACAGGACTTGTTGGTGCCGATGAACCCGGTCGGCCCGCGCTTGATCCACCCCGCCACGTACGCGCCGGTCACCGGGAGGCCGGAGCCGGGCTCGACGACGCGGCCGCCGTCGTTGGGCACTACGGCCGCGGATTCGTCAAACGGTAGGTCGCGAATCCGCTTGCCGCGGTAGCCGATCGACGTCAGCACCAGGCCCGCCTCGAGCCGCTGCCCCTGCTCGGTGCCGGTGACACAGAACTCCACGCCGGTCGCACGCCGCTCACCCAGCACGCGCTCGGGCGTGAGCTGATAGGCCAGCCGGATCCGCTTGCGCGACAAGGGTGCCGAAGCGTCGCCCAGTTTGCTGAGGATCTCCAGCTTGGTCTTGGTCAGCGGATCCGAAACGCTCGCCAGATCGCTCGCCACGCGCTGGTGGTCGGCGGCGTCGAGCACGACCTCGGATGTGCCGGTCAGCCCGATCAATTCGGGCAGAGTGAACGCCGAATGGGCGGGCCCGCGCCGGGCCGCGATCACCACTTCCCGCACGGCCGAGCGGCGAAGCGCTTCCAGCGCGTGGTCCGAGATGTCGGTTCGGGCGAGGTCCTCCGGGTCAGCCGTCAGCACTCGGGCCACGTCGAGGGCGACGTTACCGTTGCCGATGATCACCGCGCGTTCGTGACCGAGATCGACCGGCAAATCGGTGAAGTCGGGATGCCCGTTGATCCACGCGACGAACTCGGTGGCGGTGCCAGTGCCCGGCAGGCCCATCCCCTCGATGTCCAACCGGCGATCGTCCGGGGCGCCCACCGCGTACAGCAAGGCGTGGTGGTGGGCCAACAGATCGGCGTGGCTGAGATGCTCGCCGACCTCGACGTTGAGGTAGAACCGGAAATGGCGGTGGCGCGATACGCGGTCAAAGAGCCGGGTGACCCTCTTGGTGTTCTGGTGATCGGGCGCCACCCCGGCGCGCACCAATCCGTAGGGCGTGGGCAGCTTCTCAAAGACGTTGACCCGCACCCCGTCTTGGGTGAGCAGTTCGTCGGCGGCATACATCGCCGCCGGCCCGGATCCCACGATGGCCACGGTCAACGGCCGACGGCGCGCGCGCACCTCGGCGGCCGGGATCACCGGGGCCAGCTTCGACGTCGGCGGCAGCTTCACGTCGGCGGGTCGCTCGGGGTAGAACGAGGCGTTGATTTCGACGAAAGGCAGCTGCTGGGGCTCCAGCCGGGTGTCCGGCACGATCGCGCCCACCGGGCACGCGCTCACGCACGCACCGCAGTCCACGCAGGCCACCGGATCGATGTAGAGCATCTCCGACGCCGCGAAGCCCGGCTCGTCCGGTGTGGGGTGAATGCAGTTCACCGGGCAGGCGAAGACACAGGACCCGTCATTGCAGCACGACTGGGTAATAACGTGCGGCATGGATAACCCGCGGGGTGCTACGCGGCCGGGGCGGCGGCCAGGTGCCGGCGCTGCGGCTCGCTGCGGTAGCGCGACGGCTTGCCGTTGATCTTGCAGAGCCGCCACATCAGCCGTGCGGAACGCGTTTCCATCAGACCGGTGTCGTAGGCGAGCATCCGAACGTCGGCGAACATGTCGCTCAACCACTTTCGCGATTCCGGCGACCGGAAGAAGAGTTCCTTCTTGACCTCGTGCGGGATGTCGAACTCCCGCCAGAACGCCTTGGGCGGCACCGTGATCGCCTGGCACAACACCCGCATCGTCACCGGCAGATACAACGCCGTCCAGAAGCGCTGCCGCTTAGACAACTCCGGCAGCCGCTTGCGCAAGAATTCGTGCGCGAACGAGATGTGCCGGGCCTCCTCGGCCACGTGAATGGCCATCACCCGCTCCATGATGGGGTGCAGCGACTTGCCTTCGCGCAGAACGTTTTTCTGCGTGTGATCGATGGGCTCCTCGCCGGCCAGCACCCCGATGAAGAACGCCACCGGCAACGGGCCGGCGACCAGCGGAACCAGCGGCGACAGCCACTTGAGCATCCGCGGCATGCCGGGAACGTCGGCGCCGACGCGGTTCACCATCTCCTGGAACATCATGGTGTGGTTGCACTCTTCGACCGATTCGTGCAGGCAATACCGGTATTCCGGCGATCCGTTGGGAACCCAGAACGTGTAGTTCATCAGTCCGCGGATCAGGATCGACTCGAAGTGCAGGCCCACCTTTGCGACGTTGGCCTGCCGCCACATCCCGATCTTGATCTTGCGTTCCTCGGACTGGGCCTGATACCAGGGATGGCGGCCCAGCGGGTCGGTCAACGGCAGGATCCACCGGGGGTCGCCCTCGGTGACCGCGAATTCCGGTGAGTCCCAGTCGATGTCGGTATACGGATTGAAGTTCCGCCGCACCGACCCCTCGGACAGTGTGGCAAGCATGTTCACGTACTCGGCGTCGTCGCGGACCTCCATGTTGCGCCGCCAACGCCGGACCAATCGCGTCCTGTCCATTCCAAGCCTCCCCAACGAGGTTTACATTCGGACGTGCAATGTCCAGACAGTACCGCAGGTACTGGGTATTTTTCTAGAGCGGTCGGAGGCACTGTGGCTTGACCGGTGGTCACCCGAGCGATGTGGCGTGGCTCACACACCTCACGGGTTCGGCCGGCAACCTCGGCCCACGGCGTCGGCCTCCCCGGAGCGCTCACTAGGCTGACTGACATGGCTGACCAGCTCGAGATCCCCTCCGACATCAAACCCCGCGACGGCCGCTTCGGCTCCGGTCCCTCGAAGGTCCGGCCCGAACAACTGAAGGCGTTGACCACCACCGCGGCGCCGCTGTTCGGCACGTCGCACCGGCAGGCGCCCGTCAAGGATCTGGTGGGCCGGGTCCGCTCCGGCGTCAGGGAGCTGTTCTCGGTGCCCGACGGCTACGAGGTCATCCTGGGCAACGGCGGCGCGACGGCGTTTTGGGACGCCGCCGCCTTCGGGCTGATCGACAAGCGCTCGCTGCACCTGTCTTTCGGCGAGTTCAGCTCGAAGTTCGCCTCCTGCGTCGCCAAGAACCCGTTCGTCGGCGACCCGATCATCATCAAGTCGGACGCCGGCAGCGCCCCCGAGCCGCAGAGCGACCCGTCGGTCGATGCCATCGGGTGGGCGCACAACGAGACCTCGACGGGGGTCGCGGTGCCGGTCCGCCGGCCGGCCGGCGCCGACGACGCGCTGGTCCTCATCGACGCGACCTCGGGAGCGGGCGGGCTGCCGGTCGACATCACCCAGGCCGACGTCTACTACTTCTCGCCGCAGAAGAACTTCGCCAGCGACGGCGGGCTGTGGCTGGCCGTCATGAGCCCGGCCGCGCTGGCGCGAGTCGAGTCGATCGCCGCGTCCGGCCGCTGGGTTCCCGACTTCTTGTCGCTGCCCATCGCGGTGGAGAACAGCCTGAAGAACCAGACCTACAACACCCCGGCGATCGGCACCCTGGCGCTGATGGCCGAGCAGCTGGACTGGGTGTTGGGCAACGGTGGGCTCGACTGGGCGGTCAAGCGGACGGCGGACTCGTCGCAGCGGCTGTACTCCTGGGCCGAGGAGCGCCCGTACACCACGCCGTTCGTCACCGACCCCGCGTTGCGCTCTCAGGTGGTGGGCACGATCGACTTCGCCGACGACGTCGACGCCGCGGCCGTCGCCAAGACTTTGCGGGCCAACGGCATCGTCGACACCGAGCCCTACCGCAAGCTGGGCCGCAACCAGTTGCGGGTCGCGATGTTCCCCGCGGTCGACCCCGAGGACGTCGGCGCGCTGACCCAGTGCGTCGACTGGGTGGTCGAGCGCCTTTAACCTCTCGGTCATCGGCCTGCAACCCGCCAGCGTGTCAGAGGGGGTTACCGGCGTTAGCTGCACTAGAGTGCGCACCTGACGGGTCCGTCGCGCAGCGGGACGGAGCCTGCGAGGAGAAGCCATGCGGGTACTCAAAGTGGTTGGTCTCGACGACGACGGCAAATACATCATCTGCGAGGGTGATGACCCCGCGGATCGGTTCAAGCTGGCGGCCGACGACAGACTCCGCGCCGCCCTGCGCGGCGAGTCGCCACCACCCGAGCAGCCGGCGCTCGACATGCAGGTCACAAACATGCTGAGCCCCAAGGAAATCCAGGCCCGCATCCGCGCCGGCGCGTCCGTCGAGCAGGTGGCCGCGGCGTCCGGCTCGGACATCGTGCGGGTCCGCAGGTTCGCGCATCCGGTGTTGCTGGAACGCGCCCGCGCCGCCGAGCTGGCAACGGCCGCGCACCCGATGCTCGCCGATGGGCCCGCGGTGCTGACCCTGCTGGAGACGATCAGCACCGCACTGGTCGCGCGCGGCCTCGAACCCGACCGGCTCAGCTGGGACGCCTGGCGCAACGAGGACAGCCGCTGGACCGTGCAGCTCGCCTGGAAGGCGGGCCGCACCGACAACATCGCGCACTTCTGCTTCACTCCCGGCGCGCACGGCGGCACCGTCACGGCGATCGACGACCCGGCCAGCGAGCTCATCGACCCGAACTTCGAGCGTCCCCTGCGGCCGCTCGCACGGGTTGCCCAACTCGAACGCGAAGAAGAGCCGAAGCCGGCGCCGCCCGCCCCGCCCGAACAGCCGGTGCACACCCGGCGCGGCAAGCCGGTCATCCCGGCCTGGGAGGACGTGCTGCTCGGTGTGCGCTCAGGCGGGCAGCGGTAGACACCCGCTAAGCGCCCGAAACGGCCAGCGCTTTGACTGTGCGCTCAGGGCTTTCGGTGTGAAGTGACGGCGGCATCTGGCCGATTGTTGCGCCCTAAGCTCACACACAAGGCCCACGATTCACGCGCAACGCCCGAGCCGCTAGCCCGAAACGGTCAGCGCCAGCAGCGTCACCCACCCGCCCCCCACACCCACGGCCGCGCCCAACACAAACCAGCGCAGCACCGGGGTGCGCCGCCAACCCCACAGCGTCGGCGCCAACCCGCCCGCCGCCACGACGTTCAGGCCGACCGCCAACAGCGGATGCACCCGGATCAACCCCAGGCTCAGCACGACGATGGCGATCCCGGTGACCGCGGCGACGAACGCGGACACCGTCAAACCCGTTGCCCAGGGGACGGACTCGTCGCTCACCACGTGAGCCTAGCCCGCTCGTAGAAGGCCAGGGCCGCCGCCGTCGCGACGTTGAGCGAGTCGGTACCCCGCGACATCGGGACGCGCACCCACACATCGCTGAGCCGCAGGGTGGCCCTCGTCAGGCCCGGGCCCTCGGCGCCCACCACCACCGCGACGCGTTCGTCGACCGCCGCGGCCATCGCCTCGGCCAAAGCGGAGGCCTCGCGCTGCGGGGTCATCGCCAGCAGCCGAAATCCGCTCTCTCTCAACAACATGAGGTCGCTGGGCCACTCGGTGGCCCGCGCATACGGGACCAGCAAGGCGTGGCCCATCGACACCCGCACGGCGCGGCGATACAGCGGGTCCGCGCAGCCCGCGCCGAACACCACCGCGTCCACCCCCAACCCCGCCGCGTTGCGGAAGATCGAGCCCAGGTTCTCGTGGTCGTTGACCCCCTCGAGCACCGCGACGGTGCGGGCGTTTTCGACCACCTCCACGACGCTCGGCTCCCGCACCCTGCGGGCGGCCGCGAGCACGCCGCGATTCAGGTGGAAGCCGACCACCTTCGCCATCACCTCGGCCGAGGCGCGGTAGTACGGCGCGGCGGCGCCGGCCAGGTCGTCCTCTAGTTCGGCCAGCCGGCGTTCGGTGCCCAGCAGGGCGTGCGGGGTGAACCGGGACGCCAGCATGCGCTGCACCACAAGCACGCCTTCGGCGATCACCAGGCCCTTGCCGGTCGGCAGATCGGGACGCCGATCGACGCTGTTCAGGTCGCGGAAATCGTCGAGGCGGGGATCGTCGGGATCGGTGACGTCCTGAACGTCCAAGCCGTCGGTCACGGGCCTTCGTCGACGAGGGCCAGCATCAAGTCGGCGGCCTCGCGCAGCGTGTCGCGCTGTTCGACGTCCAGCGTCGCCAGCCGCTTTGCCAGCCATTCCTGGCGGGCCCGACGGTTCGCCTTGACCAGCTCGGCGCCCGACTCGGACACCGAGACGAGGACCTGCCGGCCGTCGACGGGATGCGGGGTGCGGTCGACCAGACCCATCTCGGCCAGCGAAGCGATCACCCGGGTCATCGACGGGGGTCGGACGCGTTCGCGAATGGCCAACGCGCCGGGCGTCATCGCGCCCTCGTTGGCCAGCGTGGCCAGCGCCGACAGCTGAGACAGCGACACCGGCGATGACGGGTTGCGGAACCGCAGTTGGCGGGCCAGCCGCATGACTGCCAGCGACAAGTCGCTCGCCAGCCGCGCATCGCTGTCAGGCATGGCGCGAGGGTACACGCAACGCGAGAAAGACGGGATACGAAACGTCCAACGACGGACTTTGGTCCTTTGCTCGCGGGCGCTCGTTCCAATCGCCCGACTCTCCCCGCAAGCGGGAGGTGCCCCGACCTCAGGCCGCCCTGCGGCCTGCATCGTCGCCGGGCTATGTTGATCGCGATGACTGTCGAACCCGGCCACGGCCGCGAGGCGCCGCCGCTGCCGGCCTCGCTGCTCGAGGTGTGGCCCGTGGTCGTGGTCGGCTTCGTGGGTTGGCTGATCGGCGCGGTCCTGGCGTTTGTCGTGCCCGCTCTGCACAGTTGGCGCCCGGTGACGCTGGGCGGGCTGGGCGTCGGAGTGATAGGCACCAGCATCTTCGTGTTGCAACTTGCCGCCGCGCGCCGCGGCGCCCGCGGCGCGCAGACCGGCCTCGAAACTTACCTCGACCGCAAGTAGATTCACCGACCCGGGAGGAGCGATGGTCGCCCCGCTGCTGCAAGCGCAGATCGACATCGACGCGCCGGCCGCCAAGGTCTGGGCACTGATATCCGACTTCCGACGGATGCCGCAGTGGAGCCCGCAGTGTCGCCTGATGCGGCCCCTCGGCCCAATGCGTCCGGGCACCCGCACCATCAACTTCAACCGCCGTAACCGGGTTTACTGGCCCACCACGAGCACGGTGCTCGAGGTCGTTCCCGAGAAGCGGCTGGCGTTCCGGGTCAACACCAACCACACCGTGTGGACCTATGAGCTCGAGCCCAACGGTCAGGGCACGCGGGTGGTCGAGAGCCGCCACGCCGAGAACGGCGTCACCGCCGTTTCGAATCTGTCGGTCAAGGCAATCTTCGGCGGGAACGCGATCTTCGAGCGGGAATTGCTCGAGGGAATGAATACCTCGCTGGCGAGGATCAAAGCCGCGGCCGAGAAGGGTTAGTCCCCCGGTTCGGTCGGCTCGGTCGAAGGCTCCGACGATTCGGTCGGAGGCTCCGGCGATTCCTGCGAAGGCTCCAACGACTCCTGCGGAGGCTCCGGCACGTCCGGCGGCGACTCCACCGCCTCGGCCTGGGCCGGCGGCGGGTTCTCCGCGACGTCGAGCACGCCGTCGTCGTAGGGGTCGTACATCGGCGAGCCGGTGCCGGCCGGGGCCGGTGTGTCCGAATGGGCGCCACAGCCGTACTGCTTATCGACGATGTGCCCGTCCGCGGACAGCTCGTTGCCGCACACCCCGAACATCGCGCCGAGCGCTCCGGCCAGCGGCAGGAAGAAACCGCAATCGCGGCACACCCGCTTGGTCGAACGCGCCATCGCCGAATCCGGACCGTAGTCGCCGGTGTGCCACCGCTCGGCCGCCTCGGCGCGGCCCACCGGGCCCATCACCCAGCGGCGGCCCAGCCCGACCTCGGCGGCGGTCTCGTCGACCTGCGGGTCACCGCTGGCGGCGTAGCCCGGGACCAGCCGAGGGTCGTCGACCGCGGGCGCCAGCAGGTCGCCGGGACCCAGATCGCCCGGTCGCACCCGCTCCTGCCAGGGCACCCACTCCGGGGCCAGCAACGCCGTCGGGCCGGGGATCAGCACGACTTCGCTGATCGTGGCGTGCTCCGCGCCGCGGTAGGCGGCGACGACGGCCGCCCACTGCCAGCCCTGGTAGCCGGGCAAATGCGCCAGGAACCGGTGGGTCGCGGCGTTCGGGTCCTCGTAGCTGACGCCCAGGTAGTCCCCGACGGCCTCCGGGCCGGCGAACTCCTCGACGGCGGCCCTGGCCTGATCGGCCGCACCGGTGAGCAGCGCGGCCAACTCGTCGGCCCACTCGGCCACGGTCGTGGCGGCGGGTTCCACTGACTCTTCCGTGGGTCCGGTCACGCTGCCCCCTCTCTCGTGGCGATCGGACTACAGTGCGTCTCCATACTAGGTTGGCGAGCCACGCCCTGTTGCCTGCCGGTATAGGACAGAATTGAGTGGTGTCTGGACGCCGGCGTGATGCTCGGGGCCGGGTGGCCGCTAACCCGGGCCGCCGGCCCCGCCCGAACGGCAAGGGTTCGGCCAACCAGCATCCGGGGATGGCCAACTACCCGGCCGACGACTCCGACTCTCGCCCGTCGCGCCGTCCGCCGCCGATGCCGAGCGCGAACCGGTACCTCCCACCGCTGGGCGAGGAGTCCGAGCCCGACCGCAACAGCGGCCCGACCCCACGCGGGTCCACCGCCAGCGAACGCATCACCGTCACCCGCGCCGCCGCGATGCGCAGCCGCGAAATGGGCTCGCGCATGTACTGGATGGTGCAGCGCGCCGCCACCGCCGACGGCGCCGACAAGTCGGGCCTGACAGCGCTGACGTGGCCCGTGGTCGCCAACTTCGCGGTCGACTCGGCGATGGCCGTCGCGCTGGCCAACACGCTGTTCTTCGCCGCGGCCAGCGGGGAGAGCAAGTCCAAAGTGGCTCTCTACCTGTTGATTACGATCGCGCCGTTCGCGGTGATCGCGCCGCTCATCGGCCCGGCGCTCGACCGCCTGCAGCACGGCCGGCGCGTGGCGCTCGCGCTGTCGTTCGCGCTGCGCACCCTGCTGGCGGTGCTGCTGATCATGAACTACGACGGCGCCACCGGCAGCTTCCCGTCGATGGTGCTCTATCCGTGCGCGCTGGCGATGATGGTGCTGTCCAAGTCGTTCAGCGTGCTGCGCAGCGCGGTGACACCACGGGTGATGCCGCCGTCCATCGACCTGGTGCGCGTGAATTCCCGGCTGACCGTGTTCGGTCTCCTCGGCGGCACCATCGCCGGCGGCGCCATCGCGGGCGGCGTCGAGTTCGTCTGCACGCACCTCTTCAAGCTCCCCGGCGCGTTGTTCGTCGTCGTCGCCGTCACGATCGCGGGCGCCTTCCTGTCGATGCGCATCCCGCGCTGGGTCGAGGTGACCGCGGGTGAAGTCCCGGCCACCCTGAGCTACCGACGCGACGGCGACGGGCGGCGCCGATGGCCCGAGGAGGTTAAAAAGGTCGGCGGAACGCTCCGACAACCGTTGGGCCGCAACATCATCACCTCGCTATGGGGCAACTGCACCATCAAGGTGATGGTGGGCTTCCTGTTCCTGTACCCGGCGTTCGTCGCCAAGGCGCATCAGGCCAACGGATGGGCCCAGCTGGCCATGCTGGGCATGATCGGGGCCGCCGCCGCGATCGGCAACTTCGCCGGCAACTTCACCAGCGCGCGCCTGCAGCTTGGCAGGCCCGCCGTGCTGGTGGTGCGCTGCGCGGTGGCGGTGTGCGCCGTCGCCCTGGCGGCCGCCGTGGCGGGAACGTTGATGGTGACGGTGATCGCCACGTTGATCACCTCGGGCTCCAGCGCCATCGCGAAGGCCTCGCTCGACGCCTCGCTGCAACACGATCTGCCCGAGGAGTCGCGGGCGTCGGGATTCGGGCGATCGGAATCGACCCTGCAGCTGGCCTGGGTGCTGGGTGGGGCGCTCGGCGTCCTGGTGTACACGGAGCTCTGGGTCGGCTTCACCGCCGTCAGCGCCCTGCTCATCCTCGGCCTGGCCCAGACCCTCGTCAGCTTCCGCGGCGACTCCTTGATCCCCGGACTCGGCGGCAACCGGCCCGTCATGGTCGAGCAGGAGGGCACGCGCCGGGGCGCCGGCAGGCCGGCGGCGGTGCCGGAGTGAAACGCGGCGTGGTCGCGCTCGTCGCGGCCGTGGTGGCGCTGGCGTGCCTCGGGGTCGGCGTCGGAACCTGGATTCTGGTGCGCCGCACCGGCCCCCAGCAGCCCGAGATCAGCGCCTATACGCACGGGCACCTCACCCGGGTGGGGCCGTACCTGTACTGCGATGTGCTCAACCTCAACGACTGCCAGACGCCGCAGACCCAGGGCGAGCTACCGCTCAACGAGCACTACCCGGTGCAACTTTCGGTTCCCGACGCCATCGCACGGGCACCCTGGCGCCTGTTGCAGGTCTATGAGGATCCCGCCAACACGACCGCGACCATGTTTCGACCGGGCGCGCGCCTCGCGGTCACCATTCCGGCGGTGGACCCGCAGCGCGGCAAGCTGACCGGGATCGTCGTGCAATTGCTGACGTTGGTGGTCGACGACGGCCAACAAAATGACATCAACGCCGTTCGCGCCGTCCCGCACGCGGAATGGTCGGTGCGGCTGAACTCCTGACATTCCGCCGAAGGCCAAAATGAAACCACCGCACAACGATTCGATCTGGCCCGACGACACCCGCCGCGCCGCCGTGACGCTCGCACTGGCCGCGGCGACTAACAGCGACATGCAGTTTCAGGACATGATCGACTCGATCACGGACGCGCTGAACAGCGGCCGGTCCCTGCAGTTCGTGGTCGAGTTGATCCGCCTGCTGCCCGCCGGGTTGAACGAAGAATTCAACAAACCCGAAACCGCCTCGGCCTTCCGGCAGATGGCGGCGGAAGCACAGGCGTACGAGGACGACATGCGAGCGCGCAGCGAATGGCGAGACGAGTAGCCGGTTACGCGCTGTGATCGGCCGGCACCCGTTCCCCGTCGACCGGCGGCCCGGGAGGAGTTCCGTCCCCGAAAGGCCTGCCGCCCAAGGTTTCCCGGCTGTGTGGGGCAAGCCAGCCGGCAAGGTCCGGCCCCTTGGGCACGATGCGCGTCGGGTTGATGTCGGCGTGCACGATGTAGTAGTGCTGCTTGATCTGGACGAAGTCGACGGTGTCGCCGAACCCGGGCGTCTGGAACAGGTCGCGCGCGTAGGCCCACAGGACCGGCATTTCGGACAGCTTCGAGCGATTGCACTTGAAGTGCCCGTGGTAGACGGGGTCGAACCGGGCCAGGGTGGTGAACAGCCGGATGTCGGCCTCGGTGATGGTGTCGCCCACCAGGTATCGCTGGTTGGCCAGGCGGTCGCTGACCCAGTCCAGCGCGGTGAACAGTCGGTCGTAGGCAGCTTCGTAGGCCTGCTGCGAGCCCGCGAAACCGCAACGATAGACACCGTTGTTGATCTCGGTGTAGATCCGCTTGCTCACCTCGTCGATCTCGGCGCGCAGCAGCTCCGGGTATAGCTGCGGCGCGCCGTCGCGGTGGTAGGCCGTCCACTCGGTGGACAGGTCCAGCGTCATCTGCGCGAAGTCGTTGGTGACCACCGCGCCGGTCTGAATGTCGACAATCGCCGGGACCGTGATGCCTTTGGGGTAGTCGGGAAAGCGTTTGAAGTAGGCGTCCTGCAGCCGCGGGATCTTCAGCACCGGGTCGACGCCGCCCGGGTCCAGGTCGAACGTCCAGCTGCGCTCGTCGTGGGTGGGGCCGCAAAACCCAATGGAGAGAACGTCTTCCAGGCCCAGCAGCCGCCGTACGATGATCGCGCGGTTGGCCCACGGGCACGCGCGGGCGACGATGAGCCGATACCGGCCCGGCTCTACCGGATAGCCGTCACGTCCGTCGGCGGTGATGCGGGTGTTGATGTAATTGGTGTCGCGGGTGAATTCGCCCGCTGGGGCGACATAAGAGGCCATGACGACAATTCTGCCCCTTCGCCGGGCATCAACTAATCGGCGATTCCGCCCATCGCGTCGGCCTTCGCGCCCGTCTGGAACCGGCGGGCCAGGTTGGCCTCCGTCGATTCGGCGGGCTCCCAATGCGCGATCCACGGTCCGGTGCCTTCGGACTGATCGACGATCCCGTCCTCCAGCCAGGTGTACCGGCCCTCCAGCACGTCGTGGGTCAGCCGCACGTCGCTGCTGTCGGTGTTGGCCCACAACGCCTGGAACAGGGCCTCGACCCGCAGTGTGGCTTGTTGGCAGAACGTGTCGGCCAGCTCGTAGGCCTGCCGGCCGACGGTGGGGTCCGCCGCCCGCTGCCCCTCGGCGCGCACGCACGCCGCCGACATCGCGAACAGCTCGGCGCCGATGTCGACGACGCGCCCGAGGAATCCCTGCCGCTGCTCGAGCTTGGCCTGCCAGCGCGCCATCCCGTAGAAGGTGTTGCGGGCCAGCTTGCGGGTGGAGCGTTCGACGAACCGCAGGTGGGACGCCAGTTGGCCGAACTCGCTATAGGCCCTGGGCCGCTGCCCTTCGCCGAACACCAGCTGCGGCAACCACTTTGCGTAGAATCCGCTCGCGCCGACGGCCGCCGCGGCCTTTTGCCGCAAGCCGGTGTCGGCCTTGGCGAGGTCGCCGGCCGCGGTCAGGTGGGCGTCGACCGCCTCGCGCGCGATCAGCAGCCGCATGATCTCGCTGGATCCCTCGAAGATGCGGTTGATCCGCAGGTCGCGCACCACCTGCTCGGCCGGCACCGCGCGCTCACCGCGCGCGGCCAGCGACTCGGCGGTCTCGTACCCGCGCCCGCCGCGGATCTGCAGGAGCTCGTCGGCGATCAGGCAGGCCATCTCGCTGGACCACAACTTGGCCAGCGCCGCCTCGATCCTGATGTCGTTGCGGCCTTCGTCGGCCATCTGGGCGGACAGCTCGAGCACCGCGTCAAGCGCGTAGGTGGTGGCGGCGATGAACGAGATCTTGCTCGCGACCGCTTCGTGTTTGGCGAGCGGCTTGCCCCATTGCACGCGCTCCCCCGACCATTCGCGGGCTACCTTCAACGCCCACTTCGACGATCCCGTCGCGCTCGCCGGAATCGACAGGCGCCCGGCGTTGAGCGTGGTCAGCGCGATCTTCAGGCCGTCGCCCTCCCGGCCGATCAGATTTTCTGCGGGCACCCGCACCCGGTGCAGTCGGGTCACACCGTTCTCGATACCGCGCAGCCCCATGAACTTGTTGCGCCGCTCCACGGTGATCCCCGGCGAATCGGCCTCGACGACGAAGGCGCTGATGCCGCCGCGGTGCCCCTCGCTCTTGGGCACCCGGGCCATGACCACCAGCAGTTCGGCAACCACGCCGTTGGTGGTCCACAACTTCACGCCCTCGAGTTCGTACGCCTTGCCGTCCTCGAGCGGTGTCGCCGTCGACGCAAGGCGCGCCGGGTCCGAGCCCACGTCGGGCTCGGTGAGCAGGAACGCCGATATGGCGCCGGCGGCGCAGCGCGGCAAGAACTTTCGCTTTTGTTCCGGCGTGCCGGCAAGTTTGAGCGGCTCGGGCACCCCGATCGACTGGTGGGCCGATAGCAGTGCGCCGAGGCTGGGATGAACCGAAGAGATCATCACCAGCGCGCGGTTGTAGGCCACCTGCGACATGCCCAGGCCACCGTATTCGGTGGGTATCTTCATGCCGAAGCAGCCCAGCGCGGCCAGGCCCTTGACGTATTCGTCGGGGATCTGCGAGTCGCGCTCGATGACGCTGCCGTCGACGGTGTCGAGGAACTCGCGCACCTTGCCGAGGAAGGCGCCGATGCGCGCCTCGTCGGCGTCGGAGGGTTTGGGGAACGGGTGGATGAGTTCTAGCGGAAAGTGCCCGAGAAAGAGCTCTTTGGCGAATGACGGTTTATCCCAACCACTTTCGCGGGATTCCTCGGCCAGGGCCCTCGCTTGTTCCTCGGTGACCTGAGCTTGCTGTGCCATCGCCGCCTCCTCGCTAACGACTCACATCGAGGTCATGGGTACCCGCCGGTGGGCGGAGTATTACGACCTACGCATGTCGAAGTTACCACCGAGTAGCTTCTCGGCATACCGGTTCGTCGCGAGTGGCTCGAAGCTCAGGAATCGAGCTCCCGGGCGACCGCCTTGACCACCTCGGAGACGCGATGCGCGGTCTTGCGGTCGGGGTATCGCCCCTTGCGCAACTCGGGCTGCACGGCGCTTTCCAACAGCGTGATCATGTCCTCGACCATCCCGTGCAGCTCGTCGGGGCTGTGCTTGCGCTCGACCGGCGCCGCCTCGCGGCGCGTCTTGGCAAGGCTGGGCGGCGGATCGATCAGCTTGAGGCTCAAGGCCTGCGGGCCACGGCGGCCCGAGGCGACGCCGAATTCCACCCGCTGCCCGGACTTGAGCCCCTCGACCCCTTCGGGCAACGCCGACGAACGGACGTAGACGTCCTCGCCGTCCTCCTGCGACAGGAAGCCAAACCCCTTTTCGGCGTCGTACCACTTAACCTTGCCGGTCGGCACTGGTCTCACCTGCTTGTCTGACGGAACACTAGGATGGGCAACGCAAGAAGCGTCCCGCCTGCGCAGGACGCATGTTGGATTCTGATCCTACTCGGATGCCCGCCTGACGAGCACCCCCGTTACCCGTCACTCGGTAGTCTGGGCATTACCGCAGGAGGAGAGATGCGCCTGATCCTGAACATCGTCTGGCTGGTATTCGGTGGCCTGTGGATGGCCGCCGGATATCTTCTGGCGGCGCTGATCAGTTTCCTGCTCATCGTCACCATTCCCTTCGGCTTCGCATCGTTGCGCATCGCGTCCTACGCATTGTGGCCGTTCGGCCGCACCATCGTCGACAAACCGACCGCCGGGACCGGCGCGCTGATCGGAAATGTCGTCTGGGTGCTGCTTTTTGGGTTTTGGCTGGCGATCGGTCATCTGGTGAGCGCGGTGGCGATGGCGGTCACGATCGTCGGCATTCCGCTCGCGCTGGCCAACCTCAAGCTGATCCCGGTGTCGTTGATGCCGCTGGGCAAAGAAATCGTTCCCTCGAACTCGCCAACCCCGCCGACCCGATTCGCGCCGGTGGCCGCATGACGCTGACCGCTTTGGGCTTACCGACCGTGCGCGGCCGCGCGGACCGACCCGTCGCTCAAAACATTCCGGGCAGCGGCCCGCTGCTGGACACCTACGGACGTGCCGCCACCGATCTGCGGGTGTCGCTGACCGATCGTTGCAACCTGCGGTGCAGCTACTGCATGCCGGCCGAGGGCCTGGACTGGCTCCCCGGCGAGCAATTGCTGAGCCCCGACGAGCTGGCCAGGCTGATGCACATCGCCGTCACGCGGCTGGGCATCACCAGCGTGCGGTTCACCGGCGGGGAGCCCCTGTTGTCGCGCCACCTCGAAGAGGTGATCGCCGCGGCGGCGGCTCTGCGACCCCGCCCCGAGATCTCGCTGACCACCAACGGCGTGGGGCTGGCGCGGCGCGCCGCGGCCCTCGCCGAGGCGGGCCTGGATCGGGTCAACGTGTCGATGGACAGCGTGGACCGAGATCACTTCGCGGCGATCACCCGCCGGGATCGGCTCGCCGACGTGCTGGACGGCTTAGCGGCCGCCAAAGCGGCCGGCCTGACTCCCGTGAAGGTCAACGCCGTGCTCGACACCGCGACCGGGAGGGAGGACGTCGTCGGCCTGTTGCGGTTCTGCCTCGAGCACGGCTATCAATTGCGGGTCATCGAGCAGATGCCGCTGGATGCCGGGCATCAGTGGCGCCGTGGCGCCGCGCTGACGGCGGACGACGTGTTGGCGGTGCTGCGCCCGCACTTCCGGCTGCGCCCCGACCCGGCGCCGCGCGGCTCGGCTCCGGCCGAGCTCTGGCTGGTCGACACCGGCCCCAACACGCCGAGCGCGAAGTTCGGTGTCATCGCGTCGGTGTCGCACGCCTTTTGTTCGACCTGCGACCGCACCCGGCTCACGGCCGACGGCCAGATCCGCAGCTGCCTCTTCTCGACCGACGAGACCGACCTTCGGGGCCTGCTGCGCGGTGGGGCCGACGACGACGCGATCGAGGCCGCGTGGCGCGCCGCAATGTGGGCCAAGCCCGCCGGCCATGGCATCAACGATCCGGACTTCATCCAGCCCGCCCGTCCGATGAGCGCGATCGGTGGCTAGCCCAGCGGGCCAGGCCGCGACCGAGGCGGAGGGAATCCAGGTGACCGTCCGCTACTTCGCGGCCGCGCGCGCCGCGGCGGGCGCGGAATCGGAGACTCTGGTGGTGCGCCCGGGCACCACGGTCGCCGAGTTGACCGAGCGTCTCGCAGTCCGCGGATCGCGCCTCGCCACCGTGTTGAGCCGGTGCTCCTACCTGCGCGACGGCATCGCCGTTCGCGACGAAACCACACCGTTACAGACCGGTGACACGATCGACGTTCTGCCGCCCTTCGCCGGCGGATGAAACTGTGAGATACCTCACGTAACGGAACGATAACGGCAAAATCACGCTCCGATATCAGGGGTTATGACCAGCGGAAATCCCTAGCGTTCCTGGGCTTTTCGCAAATGGCCGAGAGGGAAACGCCGGGTTTCGCAAGACGTGACGAGACGAACAGAACGCGCTAGCGTCACCGACGGTTCGTCGATCTACCGAACGGCGTTCCTCCCCTCCTATCGCGCCGAGCTCCATCCACTAGGCGGGGATCACCGACCAAAAGCGGATGGAGGCGGGGGACCCACCGGTCCACCGTGATCGGACCGGAGCCGCTTGCGGCTCCTAGGGGTGAAGCCAACGCCGGCTCCCATGCGGAGCGCGGCGGCGGCCGGGTGGCCTCTCCAACCCGAACCCGACAGCTGACCTCGTAGGCGCGTCACGAGAGAGGAATATTTCGGCGCGTATGAGTGGACGTCACCGTAAGCCCACAACATCCAGCATCAGCGTCGCCAAGATCGCCTTCACCGGGGCGGTAATTGGTGGCGGCAGCATCGCCCTGGCCGGCCAGGCCGCCGCGGCCACCGACGGCGAATGGGACCAGGTGGCCCGCTGCGAGTCCGGCGGCAACTGGGGAATCAACACCGGCAACGGCTACCACGGCGGTGTTCAGTTCAGCTCGAGCACCTGGGCCTCGCACGGCGGCGGCGAGTTCGCCCCGTCGGCCGAGATGGCAACCCGGGAACAGCAGATCGCGGTCGCCGAGCGCGTGCTAGCGACCCAGGGTCGCGGCGCGTGGCCGGTGTGCGGCGGTCCGCTGTCGGGCCCCACTCCGCGTCAGGTTCCCGCGCCCGTACCCGCGGGCATGGACAACCCCATCGATGCGCCCGGCCTCAACGGCTTGCCGCCGCTGGCTCCGCCGCCCGCGGACGCCGCGCCGCCGACGGACGTTCCGCCGCCGGCCGACTCGCCGCACACTGCGGGCGTGGGCTTCACCCGGCAATTGTTGGACGCGATCCGCGGCGCCGACATCCACGGGAACGACGCGCTGGACGCCCTGGCGCCGCCGCCCCAGGCCAGCTGACGCCTCCACTCATCCCAGACGCCCGGCGCTCTCCCGCTAAACCTGCCGATTGCGGGAGGGCGCCCGGGTCGTCTCTAGGCCGAGCCCACCCATTCCTCGGTGCCGTCGTCGAAGAACTGGTGCTTCCACACCGGTAACCGCGCCTTGATGGTGTCCACCAGCTGCGCGCAGGTGTCGAACGCCTCCTGCCGATGGTCGGCGGCCACCGCGGCCACCAGCGCCGCCTCCCCGATGTGCAGCACGCCGATGCGGTGGCTGGCCGCGATCGCGCGCACCCCCCGGGAAAACTCGGCGACCTCGCCGACGACGTGGGCCAGCACCTGCTCGGCCGAAGGATGCGCGGAATACTCCAACCGCACCACTCGGCGCCCACCGTCGTGGTCGCGAATCATGCCGACGAAGCCGACGATCGCCCCGGCCGACTGATGGCCCACCAGCTCTTCGTGCTCCGCCAGAACGATCGGCTCTTCGGTCATGGCGGCGCGCAGCACGCGGGTCATCTCTGGTGATCCCCGCCGGCGAGTTGGTCGAGTGCGTGGTCGAGCACGTCGGCGAGCACCCCGAGCCCGTCGCGCACTCCGCCGGGTGATCCCGGCAGATTCACGATCAGCGTGCGGCCGGCCACGCCGCATACGCCGCGCGACAGCACCGACGTCGGCACCTTCGGCAGGCCCGAGTGGCGGATCGCGTCGGCGAGCCCGGGGATCATGTAGTCCAGCACCGCGACCGTCTGGTCCGGTGTGACGTCGCTGGGCGAGATACCGGTGCCCCCCGAGGTGATGATCAGGTCGACCTCGGCGTCGAGCGCCCCACGCAGCGCCTCACCGACCGGCTCCCCGTCCGCCACCACCTCGGGCTCCACGGGCGAAAAACCATGCTGTTCAAGCCATTCCGCGATGATGGGCCCGCATCGGTCGTCGTACACGCCGGACGACGCACGGGTCGAGGCGATGATTATTCGTGCGGATCGCGCGCCCATCACCGCTCCCAGGTTCCGGTCTTGCCGCCCTGCTTGCGAAGCACCCGAATGTCATCGAGACGGGCGGCCGGGTCCACAGCTTTGATCATGTCGTACAGCGTGAGCCCTGCCACGCTGACGGCGGTCAACGCCTCCATCTCCACGCCCGTACGGTCGGTGCTGCGCACGGTCGCGGTGATCTCGATGTCCGACTCGCCGACGGCGAAATCGACGTCCACCCCGGTGAGCGCGAGCTGATGACAGAGCGGGATCAGGTCGCTGGTGCGCTTTGCCGCCAGAATGCCCGCCACCCGCGCGGTGGCCAGCGCGTCGCCCTTGGGCAGGCCGCCGGTCGAGACGAGCGCCACCACCTCAGTCGAGGTGCGCAGGGCGCCCGCCGCGACGGCGGTGCGCCGAGTGGCGTCCTTTTCCGTGACGTCGACCATGTGCGCCGCACCCCGCTCGTCCAGGTGCGAGAGCGTGCCTGCCGAGGCCTTGGCGGCCTCCGGGGCCCTAGCCATGGGTTATCGGTTGACGACCGTGACCGGATGAACGTAGGGCAGGTCGGTCGCGGGCAACGGGAAGACCAGCTCCCCGAAGGGTGACAGCGCACCCGTCCGGTCGCTCACCAGTTCGCTCACGGCGTGGTCGTCCGGGTCCGTCGTCGGCCAGCCGTTGTCGACGTAGTTGGTCTTGCGCGCCTTGCCTTCAGCAGAGTCAGCCACGGGGTCCATTCTGACAGGTGGCGCCCACGCCCGCGGCGCAAGGCCACGCTGACCGTGGGATTTGCGTACCAGCGGGTCGCGAGGACTGCTTTACGCTGGTCAGCAATGACCGATAACACCCCGGACATCCCGCTGGGGTCCTGGCTGGCCGACTTGCCCGACGAGCGGCTGATCCGACTGCTGGAACTCCGGCCAGACCTCGCCCAGCCCCCGCCTGGCAGCATCGCGGCGCTGGCCGCGCGCGCCCAGGCGCGCCAGTCGGTCAAGGCCGCCACCGACGACCTGGACTTCTTGCGGCTGGCGGTGCTGGACGCGCTGCTGGTCCTGCAGGCCGATTCGGCCCCGGTACAAATCGCCAAGCTGCTCGCGCTCATCGGTGACCGGGCCCCCGAGGCCGACGTGCTCGGCGCGCTGGACGACCTGCGGCAGCGCGCGCTGGTCTGGGGCGAAGCCGCGGTCCGGGTGGCCGCCGATGCCGGCACGGCCTTGCCGTGGCACCCGGGGCAAGTGACGCTCGAGGACAGCTCCCGCACCGGCGAGGAGATCGCCGGTCTCATCGACGCCCTCGATCAGGCCCAGCTCGACGTCCTGCAAAAGCTGCTCGAGGGTTCGCCGATGGGCCGCACCCGCGACGCCGCCCCCGGTGCCCCGGCGGATCGCCCGGTGCCGCAGCTGCTGGCGAAGGGTCTGCTGCGGCGCATCGACGCCGAGACCGTGATCTTGCCCCGGCACGTCGGGCAGGTGCTGCGCGGCGAGGATCCCGGGCCCATGCAGCTGACGACCCCCGACCCGGTGGTGTCGACCACCACCGCGGACGACGTGGACGCGGTGGCCGCGGGAGCCGTCATCGACCTGCTTCGCGAGTTCGACGTGCTGCTCCAAACCCTCGGCGCTGCACCGGTTTCCGAGCTTCGCAGCGGCGGACTGGGAATTCGCGACCTCAAACGGCTGGCCAAGACGACCGGCGTCGACGAACCGCGGCTGGGCCTGATCCTCGAGGTCGCCGCCGCGGCCGGATTGATCGCCAGCGGCATGCCCGACCCGGAGCCCGCCGAGGGCGAGGGACCGTATTGGGCGCCGACGGCGGCCACCGAACGGTTCTCCGCGATGACCGCGGCCGAGCGTTGGCACCTGCTGGCCGGCACCTGGCTCGACCTTCCGGGCCGCCCCGCGTTGGTCGGCACCCGCGGCCCCGACGCGAAACCCTATGGCGCCCTGACCGATTCGCTTTACTCGACGGCCGCGCCGCTGGACCGGCGACTGCTGCTGGGCATGCTGTCCGAGCTGCCGCCCGGGGCCGGTGTCGACGCCGTCACCGCCTCGGCCGCGCTGATCTGGCGCCGTCCGCGCTGGGCCAGACGGCTGCAGCCGAAACCCGTATCCGATCTGCTGACCGAATGCCACGCGCTGGGCCTGGTCGGTCGGGGAGCGCTCAGCACGCCCGGGCGAGCGCTGCTGGACGACGCCGGCGACCCGGAGCTCGCCGTGCAGGCGATGACGCGCGCGATGCCCGCTCCGATCGACCACTTCCTGCTGCAGGCCGACCTGACCGTCGTGGTGCCCGGCCCACTGCAACGCGACCTCGCCGAGGACCTGGCCACCGTCGCCACCGTCGAATCGGCCGGCACGGCGATGGTGTACCGCATCAGCGAGCAGTCCATCCGGCACGCCCTCGACATCGGCAAGACCCGCGACTGGATGCACGAGCTCTTCACCAAGCATTCCAAAACCCCGGTGCCGCAAGGGCTCACGTACCTCATCGACGATGTCGCGCGTCGGCATGGCCAGCTCCGAATCGGCATGGCCGCATCATTCGTGCGGTGCGAGGACCCGGTGCTGCTCGCCCAGGCCGTCGCGGCCGCGGAGGACCTGCAGTTGCGCGCCCTGGCGCCGACGGTCGCGGTGTCGCCGGCGCCGATCGCCGAGGTGCTCGTCAGGTTGCGGCAGGCGGGCTTTGCCCCGGCCGCCGAGGACTCCTCCGGTTCGATCGTCGACGTCCGGCCTCGCGGAGCGAGGGTGCCCACCCCCCAGCAGCGGCGGCCCTACCGGCCCGCGCCGCGCCCCAGCGGTGAGACGCTGAACGCCGTCGTCTCGGTGCTGCGCAAGGTGACCGCCGCGCCGTTCGGGAATATCCGCGTCGACCCCGCGGTCACTATGTCGATGCTGCAGCGCGCGGCCAAGGATCAGGACACGTTGGTGATCGGTTACCTCGACGCCGCCGGCGTGGCCACCCAGCGCGTCGTGTCGCCGATCTCCGTGCGGGGCGGTCAGCTGGTCGCCTTCGATTCGGCGTCCGGGCGGCTGCGTGACTTCGCCATCCACCGCATCACATCGGTGGTGTCGGCGGAGTCCGGATAATGGGTCAAATGACCGACGGACCGTTGATCGTGCAGTCCGACAAGACGGTGCTGCTCGAAGTGGATCACGAGCTGGCCGGCGCCGCGCGCGCCGCCATCGCGCCGTTCGCCGAGCTGGAACGCGCGCCCGAGCACGTGCACACCTACCGCATCACGCCCCTGGCGCTGTGGAATGCCCGCGCCGCCGGCCACGACGCCGAACAGGTCGTGGACGCGCTGGTCAGCTTCTCCCGTTATGCGGTGCCCCAGCCGCTGCTGGTCGACATCGTCGACACCATGGCCCGCTACGGCCGGCTGCAGCTCGTCAAGCATCCGGCGCACGGCCTGACGCTGGTCAGCTTCGACCGCGCCGTGCTCGAGGAGGTGCTGCGCAACAAGAAGATCGCGCCGATGCTGGGCGCGCGCATCGACGAGGACACGGTCGTCGTCCATCCCAGCGAGCGCGGCCGGGTCAAGCAGATGCTGCTCAAGATCGGCTGGCCCGCAGAGGATCTCGCAGGCTACGTCGACGGCGAGGCGCACCCGATCAACCTCGAGCAGGACGGCTGGCACCTGCGCGACTACCAGCAGCTGGCCGCCGACTCGTTCTGGTCGGGCGGTTCCGGGGTGGTGGTGCTGCCCTGCGGCGCCGGCAAGACGCTCGTCGGCGCGGCCGCGATGGCCAAAGCCGGTGCGACGACGCTGATTCTGGTCACCAACATCGTCGCCGCCCGGCAGTGGAAACGCGAGCTGGTCGCGCGCACCTCGCTGACCGAGGACGAGATCGGCGAATACTCCGGCGAGCGCAAGGAGATTCGGCCCGTCACCATCTCGACATACCAGATGATCACGCGGCGCACCAAGGGCGAATACCGCCACCTGGAACTCTTCGACAGTCGCGACTGGGGACTCATCATCTACGACGAGGTGCACCTGCTGCCGGCGCCCGTGTTCCGGATGACCGCCGACCTGCAGTCCAAGCGGCGACTTGGCCTGACCGCCACGTTGATCCGCGAAGACGGCCGCGAGGGCGACGTGTTTTCCCTGATCGGCCCAAAGCGCTACGACGCGCCGTGGAAGGACATCGAGGCGCAGGGCTGGATCGCGCCGGCGGAATGCGTCGAGGTGCGAGTCACCATGACCGACAACGAGCGGATGATGTACGCCACCGCCGAACCCGAAGAGCGATACCGGCTGTGCTCGACGGTGCACACCAAAATCGCTGTGGTCAAGTCGATTTTGGAAAAGCATCCCGGCGAGCAGACGCTGGTGATCGGCGCGTACCTCGATCAACTCGACGAACTCGGCGCCGAGCTCAATGCCCCGGTGATCCAGGGATCGACGCGAACCAAGGAACGGGAGGCGTTGTTTGACGCCTTTCGCCGCGGCGAGGTGTCCACCCTGGTGGTGTCCAAGGTGGCGAACTTCTCCATCGATTTGCCGGAAGCGTCGGTGGCCGTGCAGGTTTCGGGCACCTTCGGCTCGCGCCAAGAGGAGGCCCAGCGGCTGGGCCGGTTACTGCGGCCCAAGCACGACGGCGGCGGGGCCATGTTTTATTCGGTGGTGGCCCGCGACAGCCTGGACGCCGACTACGCCGCGCACCGCCAGCGCTTCCTCGCGGAGCAGGGTTACGGCTACATCATCCGCGACGCGGACGACCTACTGGGCCCTGCGATTTAGAGCGACAGGATCGTCGCCGAGGCCGTGCCGGGTGCTCCGTACACCTGCGCCAGGCCCACGCGCGGGTTGCCGGGCACCTGACGCTCGCCCGCCTCGCCGCGCAGTTGACGCACCAGCTCGTGCATCTGCCGCAGGCCCGACGCGCCGATCGGCTCGCCGTTGGCGATCAGCCCGCCGTCGGTGTTGACCGGCATCGAGCCGTGGATCTCGGTGGTGCCGTCGGCCAGCAGCTTCTCCTGCTCACCGTCGGCGCACAGGCCGGTCTCGGCCATGTGGATGACCTCGTTGCCCGCGTCCGTGTCCTGGAGTTGGGCCACGTCGACGTCCTCGGGCCCGATGCCGGCGGCCTCGTAGGCCGCCTTGGCGGCGTACACCGTCGGGGAGACATCCTCGTCCAGCGGAGCGAAGGTGGCGTGCACCTCGTAGGCGCCGTAACGGCGGGTACGGATCTCGCAGGCCCGCACATATACCGGCTTGTCGGTGTACTTGTGCGCCATGTCGGCCCGGCACATGATCACCGCCGCGGCGCCTTCGTCGGGCGCGCAGAACATGTACTGCGTCAGCGGGTAGTTGAGGACGGCCGAGTTAAGGATCTCTTCCTCGGTAATCGGCTTGCGGCGGAACGCATTCGGATTCAGAGCGCCGTTGCGGAAGTTCTTCGCCGCCACCTTGGCCAGCGTGGCCTGGGAGATGTTGTGGTCGTGGATGTACTTGTTGGCCTTCATGCCGAAGAACTTGGTGGTGACGAACTGCCCGTTCTGCGCGTACCACTGCGGCAGCGCCAGCTTGGCGGGGTCGTCGGTGAACGCGCCGCGCGGGTGCTTGTCCAACCCGATCGCGATACCGAGGTCGTACTTGCCCAGCCGGATGGTGTCGGCGGTCTGCTGAATCGCGCTGGCGGCGGTGGCGCAGGCGTTGAACACGTTGGTGAACGTGATGCCGGTCAGCCCGACCAGGCGGGTCACCGCGTCCGGGTTGGACACCTCGTGGCTGCCGCCGAAGCCGAACTGGATGTCCTTCCACTCCACGTGGGCGTCGGCCAGCGCGGACTGGATGGCCTCGGCCCCCATCTGCATCGCGGTCTTGTCGAACCTGCCAAACGGGTGCAAGCCCACACCGATGATGGCAACGTCGTTAGTCATCTCAGGCTCCTTTTGATTATTGGTGGCGACCCGCTTCACCCGGCTCCGCCGCGCTCGCGATCGCCACTACACCGGCTGGAAAGCGAACGTCATGACCTCGGCGCCCTCGTCGTCGGTGGTCAAGGGCACCATCGTCAGCTCGACCTCTTGGCCGAATTGCAGCTTGGCCGGGTCGTTTTCGGTCAGCCGCGCCTCGACTCGGATGATGTCGCCCAGCTGCACCAGGCCGACGCCGAAGGGCACGAAATCGTTGCCGGTCGGGCCGGCATAGGGGGCGCCGGGCGGAAAGCCCTGGGTGGTCCACGCCACCAGGGTGCCGCGGCGCGGCAACAGCACCTCGGTCATCTCACCGCCGCTGCAGCGTGGACACCACTGCTGCACCGGGAAGGTTGTGGCACCGCAGTCGCCGCAGCGACTCCCGATCAGCTGCGGGTTCTCGTCGGGCCAGGTGGAGATTTCAGGGGCCAGCGCCTTCTGCATTAAGGATCCTCCAGCGTCCGAACAGAACAATGCTAACTGAACCGTATAACAGCTTTCCGAAAAGTGGAAACCGCATTCTCATTGTCGCTTAGCCGAATCTCGTCCAACCACCGGGCCCACAGTGCCTGGCGGAGGGGGTCGACGTTTTGCCCGCCTCCGAGCTACAACCCCGGCCACGGTCCGCGTTCTCCCCTGGCATTGTCGCTATGAGGCGGGCACATTGGACATCCCTTCGGCGAGAGACTGGTGTGACCGGTGTGACCGTCGCCGGCACGTTATGGTGTCGGAGCCCCGAGCGACGATAAGGAGACGACTATGTCGGTCACGGTGCTGCTCGAACTCAGGTTGAAGCCCGAGTCGGTGTCCGCGGCGAGCGAGGTCATGGGCCGGGCGCTGCAAGTCACCCGCGCGTTCGACGGGAACCTCGTCACCGACGTGCTCGTCGACGAGGACGACGACGCGCACTGGGTGGTCTACGAGCTCTGGGACACGGTCGAGCACGACGAGGCCTACCGCGCGTTCCGGGCCGGCGAGGGCAAGATCGCCGAGCTGCCGCCGCTGCTTGCCGCACCGCCCGTCAAGACGCGGTACGCGACCACCGACATCTAGGACATGGTCGCGACCCGCTTCGCCCGGCTTCGCCGCGCTTGCGATCGCTCCTAGCTCAGCGCGGGAATGACTTCCCGCTCGAACAGCTCGATGCCCGAGCGGTCGTACGCGGCCTCCGGGAAATAGCAGATCGCGTACTCGCACCCAAGGTCGCGGATCTTCTGGAGCCGCTCGATCGCCTGTTCCGCGGTGCCCACCGCCGAGTCCGGCCCGGTGGTGCCGGCGACCATCGCATCGGCGGCGGCCTCGGGCACATAGCCGGCCAACCGGTCGCGCACGCGGCGCAGCCGGTCCTTGACGTCGTCTTCCGATGTCCCGATGATCGCGTTGACGTTGACCGAACGCACGATCGCCCCGAAGTCGGTGCCCACCTCGCGGCAATGCCCTTCCAGCACCGACGACTTGTGTGCAAACGCCTCGAGCTCCGGGGTGAAGTTGGTGTACTGCGCGTATTTCGCGGCGATGCGCAGGGTCACCTTCTCGCCACCCCCGGCGATCCACAGCGGTATGCCGTTGTCCTGCAACGGCTTCGGGGCGACGATCGCGCCGTCGACCTGGTAGTGCTCGCCGTCGAAGCTGACCTTGCCGTCGCGCCAGGCGTCGCGCATGATCTGTACGCCCTCGTCCAGCCGGGCCAACCTCACCTTGGCCGACGGGAATCCGTAACCGTAAGCGCGCCATTCGTGTTCGTACCAGCCGCCGCCGATTCCCATCTGGATGCGGCCGCCGGAAATGATGTCGGCGGTCGCGGCCACCTTGGCCAGGTACACCGGATTGCGGTAGCTCATCGCCGTGCACATCTGACCGAGTTTGATCCGCGACGTCGTCGCCGCGTAAGCCGCCATCAGCGACCACGCCTCGTGGGTGGCCTCGCCCGTTGGCATCGGGACGGTGTGGAAGTGGTCGTAGACCCACAGCGAGTCCCATGCGCCGTTGTCGGCGTGGGCTGCCAACTCGCGCATCACCGCCCAGTGTTTTTCGGGTTCGATGCCGACGAGATCCATCCGCCAGCCTTGCGGAATGAAGAGACCGAAGCGCATAGCAAGGGACTTTAGCCCGGTGCCGGATGCACCTCATAGGCGATGCATAGCGTGGGCCCAGCCGTCGCCGACAACCAGCCCTTAGACATGACGCATGACAAACCTCGGGCACGCTCGCCACCGCAAAGTCCGTGCGCTCCGACTGATCTTCGCGGGTGCCGCGGCCATCGCGGCGCTCACACTGTTCATCGCCTCGCCACCTTGCAAGACCGCGACCGACGCAGCATCCGGCCCGTCGGCCACCGCGCCCTTCGCCACCGACGACACCAATTTCGTCAACGACAACGGCCAGACCTCGGGCGACATCTTCACCCAGAACGCCCAGGAGCAGAACTAGCGCTGCTTGGGCGTAAATACCGGCGGATAGGCTTACCCGCTATGCGGGTTCTGATCTCCGGCGCCAGCATCGCCGGGCCGGTGCTGGCGTACTGGCTTACCCGCCACGGGTTCGACGTCACCGTCGTCGAGCGCGCGGCGACGCTGCGCAAGACCGGCGGCCACGCCGTCGACCTGTTCCGCCCCGCGATGGAAATCTCGGCCAAGATGGGCGTCCTGCCCCGCATCGAGGAGCTCGCCACCGGAACCGACCGCCTGACGATGTATCGGGAGGGCAGGCCCAGCCCCACCGAGGTCGACCTCACCAAGCTGGTGGGCATCGCATCGGACCGGCACGTGGAGATCATGCGCGACGACCTCAGCGAGATCTACTACGACGCCGGCCGCGACGACGTCGAGTACCTCTTCGGCGACTCCATCACCGCGATCGAGCCCGACGGCGAGGTGACCTTCGAGCGCTCGCCTGCCCGCAGCTTCGACGTCATCGTCGGCGCCGACGGGCTGCACTCCAACGTCAGGCGCCTGGTGTTCGGCGAGGAGGCCGGCCTCACCCGCTTCATCGGTGGCTACCTGGCGGTGGTGTCGGCGCCCAAGACGCTGGCCGTCCCCGGCGAAATGCTCGGCCACATCGGCGTCGGTCGACTCGTAGCCGTCTACACCGCGGATCATCTGGACGACGCCCGGCTGGTGTTCATGTTCCGCAGCAAAGAAGAGCTCGCCTACGACTATCGGGATGCGCTGCGGCAGAAGGAATTACTGCGCGACGCCTTCGCAGGCATGCATCCCCAGGTGGACGACTGGCTGGGCGAAATCGACCGGATTCCGACGTTCTACTTCGATGCGATCACCCAACTGCGGATGAACATCTGGTCGCGCCGACGGGTCACCCTCGTCGGAGACGCCGGATATTGCCCCGGCCCCGCTGTCGGCGGCAGCACCAGCCTCGCCGTCCTGGGCGCCTACGTGCTGGCCGGCGAACTCGCCCGGGCCAACGGCGATCACCTGCGCGCGTTCGCGGCCTACGAGCTGGAGATGCGCGAACCGGTGCATCGCAGCCGGTCCTTCGCGCGGGGCGCCGCCAGGACCGTCATCCCCGGCTCCCGAGCCGGTGTCTGGGCGTTAACTCGTGGGGTTCAACTGATCTCGTTGATGCCCGGGTCGCTGTCCAGGGGGCTGGCGAGGCTGAACACCAAGGGCGTGCGCATGTACGACTCGATGCGGGTGCCCGACTACAGCGAAATCGACGTTTGACACGAAGGGAATGACGGCCGATGGACCTTGTCGGTATCGGGGTGTGGAGCAGTCAACTGCGCTATGGTGATGCATCCGAAATCGCAGACGCGGCAGCGGAATTGGATGACCTCGGCTTTACGGCGCTGTGGATCCCCGACGTGGGCGGTCCGGTGTTCGACGCGGTGGGCCACCTGCTCGGCGCGACCAAGCGCACGGTGATCGCCACGGGCGTCCTCAATCTCTGGATGCACGCGGCCGGCGACGTCGCCGACTCGTATGCGGCCCTGACCGACGAGCATGGGGACCGCTTCCTGCTGGGCATCGGGGTCAGCCACGCCATGCTGATCGACGCCGGCCAGCCCGGTCGATATCGCAAGCCGCTGGCGGCGACGGCGTCGTTCCTCGACGGGCTGGACGCCGCACCGCATCCGGTGCCCGCCGCAGCCCGTGTGCTCGCCGCGCTCGGTCCGAAGATGCTCGAACTGTCGGCGACCCGCGCTCGCGGGGCGCACCCCTACCTCGTCACCCCCGACCACACCGCTTCCGCCCGTTCGACTTTAGGTGAGGGCCCGCTGCTGCTGCCCGAGCAGACCGTGATCCTGTGTGACAGCGCCGACGAGGCGCGCCGCATCGGAACCGATTGGCTGCGCGCGTGTTTGGCGCTGCCCAACTACGCGAACAACCTGCTGCGCAGCGGGTTCTCCGAGGACGACCTGACGCGGGTCAGCGATCGGCTCCTCAACGCGATCATCGCGTGGGGCGACGAAGGCGCCGTCATGCGCAGGGTCGCCGAGCATCGAGCGGCCGGCGCCGACCACGTCTGCATCCAGGTGCTGACGGCCGACCCGACGGAATTCCCGCGCGAGCAATGGCGCCGAATCGCCGCGGCCCTCTGACCGCGAGCAGACGCAAAAGCCCCCGAAAACACTAGGTTTTGGGGGCTTTTGCGTCTGGTCGGCAGAGCTACGTCAGCGAGTCCGGCGGCAGGAAGCGGTCACCGTACTTGGCGGCCAGCTCACGGGCCCTGGCCACGAAGGCGTCCTTGCCGACCCCGCCCGGCCCCTCATAGCCGACGATGAACTGCGCGCTACCACCGGTCCACGGGGGAAACCCGATACCCATGATCGACCCGATGTTGGCGTCGGCGGTCGACGTCAGCACGCCCTCGTCGAGGCACTTCTGGGTTTCCAGCGCCTCGGCGAACAGCATCCGGTCGATCATGTCCTGCAGCGGCGGCTGCGACGAGCCGGACTTGAACGTCTCGCGCAGGCCCGGCCACAGCTGGGTGCGCTTGCCGTCGACGTACTCGTAGAAGCCCGCGCCTTTCAACCGAGACGGGCGGCCGAGCTCGATCATCTTCTCGACGACGGCCTCCGCCGGGTGCGGCTCGTAGGTGCCGCCGGCATCCTCGACGCCCTTGCGGGTGGCCGTGGCGATCTTGTGCATCAGCTCGAGGTTGAGCTCGTCGGACAGCTGCAGCGGCGGCGCCGGGTAGCCGGCCTGCGTACCGGCGTGCTCGATGGACGCCGGCTCGACACCCTCGCCGAGCATCGCGAGCGCCTCGTTGACGAACGTGCCGATGACGCGGCTGGTGAAGAAGCCGCGGCTGTCGTTGACGACGATGGGGGTCTTGCCGATTGCCAGCGTGTAGTCGAACACGCGGGCCAGCGCCTCGTCAAAAGTCTTCTCGCCTTTGATGATTTCGACCAGGGGCATCTTGTCGACCGGGGAGAAGAAGTGAATCCCGATGAAGTCCTCTTGCCGCTTCACGCCGGTCGCCAGACCGGTGATCGGCAGCGTGGAGGTGTTCGACCCGAGCAGCGCGTCGGGTTCGACGATGTCCTCGATCTCCTGGAACACCTTGTGCTTGAGGTCCTGGTTCTCGAACACCGCCTCGATCACGAAGTCGACACCCTTGAAGTCGGCGGGGTCGGCCGTCGGCGTGATGCGGTCCAACAGCGCCTTGCTCTTCTCCTCGGTGGTCTTGCCCCGCTCCAGCGCCTTGGCCTCGAGCTTTTCCGAGTAATTCTTGCCCTTCTCGGCGGCCTCGATGCTGACGTCTTTCAGCACCACGTCGAAGCCGGCCTTGGCCGACACGTACGCGATCCCGGCGCCCATCATGCCCGCGCCCAGCACGCCGATCTTGTTGATCTTGACCGGCTCGATGCCGTCCGGCCGCGACCCGCCGCCGTTGATGTGCTGCAGGTCGAAGAAGAAGGCCTGGATCATGTTCTTGGCGACCTGGCCGGTGACCAGCTCGGTGAAGTAGCGGCTCTCGATGCGGGTGGCGGTCTCGAAGTCCACCTGCGTGCCCTCGACGGCCGCGGCCAGGATGGCCCGCGGCGCCGGCATCGGCGCGCCCTTGAGCTGCTTGCGCAGCAGCGACGGGAACGACGGCAGGATCGCCGCCAGCGCCGGTGACGACGGGGTGCCGCCGGGAATCTTGTAGCCCTTGACGTCCCAAGGCTGGGTGTGCGCCTCGGGGTTGGCCTTGATCCACGCCTTGGCGGCGGGCACCAGTTCCTCGACGCTGCCGACGATCTCGTCGACGAGGCCGTTGTCCTTGGCCGCGGCCGGCTTGAAGCGGGTGCCCTGGCTCAGCACGTTGACGAAGGCGTTCTGGATGCCCAGCATCCGCACGGTGCGGGTGACGCCGCCGCCGCCGGGCAGCAGACCCAGCGTGACCTCGGGCAGCCCGATCTGGACGCCCTTGACGTCGGCGACGATGCGGTGGTGGCAGGCCAGTGCGATCTCCAGGCCGCCGCCGAGCGCAGCGCCGTTGATGGCGGCCACCACCGGCTTGCCGAGGGTCTCCAGGGTGCGCAGGTCGCGCTTGATGTCCTCGACCTCGGCGAAGACCTCGCCCGCGTTCTCCGGGCCGGCGTTGATCATGTGCTTCAGGTCACCGCCGGCGAAGAACGTCTTCTTGGCGCTGGTGATCACCACACCGGTGACCGAGTCCTTCTCGGCGACAAGGCGTTCCACGGCCTTGTGCATGGACTCCTTGTAGTGCTCGTTCATCACGTTGGCCGACCCGGTGGGGTCGTCCAGCGTCAGCGTGACGATGCCGTCGGCGTCCTTATCCCACTGAATGGTGTTCTCTGCCATGGTCTTAAACCCTCTCAATGATGGTCGCGACGCCCATGCCGCCGCCGATGCACAGTGTGATCAGCGCGCGACGCGCATTGCGGCGCTCGAGCTCGTCGACCATGGTGCCCAGGATCATGGCGCCGGTGGCGCCCAGCGGGTGGCCCATCGCGATGGCGCCGCCGTTGACGTTGAGCTTCTCGTCGGGAATGTTCAGGTCCTTCTGGAACTTCAGCACGACCGACGCGAACGCCTCGTTCAGCTCGAACAGATCGATGTCGTCGACGGTCAGCCCGGCCCGGTCGAGCACCTTCTGGGTGGCCGGCGTCGGGCCGGTGAGCATGATGGTCGGGTCGGCGCCGGTGGTGGCGGTGGCGACGATGCGGGCGCGCGGCGTCAGGCCCTGCGAGGTGCCCGCCTTCTCGTTGCCGATGAGCACCAGCGCCGAGCCGTCGACGATGCCCGAGCTGTTGCCGCCGGTGTGGACGTGGTTGATCTTTTCGACCCAGTGATACTTCTGCAGCGCCACGTCGTCGAAGCCGGCCATCGCGGCCAGGCCTTCGAAAGCGGGCTTCAGCTTGGCGAGGCCCTCCATCGTGGTGTCCGGGCGCATGTGCTCGTCGTGGTCGAGGATCAGCAGGCCGTTCTGGTCGCGGACCGGGACCACCGACTTGGCGAAGTAGCCACCCGACCACGCCTCGGCCGCGAGCTGCTGCGAGCGCAGGGCGTAGGCGTCGACGTCGTCGCGGGAGAAGCCTTCGATCGTGGCGATCAGGTCGGCGCCGATGCCCTGCGGCACGATGTAGGCGTCATAGGAGGTGGCCGGGTCCGCCATCATGGCGCCCCCGTCCGAGCCCATCGGGACGCGGCTCATCGACTCCACACCACCGGCGAGCACCAAGTCGTCCCAGCCGGAGCGGACCTTCTGGGCGGCGGTGTTGACGGCCTCCAGGCCGGAGGCGCAGAAGCGGTTGAGCTGCACGCCGCCGACGGTGTCGGGCATGCCGGCCGCGATCACCGCGGTGCGGGCGATGTCGCCGCCCTGGTCACCGACGGGTGACACGCACCCCAATACGACGTCGCTGATCAGGCTCTCGTCCAGGTCGGGGTGGCGCCGCCGCAGCTCCTCGATCAGACCGACGACCAGGTTCAACGGCTTGACCTCGGTCAACGACCCGTTCTTCTGCTTGCCGCGGGGCGTGCGGATCGCCTCGTAGATGAAGGCTTCTTCGGACATGTCGACTTCCTCTTCGAAGATTGGTTTGGGTCCGTCCTAAAACACTAGGTCCAGTACCGGCCACCCTAACAGGGCGCCCGTCCAACCTGTTGGTTGGGCGGGACCGCCCTGGTCATAGGGACACGAACGCGGCGGTGCAGTCAACGCGGCGCTGATACTTGGCCGCACTGGCCGCGCTAGTCACATCAAGTCTCTCCACTCTCTGCGCCGGCCGATACCAGAACTGCCCGCCTCATAGCGACACCGCCAAGAACCCGCGCGCATTGTCGCTCTGAGGCGGGCACAAGCGGTGGCGCTCCGGCCAGGGGCCAATGTGGCGCCTGTGACAAGCCCGCTAAAGCGCGGCCTTAAGCTCCTCCCCCATGACGGTGTCGCGACTTCGGCCCTACGCGACGACGGTGTTCGCCGAGATGTCGGCGCTGGCCGCGCGGATCGGTGCGGTGAACCTCGGCCAGGGCTTCCCCGACGAGGACGGGCCACCCGCATTGCTAAAGGCCGCCCAGGACGCCATCGCCGCCGGCGTCAACCAGTACCCGCCCGGCATCGGCATCGCGCCGCTGCGCCAGGCCGTCGCCGCGCATCGGCGGCGGCACTTCGGGATCGACTACGACCCCGACACCGAGATATTGGTGACGGTCGGGGCCACCGAGGCCATCGCCGCATCGGTGATCGGGCTGGTCGAGCCGGACTCGGAGGTGCTCCTCATCGAACCCTTCTACGATTCCTATTCGCCCGTGGTCGCGATGGCCGGCGCGCACCGGGTGACCGTGCCGCTGGTGCCCGACGGCCGTGGCTTCGCTTTGGACGCCGATGCCCTGCGGCGCGCGGTGACGCCACGGACCCGCGCGCTGATCGTCAACTCGCCGCACAACCCCACCGGCACGGTGCTGAGCGCGACGGATCTCACCGCCATCGCCGAGATCGCGGTGGCCGCCGACCTTTTGGTGATCACCGACGAGGTGTACGAGCACCTGGTGTTTGACGCCAACCGCCACCTCCCGCTGGCCGGCTTGGACGGCATGGCCGAGCGCACTATCACCATCTCCAGCGCGGCCAAGATGTTCAACTGCACCGGTTGGAAGATCGGGTGGGCCTGCGGCCCAGCGCAACTCATCGCCGGGGTGCGCGCGGCCAAACAGTATCTGAGCTACGTCGGCGGCGCGCCGTTCCAGCCCGCGGTGGCTCTCGCGCTGGACACCGAGGACGCCTGGGTCGCCGAGCTTCGCCGCTCCTTGCAGGGCAGGCGGGACCGGCTGGCCGCCGGGCTGAGCCGGATCGGCTTCGCGGTGCACGACAGCGACGGCACCTACTTCCTGTGCGCCGACCCGCGCCCGCTCGGCTACGACGACAGCACCGCCTTCTGCGCGGCGCTACCGGAGAAGGTCGGCGTGGCCGCCATCCCGATGTCGGCATTCTGCGATCCGGCGGCACCCCATGCCGACGTGTGGAATCACCTGGTGCGCTTCACGTTCTGCAAACGCGAGGCCACGCTCGACGAGGCAATCAGGCGCCTGGCGGCGCTGCGGGGCCCATAACCCGCTTCCGAAGTCCCTCCAGCGCGGCATGCAGGATCTTCTTGCGGGCCCGGCTGATCACGAACTCGGGCAGCGGCGCCGACGGTTCCACGGTGATGCCGAATCGCACCCGGGTCTTGTCGTCGCCCTCGCGGGTCAGGTTGTACTCGCCGTGCTGGCCATGTTGGTGGATCGTCTTTTTGGCGTCCCACACCATCCAGTCCGGGCCCCAGTGGTACTCCAGGAACTGCGTGTCGAAAATGCCCATCACCCTGATCGTCACCTTCACGTGGCACGGTCGCCCGTCGGGATAGGTGTCGATGACCTCGGCCCTCTTGTGCACGGCGGACCACGACGGCACGTTCTCCATGTCGGCGAGCGCGTCCATGATGACTTCCGGGGGCGCGTCGATGACGATTTCCGACGATGCTTGTACGGCCACTGGCTAAGTCGCACCGCCCGATCCGCGACCGCCCGCCACCAGCTCGCTCAGCCCCTTCACCGAGGCGTCGAGGACCCGTTCGGTGGCCCGCTTGACGACGAACGCCGGAATGGGGCCCGCCGGCTCGACGGTGATGTCGAAACGCACCCGCGTCTTGTCGAGGCCCTCGGGCTTGAGGTTGTACTCGATGTGCTGGCCGTGCTGCTGCGCGGTGCCCTTCGCGTCATAGACGACCCAGTCGGGACCCCAGTGGTATTCCAGGATCTCTTTGTCGACCAGACCCAGAATCTTGATCTTGGTCTTGACGTGGTGTGGGAGCCCGTCGGGATAACGGTCGATCACTTCGATGTCTTTGTGCAGCGGCGACCAGGAGGAAAGGACGCCGACGTCTGTCAGCGCCTCCATGACCACTTCCGGCGGCGCGTCAACGACGAATTCCCGTGATGCTTTTACGGCCACTACAGAACAAAGTAACCCCAGCGCCCCATACGCGGGTGGGGTTCGCGTAAATCTCTACTTACCAGCCGATTTCGTCGAGCGGAGTGGTTGCCGCCGGCGGCGGCCCGACCGGTCCGGCCGGGGTCCGGGAGAAGCGCGGTGCGGGAGCGGCCTGTTTCGCGCCGTGCGCGGTGATCAACGTCGACCTGGCGTTCAGATGCTCGTCGGCGGCCGCCTCATTCCAGGTCAAAACCGGGGTGACACACGCGTCGGTGCCGGCAAAGATCTCCGTCCATTCGTCGCGGGTCCGGCTGGCGAAGCGCTTCGCGAAGACGTCGTACATCCGTTGATACGAACCGATGTCGAGCTGGGCAGGCACCTCGTCGGGCGACAGGCCGAGCCCGTCGAGCAGCGCCGCGAAGAATTGCGGCTCGATGGCGCCGACGGCGACGTATTTACCGTCGGAGGTCTCGTAGCACCGGTAGAACGGGGCGCCGCCGTCGAGCAGGAACGATTCGCGCTCGTCGCGCAGCGAACCGGTCGACTTCATGGTCCACATCATCTGGGCGAGCAGGCTGACCCCGTCGACCATCGCGGCGTCGACGACCTGGCCCCGGCCCGACCGTTCCCGCTCGTACAGCGCGACCGCGATGCCCAGCAGCACCAGCATCGAGCCGCCGCCGAAGTCGGCAACCAGGTTCAGCGGCGGCGTCGGCGGCCGGTCCCGATACCCGAGCGCCGAGAGCGCACCGGTCTGTGAGAGGTAGTTGATGTCGTGGCCCGCCGTGTGAGCCACCGGACCGTGCTGCCCCCAGCCGGTGATCCGCGCGAAGATCAGCCGCGGATTGACCGCCGCGCAGTCCTCGGGTCCGATGCCGAGTCGCTCGCAGGTGCCGGGCCGGAAGCAGTCGAGTAGCACGTCGGCCTTGGCGGCGAGCTCCAGCAGCGCCTGCGGCTGCGACTTGACGTCGAGGTCGACGATCCGCTTCCCGCGGTGCAGCAGGTCGCGGTCCTCCGGCGGCATCGTCAGCCCGCCGGGCCGGCGCACCCGCACCACGTCGGCGCCGAGGTCGGCGAGCATCATCCCGGCGTGCGGCCCCGGCCCGATGCCGCCTAGTTCGATCACCCGCACCCCGGCCAGGGGGCCCTCGCTCGTCACCGCGACTAGTTGCCCTTCTTGACCGCGAGCACCCGCTCGCGCAGGGCCTTGGTCGCGGAATCGATCGTGCCCTTGACGGCCCGTTTGAGCACGAAGCCGGGCAGCGGCACGTTCGGGTCGACGCGGATCTCCATCTTGACCAAAGTCGCCTCTCCCTGGGGAACCAACGTGTACTTGCCGTCCTGCGACTTCTGCTGGCCGGAACTGACCAGCGTCCAGCTCACGTCGTTGCCGCTCCAGGTGTAGGCCACCACCTGCTCGTCGGTGATGCCCGCGGTCCTGACCTTCATCTTCACCTTGCTGGGCCGCCCGTCGTCCCCGGTCTCGAGGATCTCCGCGCTCTGGTGCGGGTCCGACCATTCCGGCATCGCTTCGAAGTCGGCGATGACGTCCAGAATCTCCTCGGGGCTGGCTTCGATGACGATGTCGCGGGATTCTTTGATAGCCATGCCCGCACAATAGGCGAAGCGGCGTGTCGGCTGGAACGGTTTGGACCGGGCGTACCGTCGTGCTTGTGACTGATCCCCTCGTCTACACCGTCGGTGACTACCTACTGGACCGCCTCGCCGAACTCGGTGTCTCCGAGATCTTCGGCGTTCCCGGCGACTACAACCTGGAATTCCTGGACCACATCGTCGCCCATCCGACCATTCGGTGGGTGGGCAGCGCCAACGAGCTCAACGCCGGTTATGCGGCCGACGGATACGGACGGCTGCGTGGAATGTCGGCCGTGGTAACGACATTCGGGGTGGGTGAGCTCTCGGCCACCAACGCGATCGCCGGCAGCTACGCCGAGCACGTGCCCGTCGTACACATCGTCGGCGGTCCGTCCAAAGACGCCCAGGGCGCACGGCGCGCGCTGCACCATTCCCTCGGCGACGGCGACTTCGAGCACTTCTTTCGGATCAGCCGCGAAATCACCTGCGCCCAAGCGAATCTCATGCCGGCCACCGCGTGCCGAGAGATCGATCGGGTGCTCTCGGAGGTACGCGAGCAAAAACGGCCCGGGTACCTGCTGCTGTCCACCGACGTGGCCCGCTTCCCCACCGAACCGCCCGACGCGCCGCTGCCGCGCTACACCGGTGGCACCAGCCCCCGCGCCCTGGCGCTCTTCATCGACGCCGCGACCCGACTCATCGGCGATCATCAGCTGACCGTCCTCGCCGACCTGCTGGTACACCGGCTGCAAGCCGTCAAGGAGCTCGAGGCGTTGCTGGCGGCGGACGTGGTGCCGCACGCCACGTTGATGTGGGGAAAGAGCCTGCTCGACGAGAGCTCCCCGAATTTCCTTGGCATCTACGCCGGTTCGGCCAGCGCGGAAGGGGTGCGCGCGGCGATCGAGGACGCGCCGGTGCTGGTGACGGCCGGGGTGGTATTCACCGACATGGTCAGCGGCTTCTTCAGCCAGCGGATCGACCCGGCGCGGACCATCGACGTCGGGCAGTACCAAAGCAGTGTGGCCGGTGAGGTTTTCGCGCCCTTGGAGATGGGCGCCGCGCTGGAGGCGCTGGCCGACATCCTGGTCCGGCGCGGGATTACGTCACCCCCCGTGCAGGCCCCGCCGGCCGAGCCCCTGCCACCGCCCCCGCCGCGCGATCAACCACTCACCCAACAAATGGTTTGGGACCGGCTGTGTGTTGCGCTCACGCCGGGCAACGTGGTGCTGGCCGACCAGGGCACCTCGTTTTACGGAATGGCGGATCATCGGTTGCCGCACGGCGTCACCTTCATCGGCCAACCGCTTTGGGGTTCAATCGGTTACACGCTGCCCGCGGCGGTCGGGGCCGCGGTGGCGCATCCGGACCGCAGGACGGTGCTGCTGATCGGCGACGGTGCGGCGCAGCTGACCGTGCAGGAACTCGGCATCTTCTCCCGCGAGGGACTTTCCCCGGTCATCGTGGTCGTCAACAACGACGGCTACACCGTCGAACGGGCCATTCATGGAAAGACGGCCCCGTACAACGACATCGTGAGCTGGAGCTGGACCGACGTCCCGCGCGCGCTCGGCGTTTCCAACCACCTGGCGTTCCGCGCCCAGACCTACGGCGAACTCGACGACGCGTTCACCGCGGCGGCGCAGCATCAGGAACGCATGGTCTTCGTCGAGGTGGTCCTGCCGCGGCTGGAGATCCCGCGTCTGCTAGGCCAACTCGTCGGATCCATGTCGCCGGAGGGCAACGCGCGCCGCTCAAAAGCTTAGCGCGAGCGCCCCGTCCGGTCCGGGGTCGACGAGCGCAGCATCGCTTGCACGGTGCGCCGGCAGCGCCCGCAATCGGCGCCGGCCCCACACGCCTGGGCGACCTCCTTGGTCGTGGACGCCCCGGCGGCGACGCATTCGGCGACCGTATGGCTGGTGACGCCGTTGCACAGGCAGACGAACATCAGCCGCGCTCAGTCATCCTCGATGCGCATCGTGTCGTAAAGACGGCCGACGAACACCGGCGGGTGGGCGCCGACGCCCACGCCCGACATCCATTGCGCCGCGGCGTCGGGATGGTCGATCCACCGCTGGGCGGCGACCTCGTCGGGAAACTCCGACAGGATCAGCACCTCGTGGTCGTCGTCAAAAGCCTGGAATACCGACGTCTTTCGGACGCCGGCCCCGGCGAGCCCGTCCATGGCCGAGCGGAATCCCGCGGTCAGGGTCGCGACGTCTTCGACGGACGCGATCGCGCACACCACCACGCCGGGCGCGGCCGGTTTGGGCGACGGTTGCGGAACAAATCTGTCGATGATCTCGCCGGCAAAGACCGCGGGTATGTCCTCGACGCCGGCGGCGTCGAACCAGTCGAAGAAGACCCGCGAGCGCAGCAGCTCCACGATGGGCTCACGACTGTGCACCCCGATCATCACCAGGACGCGCCCGTGCTCGTGGGTGGACGTGTACACCAGCACGTGGTGGGCGCCGATGTCGGCGAGCGCCGCCTTGTTGCGCTCGAGCAGCGGCCAAACCCGGGTCGGGTCCGGGACGCGATAGTCCGATGCGATCACCATCGAGTGAATGTCACCGGTGCTCAACGTGGTTGTCCTAAACCGGGTTGAACGACGAGATGAGCCACTTCCCATTGGCTTTCGTCAGCGTGACCGTCACGCTGCTGTTGGTGAAAGTCGGCTCCGGCCTGTCCTTGCTCTGCGTGCTCTGGTTGACGAACAACAGCACGGTGGCCGAATCCGGGTGCAGGTCTGACACCGCGGCGCGCAGCACCACGGCGCTGGTCTTCACCGACTTCTGCTTGGCCGCGGGGGCGACGATCTGCTGGGTGAATTGGTCGTAGTAGGACAAAAAGTCGCCGGTCAGGTGTGACTTCGCGGAAGAGAAATCGCGGTCGAGGGTATCGGGCGAATACGACAGCACCGCCACCGTTCCGTCGCTGGCGGCCGAGATCGCCGACTTCGCGGCCGACGCGTCGGTCGCGCGGTCCGGCCGGTAGGAGAACCAGTACTGCCAGCCCAGCAGTGCCAGCGACGCGGCCACGAGCAAGGCCAGCACCGCCGGGACCACCTTGCCGGCCGACCGTTTCTTCGCCTGGGCGGCAAGGCGCTTCCAGCGGTTGGGCGCTTTACCGTGATCGTCGATGTCCTCGGCGGGCTGCGCCTGTTCTGCCGCCTCGGTCGCCTCTTCGGCCTCCGTAGTCTCCTCGACTTCCGCGGTGTCTTGGACCGACTTTTCGTCTGCGGTCACGGCACAAACTCGACTTTCGATATCTTGAGCTGGCCACCGTCGCGAGTGACCGTCACGATGAGCCGGTAGTTACGCGGATCCTGTTTGGCGCCGGCCGCATTGGTGACCTCGGAGGTCGAGGCCACCAGCACCACCGCCGAATCCTTCGTCATCGAGTCCAGCTCCACGGCCGCGGCCTGAACGCTGCCCTGTGACACCACCTTCGACTGCTCCACCACCTTGGTGAAATCGTCGGCCATCTTCAGGAAGTCGTCCTTGAAGGTGCCGGTGGAGTTCTCCAGGATGCGCTGCACGCCTTGCTTGGCGTTGTTGAAGTCCAGCGACGTCAACGTCACGACGCCCTGGCGCGCGGCGGCGACGAACTCGGCGGCGCGCTGTCGCTGCCGGACCGCGTCGCGGTGCTCCTTGATCATGTAGCCACTGCCTGCCAGCGCGACGAGGATCACGATGATCGTCACGGAAGCGGCGAGGGTGGACCACTTGGGGCGGCGAAGCCGTCGGGCCAGGCGGAGCCGGCGGCCGGCCGGCACCGGCGCCTCGGCCTCGTCGGCGTCGGCTTCGGCGACCGGCTCTTCGGTGTCGGCAGCTTCGGTGTCCGCAGCTTCGGCGTCTTCGGCGGCCTCGGTCTGGTCCGCTTTCACCTCGGGCGCCACGTCGGACACCTCGGGCTGGACGGATTCTGGCGCGTCCGGCGCCTCTTCTGCTGCGACGGCTTCTTCGGTGGCTGCTTGCTTGGTTTCGGAGAGCTTGGCCTCCGCGAGTTCGGCCTCGCGGCGCAACTGGATGGCACGAGCCCGGGCGCGCGCGGCGGCGGCAAGGGCTTCCGCTTCTTGAGCTTCCGCCTCGGCCTGTTCGGCCAGCGCCCGGATTTCGGCGGCAGTGCTTGGGGTCTTGTCCTCGTTCACCGGAACCGATTTCGTGTCAGCGGCATTCTGGCGGGCGCCGCCACTCACCGTTCACCAGCCCGAGAACGAGGCTGCTCGTGACTCAATGCCAAACTCCTCTACCGCTTGCCCGCGCTGGCCACGGCGTCCCAGCAGGGCGTCGTCGCCGTTGGGCCACCATACTCGGGATGCGCATTAGCGGCGAGCATCTGCGCCGATATTCTTCCGCCGCGAATGTCGCGACGACCAGGAGAGCCACGTTATCACCTTCGCCTGAGAGCCCCGCCCGCACCACAGCGGCGCCACTGTACAAACGCCTAACAAGCTGTGGAAATGGGGTTCTCTAATCGAGCATACGATGAGGCGGCCCGCCGCTAGCGCAGCAAGTCTTTGACCACCTTGCCGGTGGCATTGAGCGGCAGTGCCTCCAGAAACTGCACCGAACGCGGCACCTTGAAGCCCGCCATGCGTTCGCGGCACCAGTCGATCAATTCGTCGGCGCTGACGGTGGATTCGCCGTCTTTGCGGACCACGAACGCCTTGCCCACCTGGCCGAGCCGCTCGTCGGAAACGCCGATCACCGCCGCCTGCGCGACGGCCGGGTGGTTCAGCAGGAAGCCTTCGATCTCGGCGGGATATGCATTGAATCCGCCGACGATGAACATGTCCTTCTTGCGCCCGACGATCCGGAGGCGGCCCAAATCGGTGAAGTTGCCCAGGTCTCCGGTGTGCAGCCAGCCGTCGGCGTCGATCGCCTCCGCGGTGGCGACGGGATCGTCGAGGTAGCCCTGCATGACGCCGTAGCCGCGAACCAGCACCTCGCCGTCGTCGGCGATGCGTACCTCGACTCCCTCGCAGGGCACGCCGGCGGTCGTCGCCACGTCCTCGAAGGAATCGCCGGGCAGCGACAGCGTGACGTTGCCGGCCTCCGTGAGTCCGTAACCGGTCATCAGCGTCTGGAACGGCAATTCGTCGTGAATGCGACGGACCAGCTCGACGGGGATGTCCGCCGCACCGGTCACACCGGCCCGCAGCGTCGACAGCTTGGACTTGTCTTGAATCGTGAGCAGCGAGTGGTACAGCGTCGGCGGCCCGGGCAGCATCGTGATGCCTTCGCGCGCAATCAAATCCACCACCGTGTCGACGCCGAACAAGGCGACCGGCAGCATCGTCGCGCCGCGCAGGAAGGAGGTGACCAGTCCTGCCTTCAGTCCGAAGGTGTGGAAGTAGGGGTTGATCTGCAAGTAGCGGTCGCCTCGGCGCAGATCGGCGAGCGTGGCCCATTCCTCGTACATCCGCAGCGTCTGGCGATGATTCATCATCGCGCCCTTCGGGCGGCCGGTCGTGCCCGAGGTGAAAATGATGTCCGAGATGTCGTTGCCGCTGACCGCCCGCTCGAACGGGGCACCGCTGGATAAAAAGTCGGATTTCAGGTCGATGACGGGCGTCCCCGCCGGTGCGGTGTAGTCCTGGCCGAGAAATCCCTTCTGCACCAGGACGGCCTTGACTCGGCTGCGGGCGATGATGTCGCCGGCTTCTTCGGTCTTGAACCGGGTGTTGACCGGCACCAGCACGCCGCCCGCCGTCAGCAGCCCGAACGCCGCGATGATCCACTCCGCCGAGTTGGGTGCCCAGATCGCGACGCGGTCACCCTTGTTGACACCGAGGTTCGCGAACGCGCCTGCGGCGCAACGGATCCGGTCGACGACCTCGTTGAACGTCAAGCGCAGCGGACCGTCGACGACCGCCTCCGCGTCGCCGAAGCGGTCCGCCGCGCTCAAGACCATCTCGGGGATGGTCTGCCACTCAGGTTCGATTGGCCGGCTCCTCTTCATCGCGCTTCGCGCTCTGCATCGTCGCCGGCCGGCGACTAGGCGTCACACCGTGACGAGCCGACCGAGGTTGCCGCCCATGATCTTGGCCTGGTCGTCGACCGACAGGTGCGACAACGCGTTGACGTAGTACGTCGGCTCCGCCAGCCCCTCCGGGTGCGGCCAGTCCGAGCCATACAGCACCTGATCCACTCCGACGAGGTTGATCAGATCGTCGATGCCGTCCTCGAAGAACGGGCTCACGTGGATCCGGTTCTTCACCATCTCGACCGGATCGCTGGGGAACGCCTCCGGGGCCTTGCGGAAGACCTCGGCCAGGCCGTCCAGCAGCGGGGTCATCCACTTCGAACCGGCCTCGACGATCGCGACCTTCAGCTTCGGGTGGCGGTACAGCGCGCCGTGGATCACCCACGAGCCGACCGCGTCCTGGATCGGCCGCCACTCGTTGAGGATGCCCATCGCGTTGGTCTGGAACGGCAACATCTCCTGTTCGGCGCCGTCCCACTCGGAGGTGTAGCGGGAGTAGCCGCTGTCACTGGAGTGCATTCCGACCAGCACGTCGTGCGCGACGACTCGCTCCCAGAACGGGTCGAACTCGGGCAGCGCGAACGACCGCGGGCCACGAAAGCCGGGGACCGGGGCCGGGCGGATCAGGATGCAGCGGGCCCCGCGCTTGACGGCCCATTCCAGTTCCTCGATCGCCTTCTCGACGATTGGCAGGGTGATGACCGGGGTGGTGAAGATCCGGTTCTGGTAGTTGAAGCCCCAGACCTCGTCGAGCCACTCGTTCAGCGCGTGGATCAGAACGTGGATGGCGACCGGGTCGTCGCGCAGCCGCTCCTCGAGCAGGCTGGCCAGGGTCGGGAACATCAGGGTGCGGTCCAACCCCAGCTCGTTCATCTTCTCCAGGCGCGGGCCGGGCTCGAAGAACGCCGGGATCGCGCGCATCGGCTCGCCGAACAGCTCGCGCTTGCTCTTGCCGTCCGGGTTGCCGTACTTGAAGTACTCCTCCCAGGCGCCCGGCCGGGCGACGACCTCGAAGGTCGGGTTGGGAATGTAGTTGCTGATGTGGCCGCGGATGGCGATCTTGGTGCGCCCGTTGATCTGCACGTACTGGACGTAGTCCTTGTAGGCCTTGGGCAAGAACTTGGTCAGCGCCTCCGGCGGCTCGTAGAGATGGTTATCCGCGTCAAAGATCGGAAACGGGACGTCCTCCCGGTGTGACAACTGGCCCATGAGATCCTCCTTCGCAATTTGCGAGAATACTATTCTCTCGAGGCGCCCGTTCGCAACGTGCCCCTCTCGGGGCACTCTTTCCTGCGCGGTCAGCAGTTGGCGATGATCTTGAACGAGGCGGAAGCCGGTTCGTTCGGCTTGTCGGTCTTGAAGCCGTTGGCCGTGCCCGTAATCGTGAATTTCTCGCCACTCAAGCTCATGTCCGCGTTGCCGCCGTCGTCCTTCGAATACATGCCGGTGAAGCCACCCAGATTTTGGATGCGCACGGATTGGGCGGTGAGCGGCTCCGCTCGTTGATCGATGACGACCTTGGCCCCGGCGAAGTCGCCGCCGATGTCGATCGTGCGGTACCACTCCAACTGGTTGCACTTGACGACGTTGATCTTCGCGTCGTTTCCGTTGACGGTCACCGACGCGGTGCTGGAGAGCTGGGTTTGCGGCTTGGGGCTGCAGGCGCCGAGGCCGGCGACGGCGAGCGCGGCGGCGGCGACGACCACCATTCGGTTACCCACTGGGCCACCTCGATCCTGGGCGACGAGCTTCTGGACCTGCTGCGATGATGTTATTCTCCCCGAAAGAGAATGCCAATATCGGCTTTTCGGCTGTGCTTTTATTGGAGCGATAAACCATGGTGGACTTGGAGTTCGATGATGGGCTTGCGGTGCTCACCATCGATCGCCCCCACGCGCGCAACGCCATCGCGCCCGACACCATGGGGCAGCTGGAGAAGGCGATCGATGCCGCGGCCGGCGCACGAACCCTGGTCATCAAGGGCGCCGGCGACCGGGCGTTCGTCTCGGGCGGCGACCTCAAGGAGCTGAGCGCCCTGCGGACCCAAGAAGACGCCGCGGCGATGGCGAAACGGATGCGGTCCATCTGCGATCAGCTCGCCGCCTTCCCCGCCCCCGTCGTCGCCGTCCTGAACGGCCACGCCTTCGGGGGCGGCGCCGAAGTCGCGGTGGCGGCCGACATCCGGGTGGCCGCCGACGACATCAAGATCGCCTTCAATCAAGTGGCGTTGGAGATCATGCCGGCCTGGGGCGGCGCCGAACGGCTGGCCGCGATCGTCGGCAAGAGCAAGGCGTTGCTGTTGGCGGGCACCGGAACCGCCCTCGACGCCGCCGAAGCGGAGCGGATCGGCTTGGTGGACTTGGTGATTCCGCGCGCCTCCTTCGACGAGGGCTGGCGATCGATTGCCACGTCGCTGGCCCGCCACCCGGCGGCCGAGATAAAGCGGGTAATCAGCGGCGTTTCCGCGGACGAAGCGATAGCATCCTTTGCACGGCTGTGGGTTGCCGACGCCCACTGGCAGGCCGCAGAGCGGGTGATGAACCGCACCGCCAGTCCGCGCCCGGCAGCCGAAGGAGCGACATGATCAGCACCGCGAAGAAACTGTTGGGCGTCGGCTCGGCGATGTTGCTGGGGCTGACGGGTCCGTTGGTCAGCCCTGGACACGCACATGCCGACCCGGTCTGGCATCAGGTCGTGTACATCGTCTCGGCCAAGAGCCCGGCCTACGTCGACATCTTCTACCAGGATCAGGATCCCACGCTCTTCTCCGACTACAGCCACAACAACTACTCATTCACCCCGCAGGTGCACGCCGACGTCGCCCCGGGTAAGCCGTGGGTTCAGCCGGTGAACCTGTTGAACCCCGATCAGTGGGCGATGGTCACCGCCACCACCGGTCGTGAACCGCTGGCACAGGGCGGCATTCAGTGCGACCTGTCGGTGGACGGGAAGGTCGTGGTCTCCAACATCGGCCCCAAGGGCGCGCTCTGTTCGCTGCGGACCTGGTGAACCATCCAGCTTTGCGGCACGCCCTCAATGGGCCGCGGCTCGCCTTCCAGGCGACGTAGATAACTTTCGACCAGCTCTAGCGTTTCGGCGTGACCGCCGGAAATGCCGACCGCCTGCTCGAGCACCAAAAACCGCGACAGGCTGGTCATCAGGACCGTCCACACGACCGGCGGCACGTCCCCACCGTCCCACTTGCCATCCGCGCCGTAGCGCTGCAGCGCAGCGGCCACCGCCTGGCGCTGTTCCTCGCGGAAACGCTCGGCGTAGTAGGCGATTTCGGCTCGCATCTCCTTGCGGTGATTGGCCAGCGCCATGAATTCCATTGAGATGCGGGTGAAAGCGGGATCGGTGCCGAATCGCCACAGCGCCCACAACGGCTGAGGGCAGTCCAGGGCGCGAGCTTGCACCTGAAGACCCTCCTCGGCGCGGCGGCGGAAGACCTCGAGGAACAGCTCGTCCATGGTCCGGAAGTAGTAGTGCACCAGCTGTGGTTTCAGGCCCGCTTTGCTCGCCAGACGGCGCGACGTCACCGCGGCGTAGCCTTCTTCGATCATCAGCCGCTCGGCCGCGTCGAGCAGCAGGGCGCGATTCTTCGCGTCCGGCGCCCCGATCCTGCGGGCCGAAGTCATATCCCTGCTCCGTATTTCTGCGTTGGTGCCGACCCCACGGATCGTATCGCGGCCCCGCGTTGCGACCTTGACCCTGACAATACCGCCATGCTAAGCAGGTGCTCAGCACATTTTTGGCTTTCGGAATTGGGCGGCGGTGCCGCTTGCCGCCGAACCTCACCGGTAGACCAGCCCAGGGAGACGCAGTCCTATGACCACCTTCGACACGATCGACTTCTTCACCGATCAATCTCTGGTGCCCGATCCGCACCCCTACTTCGACTACCTGCGCAGCCAAAACCCGGTGCTGCGGCTGCCGCACCACGGGGTCGTCGCCGTCACCGGCTACGAGGAGGCCTGCGAGGTCTACAAGGATCCCGACACATTCTCGAACATCGTCGCGCTCGGCGGGCCGTTCCCGCCGCTGCCGTTCCAGCCCGAGGGTGACGACATCAGCCCCCAGATCGACGAGCACCGCAGTTACTTCCCGATGTTCGAGCACATGGTGACGATGGATCCACCGGAACACACCCGGGCGCGCTCGGTGCTGAGCAAGCTGCTGACGCCGAGCCGACTGAAGCAGAACGAGGAGTTCATGTGGCGCCTCGCCGACCGTCAGCTCGACGAGTTTCTGACCAACGGCGAGTGCGAGTTCATCAGCGAGTACTCAAAGCCGTTCGCCACGTTGGTGATTGCCGACCTGCTCGGCGTTCCCGAGGAGGACCATAAGGAGTTCCGCGTCGTGTTGGGCGCCGACCGTCCCGATGCGCGGGTGGGCGCCCTTGACCACGAGTCGGTCGGCATCAATCCGCTCGAGTGGCTCGACGACAAGTTCTGCGCCTACATCGAGGACCGGCGACGCGAGCCGCGCAACGACGTCCTGACTTCCCTGGCGACGGCGAAGTACCCCGACGGGTCAACACCCGAGGTCATCGAGGTAGTGCGTTCCGCCACATTCCTTTTCGCCGCCGGGCAGGAAACCACGGCCAAGCTGCTCAGCGCCGCGCTGCAGGTGATCGGCGAGCGGCCCGACATCCAGCAGCAGCTGCGCGACGACCGCAGCCTGATCCCCGGGTTCATCGAGGAATCGCTGCGGATGGACAGCCCTGTCAAGAGCGACTCGCGGCTGGCCCGCAGGGCCACCACGGTCGGCGGCGTCGACATCCCCGCCGGCACCGTCGTCATGGTGTTGCCGGGCGCGGCCAACCGCGACCCGCGCCGGTTCGACAATCCACACGAGTTCGATCTGCGCCGCAAGAATGTCCGCGAGCACATGGCGTTCGCGCGCGGCGTGCACTCGTGTCCGGGCGGGCCGCTCGCCCGGGTGGAGGGCCGAGTCTCCATCGAGCGCATCCTGGACCGGATGAGCGACATCAAGATCAACGAGACCAGGCACGGCCCCGCCGACGATCGCCGCTACACCTATGAGCCGACGTATATCCTGCGCGGGCTCAGCGAACTGCACCTCACCTTCACCCCGAACGGGTAAGGGCGGTCCCGGCCCCACCGCCGAGCAGTCGCAAAAGCCCCCATATCGCAACATAATTGGGGGCTTTTGCGACTGCTCGCCAACCGGGACGTCAGGGTTGCGACGCGGTTTCGATCTGCTCGAAGATCCCGGAGAACTCGAACGGGGTTTGCGCAATTCCGCTGCCGTCGACGGCGTCCACCGCGCCCAACGTGCCCGTGAGGTCGCGGGGCAGTTCCCACATCGACAGCTCGCCGATGTCGTGCTGCTCGGCAAAGGTGGTCAGCTGTTGCGCGTCGGCGAGGCCGAAGATTTCGCTGGGGTCGTCGTTGATTCCGATCAACGGCGTTACCCCGAGCATGTGCCAGGTCTGCTGGCTGGTCAGCGAGGGGTAGAGCGTCATCAACTGGGAATGGGTGGCCGTCGCGGCATCGATCGCGTACGCGCCCATGCCGGGGTTGCCGGTCTGGTCGAAACCGTTGCCGTAGTCCATGGCCATGATGTTCACGCGGGAGACGTTCACGCCATTGGTCGCCGCAATCTGCAGGACGTTCAGCCCGCCGCCCTGCCCCTCGACCAGGCCCGTCGGCAGCACTGGAAGCGTGTACGAGACGGTCACGGGCGTGCCATTGGCCGCCTCCTGCTGCTGCAGGATGGCGATGGCCTTCGATTGGGTGTTCATCGCTTGAGTGTTGCCCTGTAACGCACCTTCGACGTCGAAGTCGAAGTTGTAGATCTTGTAGGTGTTCACAATCGACGCGTACTGCTGCGCCAGCGCGGTCGGGGTCTGGCCGTTGACGGCTGAGAGATCGGTGCCGAACGCGCCGCCGAACGAGATGGTCCCGTTGATGCCGGCCGCTTTCATGTTGGCGATTTGGTTATCGATGAAAGCGCTTTGGGTGCCGCCCGTTACGTCGTACGCCGAGTAGCCACCCCAGGAGGGGTTGCCGTTCGGGTCGGCGTTGATGAAGGCAAGCGTGGCGTTTTTGACTCCGTTGTAGGCGGCCGTCGCAAAGTCGTATCCGTTGGGGCCGGGCCAGAGCGTGATGTCGACGTAGGGCGAGTAGATGCCCGACCCAGTGCCGCCGGTGCCGGGACCGCCGGTGCCGCTGCCGCGGCTGGTCCCGTCGTGGCCCTTGCCGCCGTTGGTGCCCGGATGGCCGGACATCGCCGAACCTTGACCGCCCGCGCCGCCCGCGCCGCCCGCGCCGCCCACCCCGCCGACGGCACCGTCACCGCCGTCGCCGCCGTTACCGCCGGCACCGCCATCGCCGGCAAGCAGGCCTCCGTGGCCGCCCGCGCCGCCCGTTCCCCCGTTGCCGCCGTTCACACCTGGCGAGCCGGCGGCACCGGCCGTGCCCGGGCCGCCTGCGCCGCCCCGGCCGCCGTTGCCGAACAGGCCGGCGTCACCGCCTCGGCCGCCGGGTTTTCCCGCGGCGCCGGACCCGCCGTTGCCGCCGTTGCCGGCCAGCAGCCCGCCGGGGCCGCCGGGCTGCCCGGTTCCCGGCGCCCCGTCGGCCCCGTTGCCGATCAGCGGGCGGCCCAGCATCGCGTTGGTGGGCGCGTTGATCAGACCCAGCACGTCCGCCTCCAGGGCCTGCAAGGGCGAGGCGTTGGCAGCCTCCGCAGCGACGTAGGCATTCCCCGCGGTGTTCAACGCCTGCACGAACCGCTGGTTGAAGGCCGCCGCCCGGGCGTTCACCGACTGATAGGCCCGGGCATAGCCGGAGAACAGCGACGCGATCGCGGCCGACACCTCATCGCCGGCGGCAGGAAGCACCGCGGTGGTTCCGGCGGCGGCGAGCGCATGGGCCGCGGTCAGTGTCGAACCGATTCCCGCCAGCTCCGTGGCCGCCGCGGCAACCGTCGCCGGTGCGGCGAGGAGATACGTCATGGCCACCCGATCGTCGGTGTACTCGAGATCTGGCCGATGCTATTGAGCGTGGCGGAAACGCCAAAGGCGCCGCCAGACAACCGTTATCCAACCGTTATGCAAGGCGTATATCTGCATGACACTAGGCGCGTTCGCGTCAAGCGTATGGACAATGGCGTCCGAATTCTCAGGGGAGCGTCCGGCCGATGAAATAGCAGCCGAGCAGTGCGACGGCCATGAGCACTACCCAGGCGTCCGTGAGTCGGCACAGGAGGGCTGGGGCCTGACGAACCTCCATGAACTCCCGAAAAATGATGCGCACCTTGACGAGTGCGATCACGATGACGGCCGACGTGACCACGGCGCTGGCCCTCAGCGTTCCGTCGAGCGATCGATCGATCCATAGGTAGGCGAGCGTCAACGACGCCAGCACGAGCCAGACGATCAAAAGCCTGATGTTGAATTTGATGTCGATCACCTCACCACGTACAGCAACGCGAAGATGAGCACCCACAGGAAGTCGACGGTGTGCCAGTACGTGGCGCACGTTTCGACGATTTCCTGGGATCGCCTCGCCGTACTCCGAAGTTGGTAGACGATGACGCCGAGCACGACGAAGCCGATCAGCAGGTGCACGAAGTGGATTCCGGTGAGGAAGAAGTAGTAGGTGAAGAAGTCGTTGCTGTCCAACCCATTTCCCATGCGGACCAACCGGGCCCACTCGAATACCTTGAGAGACAGGAACACTGCGGCAAATGCGGCAGTGATGAAGGCGTCCCGCAACGCCGCCCGGTAGGCCCCGGCGCGGGACGACTGGACGCACCGCGCCACCGACCATGAGCTCAGCAGCAGGACCAGCGTGTTGAACACCCCGATACGCAGGTCCAGCTGCGCCTGGGAGTGCAGAAAGAGCTCGGGGCTTCGGGCGCGGTAGAACAGGTAGAAGCCGAAATAGCCTGTAAAAACCAAGGTCTCGAACAAAACGAACGCCCACATGTCGGGCTGGCCGGGCACGAACCTGACGCGCTTGTCTGTCGGCGCGGTCATTGCGACGCCTTCGCGCGGTCTGGCAAGGGGCCGTCGCCGAAGTCCTCGCGCTGGATCATCCGAAACAGCATGACGATGAAAGTGACTTGGTAGATACCGAACACCACCATGTCCAGCCACCAGGCGATCTGGCCGTTCCACGCCAGCACGCCGCGCCGAAAGATCCAGCACGGCGCCACGACGACCTCGGTCAGCGCGTTGCACAGGTTGAGATAGCCGAACCACTTTGGGAAAATCCGATTCTTATCGAGCAGAATCGCGAGCATCCAGATCAGCGAGCCGATCAGGAAGACCCCCATGGTTCCGTCAAAGGACAGGAAGGCGAAGTCGTAGAGCCAACCGATCGCTTCGGGGTTTCGCTGCGGTCGCAGCGTCCCGACGATCAGCGCGATGTTGAGCAGCAGCATCCCCGGAACCGCACTGAACGTGTAGATGAGCAGATACGAGTACGCGAACGCACGGCTCACCGACATTCGTCGCATCGAATAGGCGATCAGGGCGTTGTTGGTCGCGATCAGGCCGCTGATGGCGAAGATGACGCCGAATCCAATGGGTATCCCGAGGTGGCGTTCACCGAACCAGTGCACCTGGGTAGCGAGATCCCAGGTGGGCTGCGGCGGCGGCTGGACCTGCGCGACGATGAAGAACATCGGGAAGAAGACATTGTAGAAGACGACAAGCGCTCCCCACGCCAGCCAAAGCTCGCGTTTGGGGCCGCGCCGCAAGTGCCAGGCGATCCGGTGGTGCAGCGGCCCCGAGGGTGGCGTGGCTTCAGAAACCGCCTGTGCCGCTGGGGCACTCATGCGCTGACCAGTTCGTCGCCGCCCTGACGGTTCTCGGCGCGCTCCCGGTAGATGGCTTGGCCGAGAACCACGCCCATCACGATGATCCACACGGCGATGGCAACGTTTTTCACCCAGAACGTCAGGAAGCCGTCCCACGCGAGCGGTCCGGTCAACGACACACCGACGAAGGCGGCGGGCACCAGGGCAGCCGCCACCAGAAGGTTGAAGTGAGCCACCCAGCGGCTGAATATCGGCTGCGGCTGGTCATCGAAATAGATTGCCACGGCCAGGATTACGCTTTGCCCGATCAGGAAAGGGACCACGATGGTGAACGTGATCCAGCCGAAGTCGTTGAGCAGCTGGGTCAGCTCCGGGCTTCTCTCGGGACGGAAGGCGGCCAGCAGCCAGCAGACGTTGGCGACGAGAAACAGCGTTGGCCCGCCGGCCACGCAACCCAACATCGCGTAGGAGAAGATCGGCGTCCGATGCGCCATTCTGCGGATCTGCAGCACGATCAAAGTCAGGACCGGGACGAGGCAGACCCCGAACCAGTTGAACACGATCATGCTGTAGCGGATCTGCGGCAGGTGCGCGGGATCGCGATAGAACGCGGCCACCTGCTCGGCCGACATGCTGGGTGACATCGGCGGATTGAACCCCGGAAACAGGAAAAAGCACGCGATCCAGATGATCACCGTAACCGGCAACGTCCACAGCAGGATCAGCTCGCCGTCGGTGCGCCGCAACGCCGTTCGCGACGAGTGGCGGCCCGCTGCGTCGTTGTCGCCGACGTCGGACATCGCCTGGCTCCTTCGCTGTGACGGCATGCATCAATACCCCGTTAGTCAGCGAAACTAGCCGATCGGCTATCCTCGGGTCAATAGCCGATCGGCTACGCTTCCGGTGTGGTTTCCCCGCCGACCCGGAGTCGATTCCGCTTCATCACGCGCAGCGCCGCGCAGACCCGAATCCTCGATGCAGCGCTGCAGTTGATCGCCGAGCACGGGGTCGGCGGAACCTCGCTGCAGATGATCGCCGACGCCATCGGGGTCACGAAAGCCGCCGTCTACCACCAGTTCAAGACGAAGGAACAGATTGTCATCGCGTTGACCGAGCGGGAACTCGGCGGCCTCGAGGAGGCCTTGGAGGCGGCCGAGGCACACGATCACCGGTCCACCGCACGGGAGCTACTGCTCGACCGGGTGATCGACGTCGCCGTCGAACGTCGCGGCGCCGCAAGCACCCTGCAATTCGACCCCGTCGTCGTGCGACTGCTGGGCGAACACGAACCCTTCCAGCAATTCATCCAGCGGCTCTACAGCGTGCTGCTGGACGACCCGGCCGAGGACGCGCGGGTGTCGGCGGCCGTGCTGTCGGGCGCGATCGCGGTCGGGGTCGTGTCGCCTCTGGTGGCCGACATCGACGACGACACCCTGCGCACGCAGCTGGGGCGCATCACTCGCCGGCTGATCGACGCGGGCGACTGATCGCGGCACTTCCACCGAATTTTTTGGTCCGGTTCGGCGGTCGCTCGGGTACGGTTCTCCCATGAGCAAAGTCGCGCGTGTCGCCGCCGCGGCGATCATGGTCAGCGCCGGCTTGGGCACCGCGACGGTCGCTCACGCCGACAATCCGCCGTGGCCGTTCGTGGGCTATCACTGGTGCCCGGGCCAGATGTTCGATCCGTCGTGGGGACCGCAATGGGACCCGACCACGTGCCACGACGCGCACCATCGCGACATGGACGGCACTGTCCACAACTTCGACTACTGGGGACCCAGTCCCTTCCAAGATTGGCCGGAGATCCCGAACACCCGGCCGTGAGTCGAGCCGAATCGGCCTAAGTGTCGCCGCGCTCCCAAATCTGTGTTCCGTCATGCGCATTGCAGACGAGGAAAAGGCCGTCCGGCGCCTGCGCGACGTAGTACTCCGGGAAATCGACGCAAGACGAGCCCTCGATCTTGACGCCGGCCATCGGGGGCGACCGGAACCACCGGGGCTCGTACCTCCGGGGCGAGCCGCAGAACATCAGTCGTCCCGGCTGCGTGGCGAAAGACACGTAGTAGTCGGCGGTCCCGAATACGTAGTAGGTGGTGTTGTCGCACGGCGCACCGAGCACCTGGTGCGGCATGATGCCCGGCGTGCAATCCGGGTAATCGCAATTAACCGGCGCTGCGGTGGCCTGCGGCGCCACGGCGACACCCAGGCCCTGCGAGAGGCCTAAAAGCACGGCGACCGCTGCCACTATGAATCGCACGGGATTACTTTAAATTACTTCGCCCACCGGTGGGAATAGAATTCTCTCACTCGGAGAAGACTTGCATCTAAAGCCGCGATCTCCGTCGCCGGGCCGCCCGCGTGGCAGTGATAATGTGGCTCTCCTGTAGGCGCGACGAGGAGGTGATCCAGTGCCTCGGCGCAAGCTTCCCGCTGGGGCGACCGTCGCCCAAAATCGACGAATTGGGCCCGAATCCACCCCGCCGTCAACCCTGGCCCCGGAGGTTCCGGTGGCCGCGGAAGTCGCCGAGGCGGACGCCCGTGCCGCGGCCGCCCGGGCCCGTGCCGCGCGGTTGCGCGAACAGCTCGAGGCGGCGTCCGGTGACCTCGAAAACCGGGCCGACACCGAGGGGACCGAGGCGGCGCCGTCGCGACGGCGGCGGCTGCGTCCCCGTCGCCCGAGCCGGAAGGCCACGGCGGCGATCGCAGCGGTTGTGGTCAGCTGCGTCTCGCTGGCGGGCAGCGGGTACTTGGTGTGGCATCACCGCGGCGTCGAGCAGGAACAGCTGCGCAGCGCGGAGTTCGCCAAGGCTGCCCGCGATGCCATTGTGACGATGATGACGATCGATCCGACCAAGGCAAGAGAAGATCTGCAGCGCTTCGCCGACGACACAACCGGGACGTTCAAAATCAGCATCTTGATGGGCGGCGAGGATGCAGTGAAGGCGGTGGAGGAGTCCAAGGTCGTCTCCAAGGGCTCGGTACAAGCGGCCGCCGTGCAGTCCATGACCCAGGATTCAGCGATTGTGCTGATCGCGGCGAAATCCGAGATCACCAAACCCGGTGAGGCCAAGCCGGAATCGCGCCGGCTGCGGATCGTCGTCACCGTCCAACGCGACGCCGGGCAGCTCAAGATTTCCAGACTCGAGTTCGTCCAGTGACGGTCGACAGCGCTGCGCACGAGGAGTCGGCCGAGGATCGGGCGCCGGCCCGCCGCAACGGCGCGCTCGGGCGCTGGACGCGTCGTTGCCTGGCGCGGTGGCGGTCAATCCTGTTGACGCTTTTGCTTATTGCCGCCCTCAGCAACGCGGCCCGGATTTTTTACTTCGATTATCGTCCGGATTTGCAGACCGACCGCGCGACGGCGCACCAGGTCATCAGGGCGGCCAGCGATGGTGCGGTGGCGTTGTTGTCCTACTCGCCGGAAACTCTTGATCGCGATTTCGCCAACGCCAAATCCCGCCTCACCGAGGATTATCTGGCCTACTACCAACGGTTCGCCGACCAGGTCGTGGGGCCGTCGGCGCAGCGCGGCCAAGTCACGACGACCGCCACCGTGGTCAAGGCGGCCGTATCGGAACTGCAGCCGAATTCCGCTGTCGTGCTTGTCTTCATAAAACAGAAGACCACGAGCAAGGCCAAGCCGGAACCGGTCGTGACGTCGAGCAGCCTGAAGGTGGCGATGGAAAAGGTCAAAGGCTCCTGGCTCATCGATAAATTCGACGTCCTATGAGCTTCCCAGCCTTCGAAGCAAACCATTCCGTGACATGCGGGGGCGGTGTTAGTCTGTGAATTCGATTCGCTTGGAATTGGCGGTATTTAACGCCTCGAGGAGCACATGATGCGTCCGACAAATATGGCGATAAGCGCAACCCTGGTAGCCGTCGGCGTGGCGGGCGGCGTGGGCGTGGCCCCGTCGGCATGGGCCTACGACCCCGCGATCAACGGGACGTACACCGCCACCGTGGTCGGCGACTGGGCCCGCACCAATGAGATTTTCCACCAGGAGGCGGTGGTGCGAAGCACGTGGACCATCACGACGTCGTGCTCCACGGCCTACCGGTGCGACGGCACGGTGGTCAGCGACCAGGGCTGGACCGCGCCGATATTCATGAACGAAGGGAAAACCTGGTTCGTCAAACGCGACATCCCCAATTGGACGACGTGTCCCGACGGCACCTCATACGTCGGCCACGACGTCATCCATTTCTATCCGGCGAACCCGGAGACCGGCGAGAACGTGCTTGGGTCGCCGGTCCTTGCGGGACGGGAACAGACGTCCGGCCCCAGCGGTGCCTGCGGCACCAACAAGCCGCTGTACATCGACCAGCCATTCAGGCTGGACAAAATCAGCTGACCCGGTTCGCTCGAGGATGGCCCCGCGGACGCATCAGGTGGCGAACATGTCCTTCCAGGTTTTCGGCGCCTTGGGCGACGTGGGCTTGACCAGATCCGATTGCCGGTAAACCTGGCCATCCGGGGTGACATAGCTGCCGGTGCGCGGGTTGTACTGGGCGATCGCCACCGATGGACCGGTCTGAGACTCGTTGTGCCCGAACGCACTTGGCGCTGCCGAAGGCCCCGCGGGCGGCCCCGCCGGCGGGGCGCTCGCCGCCGCGGGCGCCGCCGCGGCGGGAGGAGCGGGAACGTCGATCGGCGCAATCGGTGACACATCCCCCATCTGCGCCAACGGGCTGAGCGGCGCGGCGGGCGGCGGCAACGCCGATGCCGGCGGCGTCCCCCGCGGAACCGCGCCCGGCGGCAGCGGCGTTCCCTCCACCGGCCCGAAGATTCTGTCTCGGTACCAGTTCATCCGGTCGTCGGGCGGGATGCCCTGCGCGATCAGATTCGGGTCCAGCGGGTAAGTGCCGAAGACGTGCTGTCTCATCGCCAACGGTTGGAAAGGCTTGTCGCTCTCGCAGATTTCGACGGTCGGCGCGCGTTTTCCGGGCTGTCCCATGCAGGGATAGTTTCGGGCACCGCGCACCGCGATGGGCGAATCCTGCGGCAGTTTGCAGTACAGCCCGTCCGGCGTGTCGATGGTGCGGGTGTCGGCCGCGGAACGCCATTGGCTGGGCGGCAGGAAGCCGACGGTGCATGCCGGCGGGTCACTGATGATCAGATTGAAGGCGCCCGTGGCCAATCCCGTCGGCGACTTCGTGCCGACGAACGACTGAATCGCCGCGGTGAACGGCGGCAGCAAGACCAGGAGCTGTTCGATTGACGCGTGATAGGTCACGCCGATCTGACCGATCGTGGTCAGATTCGCAAGCAGCACCGGCAACGTCGGCTTGATCTGATCGAGCAGCCGGGACGCCTCGTTGAGGGCTCCAGGCCCCTGTTGCAGCAGGGTGCGAAACTGTGGGTCGTCCTTCGCCAGCTGGCCACTGAATCCGGCGAGACTGCGCGCCCACGTCCGGATCGAATCCGCGGTCTGCGCTTGCGCATCCAGGAAGGGCCCGGTGTCTTCGGTCAGGTTCCTGGTTTGGTCGGCGACGCCGTTGAGGTCACCCGAGAGCCGTGACGAACTGTCGAACAGCGATCCGAAGTCGTAACCTGAGCCGTTGAATGCCTGGAACGACTCGTCGAGCAATTGACCGAGCTTGCCCTTGGGAATGCTGTTGATCAACTTGCTGGACTGGTCGAGCACGGGACCGATCGGCTGCGGGATCGTCGCGTCGTTCATCGCGATGACCGAGCCGTCGTGCAGGTAGGGCGGCGAGTCGTTGCGGGGCCGCAGATCGACGTAATACTCGCCAACCGCGGAGATGCTCAGCACCTCCGCTTTCAGGTCCGCCGGTATCTTCGGCGAAGTATCAAGGGACAGCGTGGCTTTCGCTCCGTCGGGGGTCAGCCCAACGGCGGTCACCTTGCCGATCTGCACCCCGCGGTAGGTCACGTTGCTGAAGCGGTACAGGCCGCCGGTGGCGGGCAGTTTCAGCGTGACCGTCATCTTGCCGATGCCGAGCAGGGTCGGCGCTTGGACGTACCACAACGCCATGATCACCACACCGGCGATCCCGACGATCGTGAAGATCGCCAACTGGATTCGGACAAACCGGGTCAGCATCTATGAGCCCCCGTCCGTCTGGCTGGTCGTCGGCGTCGCGCCCGGCACCGGCGCGCCCTGGTCGGCCGGCGGCACGGCCCCAGCCGGCGGCGGTCCGGGCAGCGTCGCTGTCGGCGACTTCTGCGCATCCGGGCCGAGCCACGTCAGGCCCGCGATCAACGGCGACACCGGCGGCGGCGGAGGCGCAGGCGGCGGTGCGTCTGCCGACTGCTGGTTCACCGGCCCCGGCGCGGCGGACGGCGGCGGTCCCGGCAGCGGCCGCCCCCAGGGTGGCGGTGGTCCGAACGGTGCCGGTTCCCCTCTCGGGCCGGGCTTGCTCAGCGCCCCAGGCGCCCCGGGCGGTGCGCCATACCGGAATTGCAGGTATTCCGGATCCGCGGGTCCGGGCACGGCCTCGGCGCCGATCCGCTCCCAGTGGGTGCCGCGGAGGATGCCCTTGCGGAGCCCGGCGTTCGTCAGATCGATGATGAAATACCCGTTGAGGTAGTCGCCCCGGATGTACCGGTCGATGATGCCCTGGGTCCACGGGAACGTCGGCGCGTACGCGAGGGCGGCGTCGAGATCCGGGCCGATGTCGGCGAGCGCACCGAGTGCCGGCGCCAGATTCGTCAAGTTCTTCACCAAGTCGTCGCCCGCGTCATTGACGAGTCTGGTCGCGGTATTGCTGAATGTCCCGAGCTTGTTCAGCGCGGTCGTGATGCGCGGGCGCTCCTTGATCAGCACGTCCAGTGCGGGCGGAATCTTGTACAGCGCCTGGGTGATCACATCGCGTTGGGCGGCGAACGTGCCGGCGAGGCGATTGAGGGCGCGGATCGACGCGACGAGGTTGTCGCGCTGCTGGTCGAGGGTTCCCACGAACCGGTCGAGGCGCTCGAGCAGATCGCGAACGGCGCCTTCGTTTCCGGACAGCGCGGCGTTGAAGTTGTGGATGATGTCCCCGAACTGACCCAGCCCCCCGGCGTTGAGGATCACTGACAGCGACGACAGCGTCTGTTCGGTCGACGGATAGGTGGACGACCGGTTCAGCGGGATCGTGGCGCCCGGCTGCAGCCGGCCGATGCCCTGTTGGCCCAGCGGCGGATTCAGCGCCAGATGCATGGAACCCAGCAGGCTCGTCTGGCCGACGCTGGCCACCGCGTTCGCGGGGATCACCGTGCCCGGCCGCACCGAGATTTCGACGTCGGCGTGCCATCCCCGCACCGTCATCTTGCTGATGCTGCCGACGATGACGTCGTCGATCATCACCGGCGAATTCGGTTCCATCGTAACGACGTTGGCGAGTTCCACATGGTAGGTGGTGGCACCCGGGCCACGTCCCACGGCCCCCGGGAGCGGCAGCGAGTTCAGGCCGTTGAACGCGCATCCGCTCACGGCGAGCATGACGCAGCAGGCGATGCCGAGCACGCGCCTAGTCGCGATCCGGGCGGTCACGGTTGCCCCCCTTCACCCGGGAGCAGCATGTCCTGAACGTTCGCCGGGGCGGCCGGCGGCGGCGACGCCGGCGGCGGTGGTGGTGGGACGGGCGGCGGTTCCGTCGGCGGGGGCTGCGGCATCGCGGCGCCGGGGATCCGGCCCAGCGGCACCGAACCCGGCGGTCCAACCGGGTCGCCCGGTAGCCCGGTGTACGCGGAGACGGCCGGCGGCAGCAAAGGCGGGCCGGGACGGGGACCCTCCCCGCCGGGCTTCAGCCGGTCCTCGCTGTAGACAACGTTTTCCGGGGCGAACGACGGGGCCAGGATCGGGTTGACCGGAATCGGGAGGTAGTTGAAGTTGACGAGGAAGTTCGGGTTGAACACCTTCAGCGCCGGGCTCAGATACAGGCCGCACAGCTTGCCCGTCTCGACGGCGGTGACGTTCTCGATGGCCCCGATGCCCGCACACCACGCGTACGTGGGATTGCTGAAGTTCTGCAGGCCCACGCCGCCGCGGATGTTGCCGGAGTCCGGGTCGTAGGCGTTGTAGGCGTTTGCGAGCGCGGTCGGCGAGATGTGCAGCACGTTTTTCAACGACATCTGGTGGTCGACGAGGATCTGCGTCAGGTCGGCCAACCGCGAAATCTGTTCGGAGGTCGCATCACGAGTGCCGGCGATGAACCGCTGTACTTCGCCGACCGCACTCGCCAGGTCCGTGAGCGCCGCGTCTAGGTCGGACTTGTTGTCGTCGAGCACGCTGGTCAGCGTGGCCAGCCGGTTGTCGAACTGCACGATCTGGACGTTGCTTTCGCGCAGGGCCCCGATGAAGGCCTGCAGGTTCTTGATGATGTCGACGAGGTTGCCGCTGCCTTCGGCGAACACCCGGGCGACGCCGGACAGTTGAGCCAGCGTCTGGTGCAGCTTCTCGCCGTTGCCGTCGCCCAGCGCGTCGGCGGCGCTGTCGATGAACCGCGCCACCGACGGGGTGGACACCTTGCTGTTGGGGCCCAATTCCGTTGCGAGGCGCATCAATTGCTCTTTGACCTGATCCCATTCGACGGGCACCGCGGTCCGTTCGATCGGGATTACCCCGCCGTCGCGCATGGTGGGACCGCTCGTCCGGTAGGCCGGCGTGAGCTGCACGTAGCGCGCCGCCACCAGGTTTTGGGCGACGATCACCGCCTTCGCGTCCGCCGGAATGGGCACGTTGCGATCGACGTGCATCACCAGCTTCGCCCGGGTGCCCTGCGGCTGAATGGACGAGATGGTGCCGACCTTCATGCCGGACACCCGCACGTCGTCGCCCGGATAGATCGCAGTGGCCGTGGGGAAGTAGGCGGTGATCGTCGTCGGGCGAAAGAAGGTGTTGCGGATGGCGATCGCCGCGCCGACCACGAGCAGACCCGCCAGCACGATCGCCAGCCCCACCTTGAGCTTGTTGCGCGGAATCGCCCCGAGCCCCGTCATGGCCGTCCTCCCGGGTCCTGGTTGAACGGCCACGGGAAGAACGCGCGCGGCCCGGCGGTGTCCGGCGGCTGCCCGGGCGCGCCGTAAGCGCGGAACCCGAAGGCGTAGTCGAACAACCACTGGAAGAACTCCAGCTGGAAGAGGTTGGGGATGAACGGGTTGTAGTAATAACCGCTCGAGACGGTCTCCCCCTGCGTCAGCTCGTACTTCGCCAATCCGGGAAGCGCTTGGGCGAGATTGTCCCGATTCTTTTCCAGCATCGCCGTCACGGAGTTCAGCTTCTCCAGCGTCGGCGCCAGCTTCGCCTCGTTGTCGTGCACCACGCCGGAGAGCTGCCGGGCCACCGCGGACGTGCTGGCCAGCAGCCGCACGATCGCCTGGCGCCGCGCGACCAGCATCGACAACAAATCGTTGGCGTTGAGTATCAGCGTGTTGAGCTGCTGGCTGCGTTGCCCGAGCACGCCCGTCACGTCGGCGGCGCCCTTGAGCAGCTGCCCGAGGGTCTGGTTGCGGGCGTTGAGGGTCTGGGAAAGCCGGCTGACCCCGTCGAAAGCGGGACCCAATTGCGGCGCAACCTGATTCAGGGTCGCCGACAGCGTGTCCAGGGACTGGTTGAGCGACTCGGTGTTGGTTCCCTGCAGGTCGGTCGTCAGGTCGTTGACGGCCTCGGACAGCGAGTACGGCGAGGAGGTGCGCGACACCGGAATGACCGCCATCGGATGCAGGTTGCCGGTGCCCGCGGAGTCGACCGTGAGCACCCGTTGACCCAACAGCGACCCGGTCTTGATGTGTGCGGTGCTGGCCGAGCCGAGCAGGATGTTCCCCTTGGCCGTGAACGTCACCAGCACGTCACCGTGCTGCAGCTCCATGCCCGTCACGCTGCCGACCTTGATCCCCGAGATTGTCACGTCGTTGCCCAGCGCGAGGCCTCCGGCGTCGGCGAACAGCGCCTGGTAACGGACCGTGGTAGCCCGCTGCACCAGCTGATCGGGGTTCAGCCCGACGGCGATGACCAGCGCGATGAGGACGGCGCCGATGAATCCGGCCTTGATGAGGCCCGCTCCGCGGTACTTATTCATCGGGGTCCTTCGGTTCCGCGCACCGCCCGGTGGTCTGGTGTTTGATGCCCACTTCCACCGTCCGGTACTGCAAGTCGGACACCCGCAGCGACAGTCCGCAGAGGTAATAGGGGAACCAGGCACCGTACGACCCGAGCCTGAGCAGTTTGCGGTAGTTGTGCGGCAACTTGTGCAGCGAGGTGTCGAGGAGGTTCTTGTCCTGGTCCAGCAGCGGCGCCAGCCGGCTCGCTTGGTCCACCGTCGCGGCCAACGGCGGGCGGGCGCGGGTGAGCAGATCCGCGATCGAGGCGGTCCCGTTGTCCAGGGCGGTTATCGCGGTCCCGATGGTGTCGCGGTCCTGGTCGAATCCACTGACCAACTTCTCGAGGCGGTCAATGGCGCCGGAGAACTTGGTGCCGTCCTTGTCGACTGTGGCCACCACGGTGTTGAGGTTGTCGATCAGCTCCTGCACCGTCTGGTTGTTGTCGGCCAACGTGTTGGAGAACGACGACGTCTTCGACAGCAGCGACTGCAGGGTTCCGCCCTCGCCCTGGAACACCTGAATGAGCGCCGCGCTCAGCGCGTTGACGTCTTGCGGGTTGAGGCCCTGGGTAACGGGTTTCAGACCGCCCAGCAGTAGATCGATGTCAAGGGCGGGTGCCGTGCGATCGAGCGGGATCTGCGACCCGGCCGGCAGCACCTTGGTGGATCCCGGGCCGTCGGTCAGCTCGAGGTAGCGATCACCGACCAGGTTCAGGTAGCGCACCACCGCGCGGGTGCCGGTGGTCAGCACGACGCTGCGGTCGGCGTCGAACTTCACCTCGACCTTCTTGTCGGCGCGCAGCTTGACGCTGTTGACCGTGCCCACCCGGATGCCGGCGACGCGCACGGTCTCTCCGGTCTTCAGCCGCGACACGTCGGTGAAGAGTGCCGAATACCCGTTCGTCGAACCGGTGGTGTACTGCCCGAAGATGAAGAACAAGAACACGGTCAGCACGATCATCACGGTGGCGAACGCCCCGAACTTGATGATCATCCCGCGCGAGCCGGTCATCCGGGCATCCCGATCTGCATGGTGTTGCGCGGCGGACCATCGATCGGCCCGTACAGCAGCTGCTTGAGCGCATCGGAGTTGAGCAGCAGTTGCTGGTTGCCGTACGCCGTGGGGTTGGAGCCGTTGTCCGTCACCACGAACGGCGGCGCAACGTCGAAGGGCACCACCGGAAGGTTCCGACATTGGGGCCCACCGGTCGCCGCCACCTTGGGCAGGTTGGACGGGTAGCGGTAACGCTCGGCGCCGAGGCCGAGCACGACGGTCACCTTGACCATCGGCTCGGGCAGGTCCGGCGCGTGCAGGTTGCCCAGTGACCCGGCGATGCCGCAGTACAGCGCCTGGTGGTACTGGTTGAGCAGATCGGTGGTCGGCACCAGCAGATGCAGGTCGTCCGTCAGCGCTTGCCGGTTGCCGCCCACTACGTCATTGCCCATGTCCGCCAAGCCAATCGAGCTGATCAGGAAGGCATCCAGATTTTGTTGCTCGTCGACGATCGTCTTGCTGATTCGGACCGCGTTATCGGCGGTGGCGAGCAGGTCCTGTGCCGAGTCGCCATAGGCATTGCTCACCACGGGCAGGGCTTCGAGGTCATGGCTCAGCGCAGGCAGGCTCGGTTCCTGGGTGGCCAGGAATGAGTCGAGATCGTGCAGCATCTGGCCGATCTTGTGGCCCCGGCCATTGACCGCAGAGGCTATGCCGCCCAGGGTCTCGTTGAGTTTGGCTGGATCGATCGTCGACAGCAGTGACGTGAGTTGCTGGAACACCGTGTTGATTTCGACGGTGACGTGCTTGCCCTCCAGCACCTGACCCGCGCGCAGCGACTGCGGCGACGGCTCGGCGGGCGGTACCAGCTCGATGAACTTCGCGCCGAACACCGTCGTCGACGCGATGTCGACGAGCACGTTGGCCGGGATCAGGTGCATCTGCGACGGTTGCATCGCCAGGTGCAAAACTGCTTCGCCGTTGGGCCGCACGTCGATTGAGTCGACCTTGCCCACCTCGACGCCGCGCATCTTCACCTTGGCATCCGGGTTCATCACCAGTCCGGCGCGCGGTGAGACGACGGTGACGGGCACGCTCGTGGTGAAGTCACCGCGGAACAGGCCTATCGCGACGGCGAAGACCAGGCCGATGAGGACGATGGTCGCCAGGCCGGCCAGCGGCCGCGCGTACGACTGCGCGCCGAAGTGCCGCCCGGGCGAGGCCGCGACGGGCCGTGCGGCACTGGTGGTTTCGGACCGGTGAATGGGGCCCGGACCGAAGTCACGCGTCACTGTCCTGTCACCACCTTCCTAGCCCGACAGGTTGAAGTTGCCGTTGGTGCCGTAGATGGACAGCGAGACGAGCAGCGTCACCGACACGACCACGATCAACGAGGTTCGCACCGCGTTGCCGGTCGCGACGCCGACACCGGCCGGTCCGCCCGAAGCAAAGTAGCCGAAGTAGGTGTGAATCAACAAGATCGTGATCGCCATGAGGACGGCCTGCAAGAACGACCACAACAGGTCGATCGGGTTGAGGAACGTCGAGAAGTAGTGCTGATACAGCCCGCCCGATTGGCCGAACAGGACCACCGTGGTGAATTGGCTGGCGAAGAACGACAGGATGACGGCGATGGAATACAGCGGCGTGATCGCCATCATCCCGGCCGCGATCCTGGTGGACACCAGATACGAAACCGGCCGAATGGCCATGGACTCCAACGCATCGATCTCTTCGTTGATCCGCATGGCACCCAGCTGCGCGGTGACGCCCGCGCCGAAGGTGGCCGCGAGACCGATCCCGGCGACGATCGGCGCGGCGATGCGCACGTTGATGAAGGCCGCCAGGAACCCGGTCAACGCCTCGATGCCGATGTTGCCCAGTGAGCTATAGCCTTGCACGGCCAGGGTGCCGCCGGCGGCCAGCGTCAGGAAGCCGACGATCACCAGCGTGCCGCCGATCATGGCCAAAGTTCCCGCGCCCATGCTGATTTCGGCGATCAGGCGGATGACCTCGCGCCGGTAGTGGCGGACCGCGAAGGGGACCCCGGCAAGCGCCTTTCCGTAGAACAGCGTGTGATCGCCGATCCGGCTCAGGGTGCCGACCGGCTTTTCGAGCTGCCGCGTCAGGCGCGGGTACGTGGCTCTCAGCGTCATCACGGTTCGCCCCTACACCTCCTCAGTGACCCTTGGCCGACATGCGGATACCGATAGCCGTGACAACCACATTCACGACGAACAGCGACATGAACGCGTACACCACCGTCTCGTTGACGGCGTTGCCGACCGCCTTGGCGCCGCCGCCGGACACCGTCAGTCCCCGGTAGCACGCGACCAGCCCGGCAATCAGGCCGAAAAGCGCTGCCTTGACGCAGGAAATGACGACCTCGGGCACGCCGGTCAGCAGGGTGATGCCGGCGGCGAACGCCCCGGGGTTGACGTCCTGGACGAACACCGAGAAGACGTAGCCGCCCACGATGCCGATGATGACCACCAGGCTGTTCAGCAGCAGCGCCACCAGGCCCGCGGCCAGCATGCGGGGGGTCACCAGGCGCTGAACGGGGTTGATGCCCAGCACTTCCATCGCGTCGATCTCTTCGCGGATCGTTCTCGATCCCAGGTCGGCGCACATCGCCGTCGAACCGGCGCCGGCCACGATCAACACGGTCACGAGCGGGCCGACCTGGGTCACCGCGCCGAAGGCCGCACCCGCGCCGGAAAGGTCCGCTGCGCCCAGTTCGCGCAGCAGGATGTTGAGCGTGAAGCTGACCAGCACCGTGAAGGGAATGGCGACCAGCAGGGTGGGAGCGAGCGCCACCCGCGCGACGAACCACGACTGCTCCAAGAACTCGCGCCATTGGAAGGGCCGGCGGAACACGAACTTGATCGCGTCCGCCGACATCGCGAACAAGCCACCGACGGCTTCCATGGGCTTGGAGCCGCGGCCGAGCGATATGCCCCCGGTCCATCGCTCCGGGCCCGCACGCTTAATCGCCATCGGCCTCAGTTCCTTCCGACATTTTCGAGACCGATGGTCTTGTTCGGCTGAACGGAAAGCTGTAGATTTGGCTGGACCGACGGCCACAAACGTACGCTGGAACAGTCGAAATGCGTAGCGGGCAGCCACATTCCGGCATTCGCCTCCGGCGTCGCTGCCACTACCATCCTCACGCCACTCCTCCGTTCTGTCGCGTGAGTTGGCGCTTCAAAACGAGGGGCCTCGTGTCTTGAAGCGTCCGGCGATTATGACTCATGCGGTGTCCAGGTGGAATGGAAAATTCAAAACCGTTATCGGACAGCTCTCATGACAAGCGGCGTTCGGCTCACACATTTCTCACAGCTCCGGTCCCTGTAGCACTCAAGTGACCGCGCCGGCCGTCTTGAGCTCGATGATGCGGTCCCAATCGAGTCCGATTTCCATCAGGATTTCTTCGGTCTGTTCGGCGAATCCGGGCGCCGGGCCGGTATGCGGCCGCGCGACATCGAACTGGACCGGGTTGGCAACGAGATCGAGTTCGCCTGCGCGAACCAGGTACTCGTTGGCACGGATTTGGGCGTCGTCGACCGCCTGCAACGTGTCCTGTACGGGCGCCCACGGCCCGGCAAGCGTGGCAAAGCGCTCGCTCCACTCGGCAAGCGTGCGGGTTGCGATCACCTTGGTCAAGATCTCGACGGCTTCCGTTGTATTCGCGGCGATTTCTTCGACAGTCGCGAAGCGGGGGTCGTCGGCCAGCTCCGGCAGCTCGACGTGCCGGCAAACGTCGGCCCAGAACTTGGTGGGCTGCATCATCACGAAGGAGATGTAGCGTCCGTCGGACGTGGTGTACAGCCCCACCAACGGGTTGTTGGGCGCACCATGCACCCCGGGCGGGGGCGCTTCCAGCCGCTGACCCAGATGCTTGGTCAACGCGACCGTGTGTCCCATTGCCCAGAAGCCGCTGCCCAGCAACGACACATCGACGACCGAAGCCTCGCCGGTGCGCTCGCGCTTGAGCAACGCGGCCGCGATGCCTCCGGCGAGGTTGGTGCCGGAGATGGTGTCGCCGTAGGCCGGTCCCGGGGGCGCGATCATGCCGGGCATCCCTGCCGGCGTGATGGTCGCGGCGGTTCCGGCCCGGCACCAGAACGCGGTCATGTCGTAGCCGCCCTTTTCTGACTCGGGGCCGCGCGGACCAAGCGCGCTCCCGCGGGCGTAGACGATTTTCGGGTTGACCGTACGAATGTCCTCGACGTCGATGCCGAACTTCTTCCGGTGAGCGGGAAGAAAACTGGTCAAGAACACATCGGACCGGCGGGCCAGCTCGTAGAGCACCTCTTTGCCCTCGGGCACGGACATGTCGAGTCCGATGCTGCGCTTCCCACGGTTGGCGTGTTCGATGTTGGGGTTCGGGTCGCCCTCGACGCGCAACATGCCGGTCTGCCGCAGCCCGCGTTGCGGGTCGCCCGTCACGGCGTGCTCGACCTTGACCACGTCGGCGCCCCACTCGGCGAGCACGGCGCCCGCCGATGGGACGAACCCGTACATGGCGACCTCCAGGACACGGATGCCCTCCAGCGGCCTCATGCGGGCGCCCCCACAACGGGAACCGCAAAAGTCTTGCCTTCCAAGAACTCCTCCAGCCCGGCGACGCCCATCTCACGGCCGACGCCGGACTGCTTGAAGCCCCCGAACGGGCTGTCGGCGGCAAAGTAGTTGCCGCCGTTGATGGAGAACGACCCGGTGCGGATCCGACGGGCTACCGCCAGGGCGCGGTCCTGGTCGCGGCTGAAGACCGCGCCGGCCAACCCATAGATCGAGTTGTTGGCGATCCGCACCGCGTCGTCGTCGTCCTCGAACGCGATGACCACCAGCACCGGGCCGAAGACCTCGTCCTGGGCGATCTCGCTCTCCGGGTCGACGTTGGTGAGCAGCGTGGGCGCATAGAAGTAGCCGGGATCCAACCGCTTGCCGCCGGTGACCAAGGTCGCGCCCGCGGCGACGGCTCGCTGGACCATGCCGTCGACCTTGTCGCGCTGGCGTTCGTTGATGAGCGGACCCATGAGTGTCTTCGGATCCGCCGGGTCGCCGTGGCGCACCTTGGCGAAGTTCTGCGCGATCAGCTCGACGATCTCGTCATGATGTGACCTGGGCACCAACAGTCGGGACGTGAGCGCGCAGCCCTGTCCCGCGTGTGTGACCATGCTGAACGCCGCGAACATGCTCGCTGCTGTGAAGTCCGCGTCGTCGAGCATGATCACGGCCGACTTGCCACCCAGCTCCAGGAAGACGCGTTTGACGGTGTCGCTCGCGGCGGCCATGATCTTGCGTCCGACGGCCGTCGATCCGGTGAAGGTGACGACGTCGACGTCGGGGCTGGTGGTCAACGCGACCCCCGTGGCCACGTCCGAGGAAGTAAGGACGTTCACCACGCCGGGCGGGATGTCGGTGTGGTTGGCGATCAACTCGCCGAGCGCCAGCGTGACCAGCGGGGTGTCCGGCGCCCCCTTCAGCACCACAGTGCATCCGGCGGCCAGCGCCGGGGCCAGCTTGGCGAGCGCGAGCTGGTTCGGATAGTTGTAGGCGATGATGGCGGCCACCACCCCAGCGGCTTCCTTCTCCACCCAGCGGTGGTGCCGCATGCCCCGCGATTCGATCTCGCCGAGATCCTCGGAGAACTGATAGGTGCGCAGCAGGTCGGCGTAGAAGCGCACGATCTTGATCGGGTCGTCGAGCTGAGCGCCCTGGGTGAGCGCCCGGGTCGCGCCGACTTCGGCGATCGTCAGCTCCCGCAGCTCCTCCGCGTGCTCGACCAGCGCCGTGTGCAACTGGTCGAGGCAGCGGATCCGCAACTCCACATCGGTCGACCAGTCGGTCGTGTCGAAGGCGTGCCGGGCCGCCGAGATCGCCGCTTCGGCCTGCTCGACGCGGGCGTCTGGAGCGTGCCCGATGACCGCGCCCGTGGCGGGGTTGATCGAGGGGAACGTCTTGTCGGCGGTGACGAGCCGGCCGTCAATCAGCAGTCGGCGATCGACCTGTGACTCGGGCGCGGCATCCGCGATCGTCTTCGCGGTGGTCTCTGCCGTGTCCTGCACTGGCATCGCCTACTCCCTCATGTGGTGACGGTCACGAAAATTTCATTCTCTTCCCCGGCGAATCTTACATTCGGGTCTCGATAATTCAAGAAAGTCTCAGGAATGGGACCGGGCCGCCGACCAGGGGCGTTGTTGCGCATGTGTCGGGGTAACGAGCGTCTCAGCGCAGGCCGCGCGCGGTTTCACGGCCATGTTGCACGGCGCTTCGCCGCGAGAGTAAGGTTCTCATAATTGTAAGGGAGATTCTTTGTGACTGAGACGGCCCCATTTGCAGGCGAGGCCTCGACGTGAAGACCGCGGTGGTCACCGGCGGCGGATCCGGCATCGGTCAAGCGGTCGCGCAGCGCCTGCGCGCCGACGGCCTTGACGTCGCCACGATCGACCTCAGGCCGTCGGAAGCCGATTTCGCCTTCACCGCCGACGTCACCGACCGGCCGCAGGTGGATGCCGCGCTCGCGGCCATCCGCGCCCAACTGGGCCCCGTGACGGTCCTGGTCAACGCGGCCGGGCTGGACGGCTTCAAGCGCTTCACCAACATCACCTTCGAGGAGTGGCGGCGGGTGGTCGACGTCAACCTCAACGGCGTCTTTCACGTGACCCAGGCGGTGCTGCCCGACATGGTCGAGGCCGGGTGGGGACGGATCGTCAACATCTCGTCGTCGAGCACCCATTCCGGTGCGCCCTACATGAGTCACTACGTCGCCGCCAAGTCCGCGGTCAATGGCCTCACCAAGTCGCTGGCACTCGAATACGGGCCCAACGGCATCACCGTGAACGCCGTACCGCCGGGGTTCATCGACACCCCGATGCTGCGCGCCGCGGAACAACACGGATACCTCGGCGACATCGAGGCGACCATCGCCCGGACCCCGGTGCGCCGGATGGGCAGGCCGGAAGACATCGCGGCCGCGTGCGCCTTTCTGATTTCCGAGGAGGCCGGCTACATCACCGGTCAGATACTGGGCGTCAACGGCGGCCGAAACACCTGAGCAGCGACACAAAAGGAGAGAGTGTGGCAGACGGCGCACCAGGGCGCGTGAAGGGAAAGGTCGCCTTCGTCACCGGCGCGGCGCGCGGGCAGGGCCGCAGCCACGCGGTGCGGCTGGCCGAGGAGGGCGCGGACATCATCGCCGTCGACCTGTGCCGTGACCTCGACACCATCGGTTACCCCATGGCGGCACCCGAGGACCTCGAGGAGACCGCGCGGCTCATCGAGAAGACCGGGCAGGGCGCGGTGATCGCCCAGGCCGACGTGCGCGACGCCGGGCAACTGAGCGCGGCCCTGGAGCAAGGGGTCGCGGAGTTCGGCAGGCTCGACATCGTCGTGGCGCAGGCCGGAGTCGCCGGCATGAAGGGCCAGCCGCCTTTGCAGGCGTGGTGCGACGTCATCAACACCAACCTGATCGGCACCATCAACGCCATCCAGGTCGCGTTGCCGCACCTGCGCGAGGGCGCCTCGATCGTCGCCACCGGATCCACCGCGGCGCTGATGGACACCGCCAAGAAGGACAACCCCGGCACCGACCCGGGCGGCATGGCCTACATCCACTCCAAGCGGGCGCTGTCGCGTTACGTTCACGACCTGGCAACGGAGCTTGCGCCGTTGGGCATCCGCGCCAACGTGATCCACCCGACCAACACCAACACCCCGATGCTGCAGAGCGAGCCGATGTACCGCTCGTTCCGGCCGGACCTGGAGCGCCCGACGCGGGCCGACGCCGAGCCGGTTTTCGGCGTGCAGCAGGCGATGAAAATCCCCTACGTCGAACCCGAGGACATCAGCAACGCCGTCCTGTGGTTGGCCTCCGACGAGGCCCGCTACGTCACCGGCGTGCAGTTGCGCGTCGATGCCGGCGGCTACCTCAAGTGGTACGACTACGAGAATTAAGACAACTCGCAAGGAGACACCGTGAAGGTCTGGGTCGATTCGGAACGCTGCCAGGGCCACACCCTTTGCGCGATGATCGCGCCGGATTCGTTCCAGCTCAGCGACATCGACGGCAGTTCGTCGGCGATCGACGAGGTGGTGCCGGCCGACAAAGAGGATCAGGTCCGCGAAGCCGTCCACTCCTGCCCTGAGCAGGCCATCATCATCACGGATGAAACGTAAAGGGAGACAGTGCCTTGAGCGTCGACGACAGCGTTGATGACCAGGTCAGCGACAGCGACCGTAAGCGGAACCGGTATCACTTCGATCGGCACTCCCCGGAGTACCGGTCGCGGTTCAAAGACATCACCGAGGAGATGCACGCCCGGTGCCCGATGGCCTGGAGCGACACCTACGGCGGACATTGGGTGGCGGCCGGCAGCCACGAGGTCTTCGAGCTCGCCCGCTGCCCGGCGGTGTCCAACGACCACGATGTGAACAATGAACGCCGCGGCTACAAAGGCATTTCGATCCCGACCGCCAGCCGCATCAACGGCATCCGGGGCGGCATCCTGGAGATGGACAACCCCGAGCACAAAACCTACCGCGCCGTGCTCAACCCCTACCTCTCACCGGCCGCGGTCAAGCGCTGGGAGCCGTTCATCGACGACGTGACGCGCGCCTGCGTCGACGAGAAGATCGAGGAGGGCCGCATCGACTTCGTCGACGACCTCGCCAACATCGTGCCGGCCGTGCTGACGCTGGCGATGATGGGCATCCCGCTGAAGAACTGGCAGATGTACAGCGAGCCGACCCACGCCGCGGTGTACACCCCGGAGCATTCGCCGGACATCCAGCGGGTCACCGAAATGCACCGGCAGATGGGGATCGACCTGATCAACAACATGATCGAGATCCGCGAAAATCCGCGGCCCGGCCTGGTCAATGCCCTGCTCGAAATGCGGATCGACGGCGAGCCCGCGCCCGATCTGGAAATCATCGGAAATCTCGGGTTGATCATTGGCGGCGGCTTCGACACCACCACGGCGCTGACGGCCCATTCGCTGGAATGGCTTTCGCAGCATCCCGATCAGCGCGAGCTGCTCAGCAAGCAGCGTGAGACGCTGCTCGATCCCGCGACCGAAGAGTTCCTGCGCTACTTCACCCCCGCCCCTGGCGACGGCAGGACCTTCTCCGATGACGTCGAGCTCGACGGCACCACTTTCAAAGAGGGCGAGCGGCTGTGGATTTCGTGGGCCATGGCCAACCGCGACCGCTCGGTGTTCCACGACCCGGACGAGATCATCCTCGACCGCAAAGGCAACCGGCACTTCAGCTTTGGGCTCGGCGTGCACCGCTGCGCCGGATCGAACGTGGCGCGCACGGTGTTCAAGTCCATGCTGACCGCGGTCCTGGACCGGATGCCCGACTACACGTGCGACCCCGAGGGGACCGTCCACTACGAGACCATCGGCGTAATCCAGGGGATGCGGAAGCTGCCGGCCACCTTCACGCCCGGCCGACGGGTCGGCGCCGGCCTGGACGAGACGCTGGACAAGCTGCAACGCATCTGCGACGAGCAGGAGCTGGCCAGGCCGATCACCGAGCGCAAGGAAGCCGCCGTCATCGACTAGGTGGCCCCGTTCCCCTCGCGAGCAGACGCAAAAGCCCCCGACACGCCGCGTGGTGAGGGGCTTTTGTGTCTGCTCGCCGTCTGGACCGCGCCTCCAAGAATCCGTAGAGGCTTCGTAGAGGCCGACGTCTAATCCTTCTCTCACACGCGCCGATCGCTGGCCGCCGGGAGGAGGAATCACGATGCAGCTCCTGAGTAACCACATCTCGTTGATGCACGGCTGGCTGCCGTTGACGGTCGATGCCGCCACCGCTCTCGCGCTGGGGCTCGCCATCGGGCGACGATCACGCCGTTGGCTCCTGTGCTGGCTGCCCGTGGCCGTCGTCGCGGGCGGCGTGGCGGCCTTCGGGGCGCACTGGTACATCGGCCGGGTGGCAACCGAGCCGGCGCCGGCCGCGCTGTATGTGTGGATCGCATTGGCCGGCACGGCCGCGGCCGTCGTGATCCTGGGCTGGCGCGGCGCTCGCTGGTGGCGCCGCGCCGTATCGATCCTGTGCCTGCCGCTGTGTGCGCTCTGCTCGCTGCTGGTGCTGAACCAGTGGTTCGGGTACGTGCAGACGGTGCAGAGCGGGTGGGACCAGCTCACCTCCGCTCCGCTACCCGGCCAGACCGACAAGGCCACCGTCACCGCGATGGCGGCGAGCGGCGCCAGGCCATCCCGCGGCCGCCTGGTGCCGGTGCAAATCCCTTCCGACGCGTCGCATTTCAAGCATCGCGAGGAACTGGTGTACCTGCCGCCGGCGTGGTTCTCGAGCTCTCCGCCGCCGCAGCTGCCGACGGTGATGATGATCGGCGGCATGATCAACACGCCCGCCGACTGGGTGCGCGCCGGGAACGCGGTGGACACCATCGACGCCTTCGCTGCCGCGCATGGAGGCAACGCGCCGGTGCTGGTGTTCGTCGACCCGGGCGGGGCATTCGACAACGACACCGAGTGCGTCAATGGAAGCCGCGGCAACGCCGCCGACCACCTCACCAAAGACGTTGTGCCCTACATGGTCTCGAATTTCGGAGTCAGCCCCGACCCGTCGCGCTGGGGCATCGTGGGCTTCTCGATGGGCGGGACCTGCGCGGTGGACCTGACCGTCATGCACCCCACGCTGTTCAGCACGTTCGTCGACATCGAAGGCGACCTGACCCCCAACACGGGCAGCAAGTCGCAAACCATCGCCGGGCTGTTCGGCGGAAATGCCGACGCCTGGGCGGCATTCGACCCGACCACGGTGATCAGCCGCCACGGCCGCTACACCGGCGTGTCCGGTTGGTTCGCGATCACGTCGGGCGGTGCCCCGGCGCCCCATCGCGATCTCACCGTCGTCGACAGCACCGCGATGGCAGTCGCCGGTCGCGGCGCCGCCACCGACCCGGGTAACCAGGCCGCCGCAGCAGCAGCCCTGTGCGGCCTCGGCCGGGCGAACGGCATCGACTGCGCGGTGGTCGCCCAGCCGGGCAGGCACGACTGGCCCACCGCCAGCGCAGCTTTCGCCACCGCGTTGCCCTGGCTGGCCGGCCGGCTGGGTACCCCGGACGTGGCCCGCATCCCGTTGCCCGGCACCGCACACCCCAACCACACCGAGGTGGTGGGCCACGACCAGAGCTAGTGGGTTAGTCCCGCGAACGTGCGGCTGGCCGCACATTCGACAACGAGCGTGCGGCTGGCCGCACGCTCGACGCACAAACCTAGCCGCGGGGTAGGCCGAGCACGCGCTGCGCGATGATGTTGCGCTGGATCTCCGAGGTGCCGCCGGCGATGGTGCCGGAAAAGCTTCGGGCATAACGCTCGAACCAGCTGGCGAAGTAGTGGTCCAGGTTCATGTGCGCGTACGGGCCGGTCTGCCCGGGGTGGATCAGCCCGTCCGATCCCGCCGACGTCAGCGCGAGCTCCATGCCGCGCAGCTCGGCCTCGGACCCGAGCAGCTTGAGCACCGAGATCGCGGCCACATCGTCTTCGCCGCGCGAGGCACGCGCCAGGGCAACCGAACCCAACAGGCGCAGCGCCTGCTTGTCCATGATCGTGCTCGCGTACTGGTCGCGCTCGACTTCGGTGCTCGGGCGAAAGTCGTCGATCATGTTGTCGAGTCGGTCGGCGAAACCCAGCCACATCATCGTGCGTTCGTGCCCCAGCGACCCGTTGGCCACCCGCCAGCCCTGGTCCAGCTCACCGACCAGGTTCTCGGCCGGCACCCGCACGTCGGTGAAGAACACCTCGTTGAAATCCAGGTCGTCGGCACCGCAGATCGAGGGAAAAGGCCGGCGCACCAGACCCGGGGTGTCGGTGGGGATGATCAGCGCGCTGATTCCCTTGTGTTTCGGCGCATCCGGGTTGGTGCGCACGAACGTCAGCAGGACGTCGGCATCGTGGGCGCCCGAGGTCCATACCTTCTGCCCGTTGACCACGAAGTGATCGCCGTCCAGTACCGCGCGGGTGCGCAACGACGCCAGGTCGGAGCCCGCGCTGGGTTCGCTCATCCCGAGCGATGCGGTGATCTCGGCCCGCAGGATCGGCACCGCCCAGCGGCGCTTCTGATCGTCGCTGCCGAACGAAAGCAGCGACGCCCCAACGATATTTACGCCCTGCGGGTTGAAGCTGTGATAGATCCGGCGGCGGCTGAGTTCCTCGAGGTACACGAACTGCTGAATCACCGTCGCGTTGCGACCACCGAATTCCGGCGGCTGGCTGGGCAACAGCCAGCCGTTGTCGAAAAGCAGCCGCTGCCAGTCGCGCGCCCACTGCGGCATGTGCGACACCGACCGCGGGCGCTCCAGCGTTTCGCTTGCGTCGGGCAGGTTTTCGTCGAGGAAGGCCGCGAACTCCGCCCGGAACGCCTCGACGTCGGGATCAAAAGTCAGCTGCACGGTATTCCTCTGCGATGCGCGCCCGGTGTTGCGCCGCGCCGCCGAGCATGAGCTCGCCCGCCTTGGCCCGCTTCAGCGCGAACTGCAGGTCGTTCTCCCAGGTAAAGCCCATCGCGCCGAAAAGCTGTAAGCCATGCCGGAATACGAGCGACTGGCACTCCCCCGCGGACGCTTTGGCCATCGCGGCCGCCAGCCGGCGCCGCGGATCGTCGGCCGCGATCGTCAGCGCGGCGAAGTAGGCCAGCGCCCGGGCGCGTTCGACCGCGACGTGCATGTCGGCGGCCTTGTGCTGGACGGCCTGGAACGAACCGATCGGCACCCCGAATTGCTGCCGGCTGCGGACGTGCTCGAGGACCAGGTCGAGGATGCGCTGGCAGGCGCCGACCATCGTGATCGCCATGCCCGTCAGCGCGACGTGCTGGGCCCGTTCCGCGTCGACGGCGAGCCGCGCGCTGTCGGGAACCCGGACCTCGCCGAACGAGAGGTCGGCGACGTGCAGGAGGGGGTCGAACACCGCCGAGCGGCGCGCCGAAACCTGGTTGGCCGCGACGATGAACACCCCGGCGTCGGTCACCACCGCCAGCCGGTCGACGCGATCGCCGTCCAGAACATGTCGCGCCGTGCCGTCCAGCACCCAGCCGTCGGCGTCCCGGTGCGCCCACACCCCGCCGTACACCGCGGTTCCGGCCTCGTGCGGGTCGAATCGATCCTCGGCCAGCGGGGCGAACTGGCTCATCGTCGCCAGGAACGTGGTGGGATCGGTCGCGCGCCCCAACTCCTCGAGCACGATGGCCAGCTCGACGGCGCTGGCCGGATCGTTCAGCTCCGTCCAGCCCTGGTCGACATAGGACTTCCACAGCGGGCTCGGATCCACGCCGTCCTCAGCCACGCTGCGCACCAGCGACGGCGGGCACTGCTTGGCGACGACGTCGCGAACGGTCTGCTGCCACAGCCGCTGATCAGCATCGAACTCCAACAGCATCCGGGCCGCCTCCTGTCGTCACCGCCAATCGCGAGAATAGCATTCTCCCTGTCGGAAGTAATAATCTCGAAAAGCGGTTACGAGGTGTCCGAACGCCTAGCCGGCACCCAGCAGTGCATCGGCCGGCTGGCCCCAGCGATCGAGGTTCACGAACTCGGAAAGCGGTCGTCGGCGCAGCGGCCCGTGCTTGCCCTTGGGCCACCCGACCACGACGTGGCCGGCGACCAACCAATCCTCGGGTATGCCGATGGCTTCGCGCAGCGGCCGCTCGCCGCCGTAAGAGGCCCAACTGGTGAGGCATGCCCCCAACCCTTGGGCGCGCGCGGCCAGCAGGAAGTTCTGCATGGCGGGAAAGATCGACCCGCCCAGCAGCAGCTCGGAGGCCGTCGGATAGTGCTGCTGCGCGAACAGGACCGAGGTGAACTCGCCTGCACGATCGTGCAATTCGTACATGGCGCGGTAAGTTCGGGCGCGGCGGCTGTTGTCGCCGTCGGCGGGCCGGCTCATCCCGTAGACGGGTTCGATCACCTCCAGGGCGTGGGCGGCCGCCTGGGCCACGACGGCCCGTTGCTCGGGCGAGCGCAGCACGACGAAGCGCCAGCCCTGCGCGTTGGCGCCCGAGGGTGCCCACCGGGCCGCTTCGAGGCAACGCGTGAGGGTGGCATTGTCGACCGGCTCGTCGGTGAACCGCCGGATCGTCCGGGCGGTCGCCATGACTTCCCAGACGTCACTGCTTGCACCGGTCATTGCGTCTCCCTCGAGGCTGGGCTGTTACACAAGGTCTATCAGGAGGGTCTATTAGGAGCACGCGGCGTAAAGGAGAAGACCATTGGACGGCGAAATGTACCAGCGCGGACTCGAGATCCGCTCGGCGGTGTTGGGCGAGGCGTATGTCAACCAAGCGTTGGCGGACGCGGACGACTTCACCAAGCCGCTGCAAGACCTCGTCACCGAGTATTGCTGGGGTGCGGTCTGGGGCCGCGACGGCCTGGCCCTCAAGACCCGCAGCATGCTCAACCTAGCGATGATTTCGGTCCTGAACCGCCCCAACGAATTACGGACGCACGTCAAGGCGGCGCTGACGAACGGTGTCACGCGCGACGAGATCCGCGAGATATTCCTCCAGGTCGCGATCTACGCCGGCGTACCGGCCGCCGTCGACAGCTTCCGCATCGCGCGTGAGGCGTTCGCCGAAGTGGATCAGGGCTAGGGGTCGGCGATGGAGGTCGGATTCATCGGGCTGGGAAATATGGGCTTTCCCATGGCACGTCGCCTCATCCAACAAGGCCACGACGTCGTCGCCTTTGACATGAACGCCGCGGCGCTGGATCGCCTCGTCACCGCCGGCGCGCACGGCGCGTCGTCCTCGAAAGAGGTCGCCGATCGGGTCGAGACTGTCATGGCCAGCCTGCCGACGCCGGCCGCATCCGTGGAGGTGGCCACCGGGGCCGCGGGCGTGATCGAGGGTTCACGCGTCAAGCGCTATGTCGACTTCTCAACCGTCGGCAGCCGAACGGCGGTGCACATCCGCGACGCGCTGGCGAAACGGAGCATCGTGGCGATCGACAGCCCGGTCAGCGGCGGCGTGGGCGGAGCCGAGAAGGGTTCGCTCGCCGTCATGGTGTCCGGGCCGCGCGGCGAATTCGGCTTGATACGAACCGTTCTCGAGGCGATCGGGCGACCGCTTTACATCGGGGAGAAACCCGGCTCGGCGCAGACGATGAAGCTCGCCAACAACATCCTGGCGGCCAACGTGTTGATCGCGACGGCGGAGGTCGTCGCGATGGGCGTGAAGGCCGGTCTCGACCCGGGCGTGATGATCGAAGTGCTCAACGCGGGTTCGGGTGCGACGAGCGCGAGCCGCGACAAGTTCCCCCGCGCGATCCTGCCGCGCACCTTCGACTACGGCTTCGCCACCGGGCTGATGGTCAAGGACGTGCGGCTGTATCTCGACGAAGCGAAAGCGCTCGGCGCCCCGGCCGACGTCGCCGAAACGGTGGCCCGGCTCTGGGAGGCGGCCGCGCTCGAGGAGGGCCCGGACTCCGATTTCACGACGGTGATCAAGCCGTTCGAGAGGGCCGCCGGTGTCACCGTGGGTCCGGTGAAGCCGCTTCCGGGCTAATCGCGTTGAGTGTGCAGTAATGGCTTTGATTGTGTACCGGCGGAGGGAATTCGGCGATTTCTCCTGCCACGATTCACAGGCCAGGCGCACAGTTCACACGCGACGCCCGAAGGCCCGGCTAGCGCTTGAATCCACTTGGCGATCACTGAATTTGGCTCTGTGGTTGGCGCGGGGGCCAGCCGAAAAGCCAGGCCGCCACGAGGAAGCACAGCGCGCCGAAGAACGTGCCGATGTTGGCCCACACCAGGCTGACGTCGGCGCCCGAGCGCAGCACCAGCGCGCCGACGGCCGAGGCGAAAAACAGGACGGATCCCGCGAAGTTGAGGAACGCGATGCGCTGCGAGGCGCTGGCAACGTGGGAGTGCCGCCGGGCCCGGACCTCGGGAACGATCGCGATCGCCGACGAGACCAGGAACGCGACGGAGCCGACGATGTCGGGCACCCACACGTCGACGTCGATGAGCTCCGGGCGGGCACCGATCGTCACCGCGGCGTCGATCGTGTTGACGTTGAACAGCACCGTGCCCACCAACTGAATGGCTGCGGCCAGCCAGTCGGTGGTGCGCGCCCGCAACGGCAGGGAGTGCTGCTCGGCCTCGGGCAGCTCGCGGCGAGCGAGGATCAGCTGAAGCGTTGCGGCGGCGGTGAAGAACACCGCCCCCACCGCGTAGGTCAACGCCGAGAGCAGCGGTGGTGACGCGGGAAGCAGCGAGAGCAGGACGCCGAGCGCGAACAGTACCGCGCCGACCACGAACAGGAGGCCGATCCAGCGCACCATGGACGCGTGCACGGCCCTCACCACGCGACGGATCGTACCGGCCGTTTGCAGAATCGGTTCGGCGTCCGGCGGGCACCGGTCGGCATTCACCGACAAGAGCGAGAATGCTATTATCCTCAATCAAGAACGCTACTTACCCGGATAACGGCAATACCGATGGCTACCAGGGCCGATGTTTAACCGAAATGCTTACCGAAATACCGTTGATTGGCGACCGCCGAGAATGTTAGCTTATCTATCAGATGCCCTCATCGGGCTCACTTTGGCTTCCCGAGCCGGGGGGCGGCTTACGTGATCGAACACGCCGACGGAACCCGCACCCCGCTGATCGACGCGAGCGTGCACGTCTTCTTTTCGTCCAACAAGGACCTGCGCTCCTTCCTGCGCGAGCCGTTCAAGAGCCGTGGCTTCCCCGACTACGAGATGGACTGGTACGGCGCGCCGGGCGGCGAATACGCGCCGAACACCGAGGGGCCGGACCGCCAGTATCCCGGCTCGGATCCGGAATTCGTTGGCAACGAACTGTTTTCGAAGCGCGGTGTGGACGTGGCGATCCTGCATCCGATGGGGCGCGGCATCATGCCCGACCGTCACCTGGGCACCGCGCTGCACGCCGCCCACAACGAGATGATGGTGTCGCGCTGGCTGGACTCCGCCGAGTTCGGCGAGCGTTTCCGCGGCACCATCCGGGTCAACCCCGACGACATCGCAGGCGCCCTGCGCGAAATCGAGAAATGGCGTGCCGACCCCCGCATCGTCCAGATCGGCGTCCCGCTGCAATCCCGCGAGCTGTACGGCAAGCCCCAGTTCTGGCCGCTCTGGGAGGCCGCCGCCGACGCGGGGCTTCCGGTCGCCGTGCACATCGAAACGGGCGAGGGCATCGGCTTCCCTCCGACGCCGTCCGGGCACACCCTGACCTACGAGCAGTACGTCAGCTTCATGGCGCTGAACTACCTGTATCACCTGATGAACATGATCGCCGAGGGTGTGTTCGAGCGCTTCTCGAACCTGAAGTTCGTCTGGGCCGACGGCGCCGCCGACTTCCTTACCCCATTCATCTGGCGGATGGACACGTTTGGCCGGCCCCACCTGGAACAGACGCCCTGGGCACCGCGCATCCCCAGCGACTACATCCCCGGCCACGTTTATTTCGTGCAGGGCAGCCTCGACGGTCCGCCCGACGCCGACTTCGCCGGCGAGTGGTTCGCCTTCACCGGCAAGGAAGACATGGTGATGTTCGGCTCCAGCTACCCGCACTGGCAGAGCAACGACGTCGGCCGGGTGCCCGCATCGCTGTCCGCCGAACAGCGCGACAAGCTGTGCTGGCGCAACGCGGCCAACTTGTACGGGATCGACATTTCGGTCGACCTGGCAGCGGGCTAGTCGCAGAATAGGGACAAGGGGAGACTGAGGAGACAGAGATGACGCTGACTCACATACACGAACGGGTTCCCGCCGCCGAGCGCATAGCCGTCCGGTGCGTCGACTCCGACATCCACCCGGTGCCCCGGCGCGGCGAGCTCACCCAGTACATCCCCGAGCCGTGGCGCAGCAAGTTCTTCCTGGACCACAAGGTCGGCGAGCTGATCTACTACGACGCCCCCGACTACGCGCACACCTTCGCGATGCGCGCCGACGCCTTCCCGCCGGACGGCGAGTTCGCCTGCAGCGACCCGGACATGGCTTTCCGGCAACTGATCATGCAAGCGGGCTCCGACATCGCGATCCTGGAACCGGGCGGCCGCACACCGCGGCTGGCCGAGGCGCACCAGGCGTTCTCGACCGCGCTCAACCACTGGCAGGCGAACCACTGGCTCGACAGCCACAACAACTGGCACGAGCGCTGGCGCGGTTCGATCTGCGCGGCGATCGAGGATCCGGAGGGGGCGGCGCGCGAGATCGAGACGTGGGCCGGCCATCCGTACATGGCGCAGATCCTGATCAAGGCCGAGCCGCGACCGTCATGGGGCCACCCGAAGTACAACCCCATCTGGGAGGCCGCCACCAAGCACGACATCACGGTGAGCTGCCACCTGTCGCGCAGCAACTACGAGATGCTGCCGACGCCGCCGGTGGGTTTGCCGAGCTACAACCACGATTTCATGGTGACCTACTCGCTGCTGGCCGCCAACCAGGTGATGAGCCTGATCTTCGACGGCGTCTTCGACCGCTTCCCCACGCTGCGCATCGTGTTCGTCGAGCACGCGTTCTCCTGGATCCTGCCGCTGATGTGGCGGATGGACGCGCTCTACGAAGCCCGCAAGTCGCGGGTCGAGATCAAGCGCAAGCCATCGGAATACGTCAAGGAACACATCAAGTTCACCACCCAGCCGCTCGACTACCCGGAAGACAAGACCGAGTTGACCCGCGCCCTGGAGTGGATGGAGTGCGACAAGATCCTGCTGTTCTCCTCCGACTACCCGCACTGGACGTTCGACGACCCGCGCTGGTTGGTCAAGCACCTTCCGAAGGCGGCCCGGGACGCGGTGATGTACAAGAACGGGATCGCGACCTACCACCTCCCGGAGACCGTGCCGGTCCTCGAGGGTCAGACCCGGGTGTTCTGAGTTGGCGTCTGAACAAGAAGGGGCAACCACCAGGCCGCCCCAGCCCCGCCTCGCTCAGGGGCGCGAACACGTCGTGGCAACCGTGGACGAAATCCCCCCCGGCACCCACAAACTGGTGCCCATCGGGCGACACGGCGTGGGCGTCTACAACGTCAACGGCGCCTTCTACGCCATCGCGAATTACTGCCCACACCAGGGCGGTCCGCTGTGCTCGGGGCGCGCCCGCGGACGCACGATCGTCGACGAGACCGCCGCCGGCGACTCGGTCATGGTGCGCGACCTGGAGTTCATTTACTGCCCCTGGCATCAATGGGGTTTCGAGCTCGCGACCGGCACGACCGCGGTCAAGCCGGAGTGGAGCATCCGCACCTACCCGGTGCGAGTCGTCGGCAACGACGTTCTGGTGATGGCGTGACGGGAGCATCTGTGTCGACATTCGAGGTGAATGGCGGAAACGTTGTCTACGAAATCCTCGGTGACACAGGCGATCTCATTGCCCTGACGCCGGGCGGGCGGTTCAGCAAGGAGATCGAGGGCCTGCGCCCGCTGGCCGATGCGTTGGCCGCCGGCGGCTATCGGGTGCTGCTGTGGGACCGGCCCAACTGCGGGGCCTCGGATGTGCAGTTCTACGGCCAAAGCGAGTCGCACATGCGGGCCGAGACGTTGCACAAGCTGGTGACGGGTCTGGGCTTCGAGCGCTGCATCCTCGCCGGGGGCTCCGGCGGCGCAAGGGATTCCATGCTGACGACGATGCTCTACCCCGAGATGGTCACCAAACTCGTGGTGTGGAACATCGTCGGCGGCATCTACGGCACTTTCGTGCTGGGCTCCTTCTACATCATCCCGAGCATTCTCGCGGTGCGCGGCACCGGAATGGACGGCGTGATGAAAGTGCAGGAATGGCGCGAGCGAATCGAGCAGAACCCCGCCAACAAGCAGCGGTTCCTTGACCTCGACTCCGACGAGTTTCTCAAGGTGATGCTGCGCTGGCTCAATGCGTTCGTCTCCAAGCCCGGACAGACGATTCCGGGTGTCGAGGACGAAATGTTCGATCGAATCAAGGTCCCCACGTTGATCATTCGTGGCGGCGAGAACGACATGGATCACCCGAAGCGGACGTCGCTGGAGGTCAGCTGCCTGATCAAGGGCTCCAAGCTGATCGACCCGCCCTGGCCGGAGGACGCCTGGGAGCGGGCGTCCGAAGACCGCGCGGCGGGCAGGGTGAAGCACTTCAACATGTTCGACACCTGGGTGCAGGCCGCCCCCGCCATCCTCGAATTCTTGGGCTCCTGATGCGTTCACACGGTGCGAATGCGAACCTCGCAGTTGAGCGACGCCTCGAGGGCGGTGTGAATCCGGCTTTCCGGAACGCGATCCAGATCCGCCTCGCGCAAGGTCACGTGGATGATGTCTAAACCGTCGTCGCCGGGCGTCCGGACGATCTCGCCGGTGAGCCCGAAACCGGACAGCACGCCGTGCGCGTCGTCGTCGGTTCCCCGGCTGATGAATGTCACCACGCCGGCCACCGGCGCGACGTTGAAACCGCCAAAAGCTCTGCCGCACAACTCAAGTCCGACGCGCTTGACGGCATCGGCGTCTTCGCCGGCGACGAGCACCTCCACCTCGCGCCGGCCGGCCGGCATGGCCGAGAGGTTGTTCTCGACGACTTGCAGGCCCAGCTCGCCGGCAAGCTCGAGGAGTGCGGTCATGCCGTGTCCTAGCTGTTCGGCCGTGAGGACGCCGGAAGGATCCACGTTGACGCGCACTACCGCGGTTCGCATGTGCGCCAGACTAACGATGGGGAGCTAGGCGATGGATATCACCGTCACCTCCTGGCCCGGGTGTCCGTCGCGGCTGCTGGGTGATCGACCGGGCCACGCGGGTGAAAACCGCGCGGCGTACCTCGAACTCGGCGGTTATCGTCCACTCGCCGACCCCGACGAACTGCTTGGTGAAGTCGAGCGCAGCGGGCTGCAGGGCCGGGGCGGCGCGGCCTTTCCGATGGCGGTGAAGCTGCGCGCCGTGCGCGACAACGGGCGCGCGGCGGGTGGCGCGGTCGTCGTCGCCAACGGTGAGGAGGGCGAACCCGCTTCGATCAAGGATCGGTGGCTGCTGCGGCACCGGCCGCACCAGGTCCTCGACGGGCTGCGGCTGGCCACGGCGATGGTGGCCGCCGACCGCGCCTACGTCTACCTGTCCGACGCGGAATCGGCCCGCAGTGTCCAGGCCGCGCTCGCCGAGCAGCCGCCCGGCGACATCGCGATCGAGGTGGTCAACGTCGCCCCGGGGTACATCGCCGGCGAGGAGACTGCGGTCACCCGCGCGATCAACGGCGGACCCGTCAAGCCGACCGACAAACCGCCGCGGCCATTTCAGCAGGGCGTCGGCGGGCTGCCCACCCTGGTGAGCAATGTGGAGACCCTGGCCAACCTGCCCTACCTGCAGCGGCACGGCGCGGCGGAGTTCCGCTCGCTGGGCACGTCGTCCTCGCCGGGCACCTTCCTCGTGACCTTCACCGGCGGCGGCCGGCCGCCGGGCCTCTATGAGGTCCCGCACGGCCTGCCGTTCGCCGATCTGCTTGCCCTGCACGGGGTTTCGTCGGATCGCGTCCAAGGCGCGCTGCTGGGTGGCTACTTCGCCGGGCTGCTCAATCGCAGCGTGCTGAACGCCACGTTGGACCACGAGACGTTCCGTGACCTCGGCAGCGGACTGGGATGCGGTGCGATCGCGGTTCTCGCCGACGACTGCCCGGTGGCGGTCGCCGCGTCGGTGCTGGCCTACTTCGATCGCGAGAACGCGGGCCAATGCGGTTCGTGCTTCAACGGCACCGCCGCGATGGCCGCCGCCGCCGGGGCGCTCCGCGACGGCGCCGCCACCCCCGAGGACCTGGATCGGCTGCGCCACTGGTCGGTGATGCTGCGCGGGCGCGGAGCCTGCGCCACGCTGGACGCCGCGACCAACGTGGCCGCCACCATGCTCGACCAGTTCCCGCAAGCGGTGGCCCAGCATCTGGACAATGCCTGTGAACCGTGCCGCGCCAACGCGTTTAGCGCCGGGCGACCCTACGAGGTGGAGGCGGTGGTCTACGCGTGAGCGAGGGCATGAGAATCCACCTGGACCGCACCCTGTGTGACGGGTTCGGCATCTGCGCCAAGCACGCGCCCGCCTACTTCTCGCTCGACGACTGGGGATACGCGTGCCTGATCGGCGACGGCACCGTGCCCGAGGCCGACCGCGACGCGGTCATGCGCGCCCTGATGGACTGCCCGGTGCACGCCATCATGGAAATGGACGAACGCCGACCGGACGACGTGCCGCCGCAGCCAACCACCGATGACGACCCCGCCGCCCACGTCAATACCGAAGCGAGCGAAGCCGAATGGGGTTTCACGCGTTGACCGGACGCCCGCTGCCCCTGATCACGCAGGACAACGAGTTCTTTTGGACTTCGGGCGCCGACGGCACGCTCCGGCTGCAGGAATGCCAGAGCTGCGACGCGCTGATCCATCCGCCGGCTCCGGTGTGCCGATATTGCCGATCCCGGGACGTGGGTGTGCGGGCCGTTTCCGGCCGGGCGACGCTGGCCGGGTTCACCGTCAACGAGCGGTTCAGCCTGCCCGGACTCGCCGCCCCCTACGTCGTCGCGCAGGTGGCGATCGCCGAGGACCCGCGCGTGCGACTGACCACCAACATCGTCCAGTGCGATTTCGAGCGGCTGGAGCTCGGTCAACAGGTGGAGGTGGTCTTCGAGCAGGTCGAGGACGTGTGGTTTCCGCTGTTCCGGCCGATTCCCGATGCCGAACCCGCAGCCCTGCCGTCCGACGAGATCCCGCCCGAGCGCTTCGGCGAGCACGTGCGTCCCATGCTGACCCAGGAGAAGTTCGAGGACAAGGTCGCGCTGACCGGCATCGGCATGTCGCCGATCGGCCGCCGCTTGATGCAGCTGCCGCTGTCGCTCACCGTTCAGGCCTGCGAAGCGGCCATCGCCGACGCCGGGCTGACATTCGCCGATATCGACGGCCTGTCCACCTACCCCGGCGCTCTCAACGTGGCGGGAATGGGCGAGGGGGGCACCACCGCCCTGGAGGCCGCATTGGGCATCCGGCCGACGTGGCACAACGGCGCGATGGAAACGTTCGGCCCGGGTGGCTCCGTGATCGCTGCGATGCTGGCGATCGCCGGTGGGCTCGCACGCCACGTGCTGTGCTTCCGGACGGTTTGGGAAGCCACCCACGGCGAGCTGATGAAGCAGGGCAAAATCGCGCCCTCGATCGGCCGAATGTCGGGTTGGCAGATGCCATTCGGCGCCACCTCGGCCGCCCACACGCTGGCGATGAACGCGCAGCGGCACTTCCACCGTTACGGCACAACGAAAGAGACGCTGGGCTGGATCGCGCTGAACCAGCGCGCCAACGCCGAACTCAACCCGACTGCCATCTACCGCACCCCGATGACGATGGACGACTACCTCAATGCGCGTCCCATCACCACGCCGTTCGGGCTGTACGACTGCGACGTGCCGTGTGACGGCGCGATCGCCGTCATCGTCTCGGCCGTCGACGCCGCCCGCGACCTGGCCAAGCCGCCCGTTCTGGTGGAGGCCGTCGGCACCCAGATCGTCGAGCGACTCGATTGGGACCAAAGCACTTTGACGCACGAGCCGCAGGTGCTGGGCCAGGCCGCGCATGTGTGGACCCGCACCTCGTTGCGGCCCACCGACGTCGACGTCGCCGAACTCTACGACGGGTTTTCCTTCAACTGCCTGTCCTGGATCGAGGCGCTGGGATTCTGCGGCATCGGCGAGGCCAAGGAATTCCTGGACGGCGGCAAGAACATCGCGCGCGACGGGCAATTGCCGCTCAACACCCACGGCGGCCAGCTGTCGCACGGCCGCACCCACGGCATGGGCCTGCTGCACGAAGCGGTCAGCCAGCTGCGCGGCGAGGCCGGTGACCGGCAGGTGGCCGACGCCCGCGTCGGCGTCGTCAGCAGCGGGGGACTCACCCCCAGCGGCGTGCTTTTACTGCGGGGCGACACATGACGAGCGTCCGTCCGCGGCTGGTGATCGTCGACGGCGTGCCGATGTCGGCCCTGGTCGCCGAGGCTGCCGAGCCCACGGCGGTGATCGTCGCCATCCACGGTGGAGGCACCACCGCGCTGTATTTCGACTGCCCGGGCCACCCGTCGTATTCGTTGTTGCGCACGGGCGCCGAGGCCGGATTCACCGTCGTGGCCCTCGACCGCCCCGGCTACGGCAGCTCCGCGCCGTACCCCGAAGCGATGGCCTCCGGCGAGCAGCGGGTCAACCTCGCCTACGGCACGGTGGAGCGCATCCTCGGCGAACGACCCCGTGGCGCAGGCGTCTTCGTGTGGGGCCATTCCGGCGGCTGCGAGTTGACGATGCGGATGGCCGCCGACGCGCGCGGCGCAGAGCTGCTCGGCATCGAACTGGCCGGCACCGGTCGGCACTACCACCCTGCGGCCAAGGAAATACTGAAAACCGCCACCCGCGAACGCCGCCCGCCGGGCATGCGCGACCTGCTGTGGAGCCCCGCGGAGCTGTATCCGCCCGAGGTCCTCGGCGGCGCAACGGTTTCCCCGTCGGCGCCGGCCTACGAGGACCAAATGGTCTCCGACTGGGCGCGGCAGACCTTCCCGGAGCTGGCGCCCGCCGTGCGCGTCCCCGTGCACTTCAGCATCGCCGAGCACGAAAAGGTCTGGCAGGCCGATGACGCGGCGGTGACCCAGATCAGTGCGCTGTTCTCCGCAGCGCCGCGATTCGTCGTGCATCGTCAATCCGACGCCGGGCACAACATCAGCCTCGGCCACACCGCCCCCGACTACCACGCGAAAGTCCTTGCGTTCGTGGCGGAATGCGCGGGTGAGCGGTCAACGGATTCGGAAGCCGATTTGGAGGCCGGTTGATGCGGGTTGGGTTCATCGGATTAGGCAGTCAGGGCGGCCCCATGGCGCGCCGGATCATCGAGGGCGGCTACGAGACGACGCTATGGGCGCGCAGGCCCGCGTCGCTGGAGCCGTTCGCCGACACCCCGGCCAAGATCGCCCCGACGCCGGCCGATCTGGCCGCGGATAGCGATCTCGTCTGCCTGTGCGTCGTCGGCGACGCCGACATCGAGGAACTCACTGGCGGCGGGGACGGCCTGCTGGCGGCCATGGCACCGGGCAGCGTCATCGCGGTGCACAGCACCGTCCATCCCGACACCTGCCGTGAGCTCGCCAAACAGGCCGAGGCTCATGGGGTTTCGATCATCGATGCGCCGGTCAGCGGCGGCGGTCCGGCGGCCGCGGAGGGCCGGCTGCTGGTGATGGTCGGCGGCGACGGCGATGTCGTCGAGCGCTGCCGTCCGGTCTTCGAAACCTACGCCGACCCCGTCGTTCACCTGGGCGACCTCGGATCCGGGCAGACCACCAAACTACTCAACAATCTGCTGTTCACCGCCAACCTGGGCACCGCGGCCGCCGCCCTGTCGCTGGCCGACGAGCTGGGCGTGTCGCCGGATCGCCTCGTCGAAGTCGTCTCGCGCGGCAGCGCAAACAGCTTTGCGCTCAACGCTCTTGGCGGCATCGGCGGCCTGGACCGGCTGGCCGGCCTGGCGGGGACGCTGCTACAGAAGGACGTCCGGTTGATCGTCGAACTCGCCGAGCGGGCCGCGGCCCGCGGGGGCGCGGTGCTCGACGCGGCCGACGCCACCCTGACCCAGATGGGGCACCCCCGATGAAAGTCGGCTTCATCGGCGTGGGCCGGATGGGACGCCCCATGGTGGTCCGGCTCATCGACGCGGGCCACGACGTCCGGGCCCTGGCCCGGTCGGACGAACAGCGCCGCGATCTCGCGTGGCTCGGTGCCCATGCGGTGGACGAGGCGGGTGAGCTCGGTCCGTGGGCCGACGTCGTGGTGGTCTGTGTATTCGCCGACGAACAAGTACGGCAGGTCTGCCTGGACGGCGCCCTGCTACCCACGATGCGGCCGGGTTCCACGCTGGTGGTGCATACCACCGCGAGCCCCAAGACGATCGAGGCCATTGCCGCCCGCGCCGCCGACGTCGGCGTGGTCGACGCCCCGGTCAGCGGCGGCCCGCACGACATCGCCGCCGGCATGCTGACGCTCTTCGTCGGCGGCGCCGACGCCGCGGTGAACCGGGTGCGAACCGTGTTGGGCTGCTACGGCGATCCGGTCCTGCACGTCGGGCCGATCGGCGCCGGGCAGAAGGTGAAACTGGTCAACAATGCGCTTTTCGCGGGCCATATCGGGCTGCTCGCGGAGGCCATCCGGTTGGGCGAAAGCCTGGGCGTCCCGGAATCGACGCTGCTGGAAGCGCTCCCCCAGGGCAGCGCCACCAGCCGGGTGCTGGACATCGTCGCCGCCCGGGGCTCCGTCGGCTCGTTCATCGAGGTAGCGGGCGAATTCGTGGCCAAAGACGTGGCGGTCGTGCGTGACGTCGCCGCGGGACTGGGCGGTGACCTGGGCGCACTGGAGCAAGTGATCAAAGTCGACGGGGTTGGCGGGAAGGTCTGACCTGGTGGTGTTTTGGTCTTTTCGCTGCGTCACGAAAGCGCTACCGTTAGCGTTACAGTCAGGCAATCCGCTGTAACGGTTCAGCCCGCCGATGAGGAGCATGCAGTGACCAAGCCCAAGGTCGTCTTCGATCCGTTCTCCGAGGAGTTCTTCAACAATCCGTTCGACATCTATCGACGGATGCGCGAGGACGCGCCGCTGTACTACGACGAAAAAGAGGACTTCTACGCGCTGACGCGCCACGAAGACGTGGCGGCCGCGTTCAAGGACTTCGAGACGTATTCCTCGGCGCGCGGCTGCGACCTGGCGATGGTGCGCAAAGGGATCGCCCCCGAGCAGAAGTCGATCATCTTCATGGACCCGCCGGAGCACCGCCACATGCGCAGCCTGCTCAACAAGGCGTTCACCCCGCGGGCCATTCAATCGCAGGTCGAAACGATCATCGAGGTGATCGAGAAATACCTGGGCGCCGCAGACCCCGACAATTTCGATGTCGTGCAGGACTTCTCCGGGCCGTTCCCGGTGGAAGTCATCACCCGGATGGCCGGTGTTCCAGAGGAATACCGTCAACAGGTGCGCCACTGGATCGACACCAGCCTGCATCACGAACCCGGGCAGATCGAGATCAGCGAAGCCGGGATGCAGGCGAACATCGATACCGCGATGTACTACTTCGGCCTGATCCAGGAGCGGCGCGCCGAACCGCAGGACGACATGATCAGCCGGCTGATCGCCGCCGAAATCCCCGGCGAGGACGGTAAGCCGCGCAAGCTCGACGACATCGAAATCACCGGCTTCGCCACCCTTTTGGGGGGCGCCGGCGCCGAGACCGTCACCAAGTTGCTCGGCAACGCGGCGGTGATCTTCGCCCATCATCCCGACCAGTGGCAGATGCTGCAGGACGACCGCAGCAAGATTCCGGGTGCGGTGGAAGAGCTGTTGCGCTACGAGGGGCCGGTGCAATACAACGTCCGCTACACCCTGAAGGAGGCGCACGTCAGCGGCGGCGTGATCCCGGCGGGCAAACCGGTGTTCCTCTGCGGTGCCGCCGCGAACCGCGATCCGGAGGCCTTCACCGAGGCCGATACGTTCGACATCCAGCGCGACCAGACCGAGGCGCAACACCTGGGTCTCGGATACGGGATTCACAGCTGCCTCGGCGCGGCGCTGGCGCGCCTGGAGAGCAGGCTCGCGCTGGAGCGGCTGCTGGACTTCATGCCGCGCTACGAGGTGGACTGGGCCGGGTGCAAGCGGGTGAACATGCAGAACGTCGCCGGCTGGAAGAATGTACCCGTCAAGATACTTCGGTAAGGGGAATCGCGATGACGAAGAAGATCGAAGTCGACTGGGGGCTTTGCGAAAGCAACGGCGTATGCATGGGCATCAATCCCGAGATCTTCCACCTCGGCGACGACGACATGCTGACCGTGCTGCAAGAGGAAGTCACCCCGGAGATCGAATCGGACGTGCGCGAGGCCGTCCGTCAATGCCCGCGGCAGGCGATCTCGATCGTGGAGGGCTAGCCGAATCCGGAAAGGATGACCGCGTTGCAGTCGGCCGCCGCTTGGCGTAGCCGCGCCGCCTTTTGGTAGGCCTCGGACTCGTACCAGGCCCGGGCCGCGTCCACCGATTCGAATTCCAGCACGACGGTCTGGTGGCCATGCCAGGTGCCCTCGATGACTGTGGGTGCGGTGTCCACCGCCAATATGTTGACCCCGACCATCGCCGCTCCCGCGGCCCGGCCGTAGGCCTTCATGCCCTCCGGATCCTTGATGGCCTCGGTCAGGATGACGTACCCTTTGGGCCCTTTAGCCACTCGAATCTCCCTGCGTCTCGCTGATCGCCTGCTCGGGGCAGCAGTCGATGGCCTCTCGGGTAGCGGCCTCGAATTCCGTTGGGACCTCGGATGTTATCGACTCCGCGTAACCGTCGTCGGTCAGGTTGAACACGTCGGGGCACAACGTGACGCACACGCCGTGACCGCGACAGCGTTGGTCGTCGACCGAAACTTTCATGCGGGCGTGAACTCCAGGTGCAGTTCGGTCAGGCCGCGCAAGATGTACGTCGGAACATATTGGTAGCGGCGGTCATTCGCCGGGCCGTGCACGCTCTCGTCGATCCTGATGTCGGATGTCCGGTCGAGCAGTCGCTCGATCGCCACCCGGGTCTCGGCCCGCGCCAGCGGCGCGCCGGGGCAGCTGTGGATCCCCCGCCCGAACGAGATGTGCTGGCGGGCGTTTTTGCGGGCGGGATCGAATGTGGTCGGGTCCTCGAACCGGCGCGGATCGCGGTTGGCGGCCGCCTGCACGATCATCACGGTGGTGCCCGCCGGTAAATCGACGCCGCCGACGTTGACGGGCACCCGGTTCAACCGGAAGTCGCCCTTGACCGGGCTTTCGTGGCGAAGCGACTCTTCGATGAAGTTGGGGATCAGGCTGCGGTCCCTGCGCAGCTGCGCCTGGATGTCGGGGCGCTCCCCGATTGTCTGCAGCGCGGCGCCGAGCAGCCGCACGGTGGTCTCCTGGCCCGCCGAGAAGACGTTGCTGGCGACACGGGCGACGTCTTCGACGTCGGGAATCGAGCCGTCGGGGAAGGTGGCGGTGGCGAGGCCGGTCAGCACGTCGTCGCGGGGCTCGCGACGGCGGTCGCGGACATAGTCGGAGAACAGGCCGTAGAGGAATTCCAGGGGACTGTGCGCCAGCGATTCCTTACCGGTGCCCCCGACGCCGCCACCCGCATGCTCGGCGATGCCCTTGACGAACTTGTCCCGGTCCTCCATCGGCACGCCGAGCAGGTCGGCGATCACCAGCAGCGTGAACGGGCCGGCGAAGCCCTTGATCCAGTCGCCGCGGCCTGGCGCCAGGAAATCGTCGAGCGCCTGGTCGGCGAGCGCCCACATGGCGTCCTCGTTCTCCTTGAGGCGCTTCGGGGTGATCAGCCGCATCAGCAGCGAGCGGTGGTTGGTGTGGGTCGGTGGATCCAGCGTGGGCAACTGGTCGCTGAACGGCAGCTCGTCGCGGTGCTGCTCGATCAGCTCGGTGATGTCGCTGTCTCCCAACCCCTCGAGGCTGACCGGAAACCCGGGAAACGGTCCGGTCACCGAGATGCACGAGGACCACGTCGCGGCGTCGTTGAGCACCGCGCAGGCCTCGTCCCACCCGGTCACCATGGTTACGCCGTGGTGGGATTCCCGCGTCACCGGGCACTGCTGCCGCAACGCTTCGTAGTAGGGGTACGGGTCCGCGATGAGCTCTTTGCCGCGGAAGAAATCCATCTTGGTGAAGTCGTTCACCGTGTCGCTCCGTTCGAATCTCAGCAGTGAGAATGAGCCTCTCAGAGATGAGTATTACATTTCCATACGGTCCAGTCGTCGTCAAACGACGGCTGCCGAGTTTGGAAGCGGCGACTAGCCGGCGGGAACCAGGTCGGCGGCCACCGAGGGCCAGGCCAGCAGCCCGCTGCGGAACGTTTCGAGGTAACCGATCGGCCCATGCGCGACCCCGTCGCCCGTCCCGGCCGCAGCCAGGGCTTGGCCCTTGAAGATCTTCGCCGCCATGCTCAGCCGGTGCTGCACAAGGCCGACGCTGTCGTCCAGCTCGGCCGGCCAGCTCTCGCCCCACAGCGTGACCTCGGTGGCGCCGTGGTCGAGGGCATGCAGCACGCCCTGGCGCACGCGCGAGTCGCATCCGAACAGGTCCGCCGCGGCCGCCAGCGCCTGGGGGTGTGGCCGCGTTTCCACCGTGGCCAGGGCGTCCTCGAGGTCGAGCGTCCGGGCGCCAATGATCTGAAGTGGCCGAACGTTGGGGCAATCGGCCAGGTCGGTCAGCAGGACGGTGACGTCCCATCCCGCCATCGAGCGGTCGAAGAGCCAGCCGCCGGCGAACTTGACCACGTCGGCGACGCTGCTGGCGACGACGTCGAGCCGGTACCTCATGTTTGCTCGCTCGTCGTCGGCGGCGCGAAGTCCCGCGCCAGCGCCTCCGCGTACTCCTTGAAGGCGTCTGTCAGCGGTATCGAAGGGTCGAGCAACCATATTGTTTCCATTCCGTGGACGAAGGCGAGAATCTCGATCGCCTTGACGGCGGGGTCTATGTCGGTGCGATATCGGCCGTCCGCCTGGCCGAGCCGGATGAGCTCGGCGACGATGTCGATCGCCTGCCGCTGCCGATCCAGCATGCGGTCGTGCAGCGGGGCGTCGGGGAGGATGTTTTCGACCAGCAACACAGTGAAGGTGCCCACCATCTCGGGCGCCCGATCGAAGCGATCGGCTACCCGGGCGATCTCGGCGAGCAGATCCCCGGCGCGGTCGGCGTGGGTGGCGTCGTCCTGATCGCGCGCGTCCAGCACGGCGTGCAGCAGCTGCTCCTTGGATTCGAAGTGGTGCAGTAGGCCTGCGGGGGTGACCCCGGCCTCGCCGGCGATCTGGGCGAGCGTGGTGTTGCGCCAGCCGTTGCGCAAGAGCAGGCGTTGCGCCACGTCGAGGATCCGCTGCTTGCGGTCCTCGCCCTTGGCGAGAAGCGTGTCGTATCGCCGCGCGACGGGCACCGGACTCCCTCTCGGCCAGCCGTTGTAACAACCTACTGAACACACAGTAGGTTGGTTTCCCGGCTGTGACAAGCGTCTCATCGGGGCCATTCTTTCGGCGAGTGTTACGAGACCAGCTCGACCAGGGTGGCGTTGGCCGTGCCGCCGCCTTCGCACATCGTCTGCAGGCCGTATCGGATGCCGTTATCACGCATGTGGTGGGCCATCCGCGTCATCAGCACCGCGCCGGACGCACCCAGCGGGTGCCCGAGTGCGATGGCGCCGCCCAGCGGATTCAGTCGACTGGGGTCCGCTCCCGTTTCCGCGAGCCAGGCGAGTGGGACCGGCGCGAACGCCTCGTTGACTTCGAAGACCCCCACGTCCGCCAGCGAGACGCCGGCCTTGGTCAGCACCTTCTCCGTCGCCGGGATGGGTCCGGTGAGCATGAGGACCGGGTCGGCCCCGGTGACGGCGCCGGCCCGGTAGCGCAACAGCGGCGTCAAACCCAGCTCGACGGCCATCTCCGCCGTGGTCACCAGCAGCGCCGCCGCCCCGTCGGAGATCTGCGAGGAATTGCCCGCATGGATGACGCCCTCGTCGACGAACGCGGGCTTGAGCCCCGCCAGTTTCTGGACGGTGGTGCCCCGGCGCACGCCCTCGTCGGCGACGACGGTCGCGTCATCGGTGAACACCGGAACGATCTGATCGGTAAAGGCCCCGCTGTCTTGGGCGGCGGCCGCCCGCTCGTGCGACTGGACCGAGTACTCGTCTAGCTGGCCGCGCGAAAATCCCCACTTCTTGGCGATCATCTCCGCCGACAGTCCCTGGTTGAACGAGAAATCGTCATAGCGCTCAAGGACTTTCGGGCCGTACGGCATCCCCGACGCGCGGGCCGCGCCCAGCGGAACGCGGCTCATCACCTCCACGCCACCGGCCACGACCACGTCCTGCTGACCCGACATCACCGCCTGCACGGCGAAATCGAGCGCCTGCTGACTGGAACCACACGCCCGGTTGACCGTCGTCCCGGGAATGGTTTCCGGCCAGCCGGCGGCCAGGACCGAGTAGCGCCCGATGTTGCTGGACTGGTCGCCGACCTGAGACACGCATCCCCAGACCACGTCGTCGACGATCTCCGGCCCCACGCCGGCGCGGCCCAGCAACTCGTTGAGGACCACCGCGGACAGGTCCGCCGGATGCATGCCGGACAACCCTCCGTTGCGCTTTCCTACCGCCGTCCGTACCGCCTCGACGATGACCGTCTCACGCATCTTGTTCTCCATCAGTTTTCGATAACGCCCACCGACCAGTAAACGACGGCTCGCGTCGTTCGGCGAAGGCGGCATACGCGTCCGCCGCGTCCGCCGTCGCGAAGTTGCCTATTTGTGCGCGCGCCTCGTTGGCCAGCGCGTCGCGCATCGTGCGATCGGCGCCCTCGTTCAGCAGGGCCTTCGTTTGTGCGAGCGCGAACGGCGGACCGGACGCGAGCCGGTCGGCGAGATCCCGGACGAAGGCGTCGATCTCGGTGGCGGACACCACCCAGGTGACCAGGTTGAGGGCCTGGGCCTCGGCCGCATCGATGGTCTCCGCGAGCAGCGCGAGACGCTTGGCCTGCTGCAGGCCAACGAGTTTCGGCAGCAGCCAGGAACCGCCCAGGTCGATGGAGAGGCCGCGCTTGGAAAAGATCTGGCAGAAGGTGGATTCCGGCGTCGCGACCACCAGATCGCAACCCAGCGCCAGATTCCATCCAGCCCCCACCGCGACGCCGGTCACTTGGGCGACGGTGGGAATCGAAAGCTCGTGCAAGGCCAGGGCCACGTCCGTCAGGCGCTGCAGTTTGTATTTCGGATGAACGTCGTCGGGCACCGAGATGTCGGCGCCCGAGCAGAAGCTGCCGCCGGCACCGTTGATAACCAACGCACGCACCCCGCGGTCGCGCCCGGCCTCGTCGAGGGCGTCCCGCAACGCGATCCATAGCGCGGGATTGATCGCGTTCTTGCGACGCGGACGGTTGAGGGTCAGAGTCCGCACGCCGCCACGGTCATCGACGAGCAGCGCGGGATCGTCGGGCGTGGTCAATAGCTCCTCGGCAATTTCAGTACGTTCGATCCCAGGAAATTCAAAATCATCTCCTGGCTGACCGGCGCGATTTTCATCAGCCGAGCCTCACGGAAGTAGCGCGTGATGTGGTACTCCTCCGCGTATCCCATGCCGCCGTGGGTCTGCAACGCCCGGTCGGCGGCGGTGAAGCCCGCGTCCGCGCACAAGTATTTGGCGGTATTGGCTTCTCGCCCACAGGGTTTGCCGTTATCGTAGAGCCAGGTCGCCTTGCGCAGCATCAGCTCGGCCGCGTCGAGGCGGGCCAGCGAATCGGCGAGCGGGAACTGCAGGCCCTGGTTCATGCCGATGGGCCGGCCGAAGACCTCACGCTCGTTGCCGTACTTCACCGCCTTGTCCAGCGCCACCCGTCCGATGCCGAGCGCCTCGGCGGCGATCAGCATCCGTTCGGGATTCAGGCCGTCCAGGATGTACTGGAAACCCTTGCCCTCCTCGCCGATTCGGTCCTCGACGGGCACTTCGAGATTGTCGATGAACAACTCGTTGGAGCTGACGGCGTTGCGGCCCATCTTGCGGATGGGGCGGATGTCGACCCGGCTGCGATCGAGATCGGTGATGAACAGCGTCATCCCGTCGGTCTTCTTGGCGACCTCGTCATAGCTCTGAGTCCGGGTCAGCAGCAGGATCTTGTCGGACTCCATCGCCTTCGAGATCCACACCTTGCGGCCGTTGACGATGTAGCGGTCACCGTCGCGCTTGGCGAAGGTGGTGATGCGCGAGGTGTCAAGCCCCGCACCGGGTTCGGTCACGCCGAAGCAGACGTGCACCTCGCCCGTCGCAACCTTGGGCAGTGTGCGGGCCTTGAGTTCGTCGGACCCGTGCACGACCACCGGTTGCATGCCGAAGATCGACAAGTGGATGGAGCTCGCCGCATTCATTGCGCCGCCGGATTTCGCCACCTCTTCGAGCAGGATGGTGGCTTCGGTGATCCCCAGACCGTGGCCGCCGTACTCGGTCGGAATCGTCATGCCGAGCCAGCCGCCGTCGGCTATGGCCCGGTAGAACTCGGTCGGAAACTCGTGCGCCTGGTCCTTATCCATCCAGTACTGGTCGTCGAACTTCCGGGCCAGCTCGGCGACCGACCGGCGGATCAGCTCCTGGTCATCGGTCAGCTCGAAATTCATTCCACCGCCGGGCACTTCTGGGTCTCCTTTTCATCGCGAGCAGACGCACAGTCGCACCATTACGGCCCAGACATAGCGATTTTGCGTCTGCTCGCGGGGACCGCGCCTGGCGCCTCAGTCGGTGTTGCCGGTGAGGGACTTCGCGTTGGCCGCAAATTCCGCGAAGGACGAGCCGCCCCGGGAATCCTTGTCGTGGCCCTTCGCCCTGATGGACACGTCGTGCCCCTCGGCGGCCTTGCGAAGTGCGCCGACCGTCGCCTGTTCGCGCGAAATGTGAGTGAACGGGTCGAACGAGTACCAACGCATGGCGTTCTCGTAGGCCATCTTGTTGATTTCGTCGTCGGGAACGTTGTTGAGAGACAACACGTCCCACAGTTCTTCGGGCGCGCCCGGCCACATCGAGTCGCTGTGCGGGTAGTCGGCCTCCCACGCGATGTTGTCGATGCCGATCATGTTGCGCAGGGCGACGCCCACCTTGTCGCTGATGAAGCAGGTCAGGAAGTGCTCGCGGAACACCTCGCTGGGCAGCTTGCCGCCGAAGTTTTGGTGGGTCCACGCGGAATGCATTTCGAACGTGCGGTCCGCCCGCTCCAGGAAGTAGGGGATCCACCCGGTGCCGCCCTCGGAGAGCGCGATCTTCAGGTCGGGGTACTCCTTGATCGGCCGCGACCACAACAGGTCCGCGGCGGCCTGCACGATGTTCATCGGCTGCAGCGTGATCATCACATCCATCGGCGCGTCGGGTGCCGTGATCGCGAGCCGGCCCGAGGATCCGATGTGCACGTTCATCACGGTGTTGGTGTCGCACAACGCCTTCCACAGCGGGTTCCAGTACTCATCGTGGAAGCTGGGGTAGCCCATCGCCGCCGGGTTTTCGGTGAAGGTCAGCGCGTGCACGCCTTTCTTCGACACCCGGCGCACCTCGGCGGCGCACGCCTCGGCATCCCAGATCACCGGGATGGCCATCGGGATGAACCGCGCGGGATACGCCCCACACCACTCATCGATGTGCCAGTCGTTGTACGCCTGGACCAGCGAGATAGAGAAGTCGTGATCCTCGGTGACGAACAGCCGCCCGGCGAAACCGGGAAAGGACGGGAAGCAGATCGAGGCGAGGATGCCGCCGGCGTTCATGTCCTTGATCCGCTCATCCACGTTGTAACAGCCCGGCCGGATCTCATCGAGCCCGGTTGGCTCGATGCCGTACTCCTCCTTGGGCCTGCCGGCGACCGCGTTCAGCGCCACGTTCGGGATCACCGTGTCGCGGAACTTCCACATGTCGGAGCCGTCGGGGTTGTGGACCAACCGGGGCGCGTCGTCGATGTACTTCTTCGCCAGGTGGTTCTTGAACATGTCCGGCGGCTCGACGGTGTGGTCGTCAACGCTGATCAGGATCATGTCTTCTTTGTTCATGGCCAGTCCTCTCCAAGTCTGATCCAGCTGAGCGATTCGGACGCGCCGCTCCCGCACAGCATCGGCGAATGATCGCCCGGCGCCAAGATCACTATTTTGAAAACTATCTTCTCGCGGAGCGAGAATCAACATCCAGGAACCCTCGCGGGGCCCGGCCAGCGCGGCCCGGCGGTCGGCATTGACCAACAGACCGAATCATGCAACTCTATTGGTTAGAAATGAGAATACGATTCTCCTGGATCGAGAGTTACCCGCGAGAACGCCGAGAGGAGACGCGCGCATGCGCCTGCCGCCGCTGCCCGCGGACCAGTGGGACGAGGCTGTCGAGCAGTCGCTTTCCGGCATGCTTCCCCCGGAACGGCGAAACCCCCGGGACGCCGGCACGCTCATGTCGACGCTGGCCCGCCACCCGAAGCTGGCCCGGGCGTATCTGCGGTTCGGCGGGTACCTGCTGCTCGATTCCTCCCTACCCGCGCGCATCCGCGAGCAAGCCATCCTGCGAGTCGCCCATCGATGCGACTGCGCCTACGAGTGGTCCCACCACGTGGACATCGCAAAGAAGGTCGGGCTGTCCGAAGCGGAGATCGCCGCCGCCAAGACCGGCGAGACGGACGACGAGTTCGATCGCGCCGTCTTCGCCGCCGTCGACGAACTCGACGAGAAGTCAAACGTCTCGGATCAGACGTGGACGACCCTGAGCGAGCGGCTCGACGAACGTCAGCGCATGGACTTCGTCTTCACCGTCGGCGGCTATATCGCGCTCGCGATGGCCATCAACACTTTTGGCGTCCAGCTCGAGAACGAGAAAGGTTAGAGCCTTGCCCCACTTCCCGAAACCAGCTGCCGGAAGCTGGACAGAAAACTACCCCGAGCTCGGCACCGCGCCGGTCGATTACACCGATTCCATCGATCCGGTGTTCTTCGAGGCCGAGCGTGACGCGATCTTCAAGAGGACCTGGCTCAACGTCGGCCGTGTGGAGCGGTTGCCGCGCACCGGCAGCTACTTCACCAGAGAGCTGCCCTCGGCGGGCAAGGGCACGTCGGTGATCATCACCAAGACCAAGGACGGATCCGTCAAGGCGTACCACAATGTCTGCCGGCACCGCGGAAACAAGCTGGTGTGGAACGACTTTCCGCACGAGGAGACCTCGGGCACGTGCCGGCAGTTCACCTGCAAGTACCACGCCTGGCGCTACAGCCTGGACGGCGACCTGACCTTCGTCCAACAGGAAGACGAGTTCTTCGGCCTCGACAAGAGCCAATACGGCCTGGCGCCCGTCCGGTGCGAGGTGTGGGAAGGCTTCATCTTCATCAACTTCGATGACAACGCCGCGCCGCTCACCGACTACCTCGGGCCGCTGGCCAAGAGCATCGAGGGCTACCCCTTCGGCGAGATGACCGAGACCTACTCGTACCGGGCCGAGGTCGGCAGCAACTGGAAGCTGTTCATCGACGCGTTCGTCGAGTTCTACCACGCGCCGATCCTGCACCAGGGGCAGTACACCAAGGAAGAAGCCGCCAAGATCCAGAAGTACGGCTACGAGGCGCTGCACTACGAGTTGGCCGGACCGCACAACCTGCAATCGACCTGGGGTGGTCAGGCGCCGCCGCCGGACATGTCGATGGTCAAGCCGATGGACCAGGTATTGCGCAGCGGTTTGTTCGGCCCCTGGGACAAGCCGGAGATCATCGAGAACCTCGAGCTGCCACCGGGTGTCAACGTGAAACGAGTGCCGCAGTGGGGCATCGACTCGTGGCTGTTCTACCCAAACTTCATGCTGCTGATCTGGGAGCCGGGCTGGTTTTTGACCTACCACTATTGGCCGACCGCCGTCGACAAGCACACCTTCGAGTGCACGTTGTATTTCGTCCCGCCGCGCAACGCGCGGGAACGCCTCGCCCAGGAGCTGGCCGCCGTAACCTTCAAGGAGTACGCGCTGCAGGACGCCAACACCCTGGAGGCGACCCAGACCATGATCGGCACCCGGGCCGTCAAAGAATTCCTGCTGTGCGACCAGGAGGTCCTGATCCGTCATCTGCACAAGACGACCGGCGACTTTGTAAAGGAGTACCAGCGCAATGGCGCTACCGTCTGAATTTGCCGACCTGGAGCCCTATTTGGACTGGGACCTGGCGACCGAGCCGGAACGCTACGCCAAGCGGCTGGCCTCGACGATGCCCGAGATGCAGGCGTTCTACGATGTCGCCTTCCCGCGCCTCAACGACGCCATCGCCTACTGCGACAAATTCCCGCTGGACGATCTGCCCGACGACGCAAAAAGTCTCATGCACATCATGCAGTCGCTCGTGATGGTGTCGTTTCCGATCGAGGCGTGGAAGCAGCCGCGAGTGCCCGACAGCGGCGCGGCCTGGGTGGAGTGCATCCGGGAACCGGTGATCTAACCGGTGTTGACGCTCAAGGCCGCCGGGCTGCTTGACGTCGACGCCGGCGAGGTCGTCTCCCCGGGCGTCGTCCGGATCGAGGGCGACCGGATCGCGGGAGTGGGCGGTGAGCCCGAGGGTGAGCTCATCGACCTCGGCGACCGGATCCTGCTGCCCGGGCTGATGGACATGGAGGTCAACCTCCTGATGGGCGGGCGCGGGGAGAAACCCGGCCTGTCCCAGGTTCAGGACGACCCGCCGACCCGGGTGCTGCGCGCGGTCGGCAACGCCCGCCGCACGTTGCGCGCCGGCTTCACCACGGTGCGAAACCTCGGGTTGTTCGTCAAGACCGGCGGTTACCTGCTTGACGTCGCGCTTGGCAAGGCCATCGATGCGGGCTGGATCGAGGGGCCGAGGGTGGTGCCGGCCGGCCACGCCATCACCCCGACCGGCGGCCACCTGGATCCGACGATGTTCGCCGCCTTCGCCCCCCACGTGCTCGATCTGACCGTCGAAGAGGGCATCGCCAACGGGATCGACGAAATCCGTAGGGCGGTGCGCTACCAGATCAAACACGGCGCCGAGCTGATCAAGGTCTGTTGCTCGGGCGGAGTGATGTCGCTGACGGGACCGCCTGGCGCTCAACATTATTCGGACGAGGAACTGTGCGCGATCGTCGACGAGGCGCACCGGCGCGGGCTGCGCGTCGCCGCGCACACGCACGGGGCGGACGCGGTCAAGCATGCCGTCGCGGCCGGCATCGACTGCATCGAGCACGGCTTCCTGATCGACGACGAGGCGATCGCGACCATGGTCGAGCACGGCACGTTCCTGGTGTCCACCCGGCGCCTGGCGGAGGGCATGGACGTCTCGCACGCCCCGCCCGAGCTGCAGGCCAAGGCCGCGGAGATGTTCCCGAGGTCACGCACCTCGATCCTGGCCGCCCACCAGGCCGGTGTGAAAATCGCCGTCGGCACCGACGCCCCCGCGATACCACATGGCAAAAACGCCGATGAGCTTGTCACCCTGGTGGAATGGGGCCTGCCGCCGCTGGCGGTGCTGCGCGCGGCCACGGTGACTGCGGCCGAGCTGATCAACTCGACCGACCGGGGCCGGCTGGTGCAGGGCCAGCTCGCCGATATCATCGCGGTACCCGGAAACCCGTTGGAAGACATCACCGTTACCCGGCACGTCAGCTTCGTCATGAAAGGCGGCAAGGTCTATGCCAACCAGAACTGACGATCTGGTCGAGATTCAGCAGCTGCTCGCCCGCTACGCGGTGACCATCACCCAGGGCGACATCGAGGGACTCATCGGCGTCTTCACCCCGGACGGAACCTACAGCGCGTTCGGCGACACCTATCGGCTGGACAGGTTCCCCGAGCTGGTCGCCGCGGCGCCAAAGGGCTTGTTTCTCACCGGAACTGCCCTGGTGGAAGACATCGAAGGCGATTCGGCCAGCGGCACGCAGCCGCTGTGCTTCATCGAGCACGCCACCCATGACATGAGGATCGGCTACTACCGCGACACCTACGCCCGCACCGCCGACGGGTGGCGGCTGAAGACAAGGGCGATGACCTTCATCCGACGCAGCGGCGTGCACGACTCCGGGCGCCCACACGCCGTCGGCCGTCCGCAGCCGTGAATGTCGAGGAGTTCCGGGCGGGCCTGTGCGCGTGGCTCGACGACAATGATCTGACCCCGGGACCCGATCACTCGCTGCGGGGCCATATGCAGCAATTCGCCCGCGTCAGCGGTGCGTTGTACGACGCCGATTGGATGCGCTATGGCTGGCCCGTCGAGGTCGGCGGCCTGGGTGGGCCCGCGGTGCTCCGCGCGATCGTCGGCGAGGAAGTGGTGGGCCGGCGACTGGCCGAGCCCGGCCCGTACTCGATGCTCGAAGTGCTCGCTCCCACGATGATCGATTACGCGCCCGCCGAACTCGCCGCGGAAATGGTGCCGCGACTGCTCAGCGGCCGGGAGCATTGGTGCCAAGGCTTTTCCGAGCCCGGGTCCGGCAGCGACCTGGCGTCGCTGTCCACCCGCGCCACCCCGGACGGCGACAACTGGATCGTCAACGGCCAGAAGGTCTGGACCAGCTTCGCGCAATTCTCCACCCGCTGCGTCCTGCTCACCCGCACCGCGCCGGCGCAGCCCTCTCATGATGGAATCACGGCGTTCTTCGTCGACCTGGACACCCCAGGCATCACCATCCGGCCGCTTCGCACGATGCACGGGGTCGACGAGTTCTGCGAGGTCTACTACGACGACGTGGTGATCCCGTCAAGCCGCATGCTCGGCCGACCCGGAGACGGCTGGCGACTCGCGATGGACCTGCTGCCCTATGAACGCTCCGCCTGCTTCTGGCAGCGGATCGCCTACCTCTACTCGCGCTTCGACGAGCTCATTGCCGAAGCGCGGGAACCCGACGAATCCGCTTTGGGCTCGGCCTATCTGGCGCTGCACACGCTGCGCTGCCGATCCCGGGACACCCAGCACCGATTGCGCGACGGCGCGCGATTGGGACCCGACACCTCCATCGACAAAGTGCTGCTGGCCACCGCCGAGCAACGGCTCTACGACACCGTCCGTGACCTGTTGCCCGGGACGCTGGAACTCGACGACACGCCGTGGCGCTCGGAGTACCTGTACTCGCGGGCGGCCACCATCTATGGCGGAACCGCCGAGATCCAGCGCAACATCATCGCCCGCCGGCTGCTCGACCTCGGGAAGGAGTGAATCGTGGACGCCGAGGCGCTGCAGCTGCTGGCCGACTCCCTGCGCACCACCATGACCGCCGCGAGTGGGGCCAAGCTCGACGCGGCGCTGGCAGATCTCGGCTGGCACGACATGCTCGATGAGATACCAGACGTCGCAATACCTTTGGTGTTCCGGCTGCTCGGCGAGACCGGTGCGCACGCCCCGGTGCTCAATGACGTGGTGCTGCGAGCCATCGAACGCGGGGACCGCGGAACCGTGCCCCTGCCGTTCGCCGGGGAGGCCTGGGTGGTGTGGGAGCGCGACGACCGGGCCACCCCGACGCTGGACGGGCTGCCGATACGCCATGTGCCGCAGGGAAATCCGGTTCCGCTCGCGGCGGGAAGGCGGGCGGTGGGCTGGTGGCTGGTCGGCAGCAGCCGGGCGATGCTGTCGCTGGCGCGCCAGCATGCCGTGGACCGCGTTCAGTTCGGTCGGCGCATCAGCTCGTTTCAGGCGATCCGGCACCGGTTGGCCGAAACGCTCGTCGCGATCGAGGGCGCCGAGGCGACCCTGCATGCCGCCGACCAGCCGGAGGACGCCGACGGCCTGGCGTCCCTGCTGGCCAAGGCCGCGGCCGGTCAGGCGGCGCTCACCGCCGCACGCCACTGCCAACAGGTGCTGGGCGGCATCGGCTTCACCGCCGAGCACCTGCTGCACCACCACGTCAAGCGGTCGCTGGTCTTGGACGGGCTGCTGGGTAGCGCGCGGGAGTTGACCCGGGAGGCCGGGACGACGTTGCGGGCCAAGGGCTTCGCGCCGCGGCTGGCGCAGCTGTAACGCGCGGCGGGGCCGACGCGTAAACTCGGCAGGCCACCAAGAGATCGGACGCAATGACCCAACCCGACATACCCCGGAACGAGGTCGGCGTCGCCTCGTTGCTCGTGGGCATCGTCGCGCTCCTCACCTGCTGGCTGCTCATCGGGGTGCCCTTCGGCATAGCGGCGGTGATAACCGGCGACGTCGCCCGTAGACGAGTGCAGCGCGGCGAGGCCAGCAATCCCCGAATTGCCCTGGCGGGCATGGTGTTAGGGGCTATCGCGATCGCCGCGGGGCTGGCGGCGATCGGTTACTACGCCTGGTTGGACGCGCGCTAGTTGCGCGGCAGGCCGAGCACCCGCTCGGCGATGATGTTGCGCTGAATTTCGGACGTGCCGCCGGCGATGGTCGCGGCGAAGCTGCGCGCGTAGCGGTCGAACCAGCTGCGGTAGTGGCTGTCGAGGTTCAGCGGGGCGAACGGGGCGGTCACCGCGTGGTAGACGAGTCCCTCGGCGCCCGCGGCGTTCAGCGCGTCCTCGGCGGCGCGTTGCAGCGCCTCCGAACCGAGCAGCTTGAGCACCGACTGGGCCGGTACGTCCTCTTCCCCGCGGGCGGCGCGCGCCAGGGCCGCCGAGCCCAGCAGCCGCAGCGCGTAGGAATCCATCACCAGGGTGGCGTAGCGGTCCCGCTCCAGCGAGCCGGACGGACTGAAATCGACGGTCAGCTCGTGCAACAGGTCGACATACCCCATCCACAGCATGATCCGTTCGTGCCCCAGCGAACCGGTTGCCACCCGCCAGCCCTCATCGAGCTTGCCGACGAGATTCTCGGCCGGCACCCGCGCGTCGGTGAAAAACACCTCGTTGAAGTCGATTTCATCGCCGTCGCACATCGAGGCGAACGGGCGGCGCACCACGCCCGGGGTGTCGGTCGGGATCATCAGCGCGCTGATGCCCTTGTGTTTCGGCTTGCCCGGATCGGTGCGCACGAACGCCAACAGCACGTCGGCGTCGTGAGCGCCCGACGTCCACACCTTCTGCCCGTTGACCACGAAGTGGTCGCCGTCAAGCACCGCCCGCGTTTTCAGCGACGCCAGGTCCGAACCCGCGCCCGGTTCGCTCATCCCCAACGACGCGGTGATCTCGGCCCGCAGAATCGGCACCGCCCATCGCCGCTTTTGCTCCGGGGTGCCAAACGTCAGCAACGACGCCGCGATGATGCCGACGCCTTGCGGATTGAAACTCTGATAGATGCGCCGGCGCCCCAATTCCTCCAGATACACGTATTGCTGCAAGAGCGTGGCGTTGCGACCACCGAATTCCGGCGGATTGCCGGGCAACAGCCATCCGCTGTCGAAGAGCAGCCGCTGCCAGCGCCGGGCCCACTCCGGGATGTGCGAACTCGACCGGGGGCGCTCGACCGCCTCGGCCTCGGAGGGAAGGTGCGCGTCCAGGAAGGCCACGAACTCGGCGCGGAACGCCTCGACGTCGGCATCAAAGCTCAGTTGCACAGCACTCCTGCGAAAGGCGGTTTCCGGATTCTCGGGGACGGCGTGGTTCGCTCTTGCGATTAAGCTTCCATACACACGTGTAAGAGAATACTATTCTCGTCATGAGAAAGTTACAATCTCCGACACGGCGTCCATAGGGGGTCGAGCACACCGATGGCACGGCGTTCTCCGGTAGAGTCCAATCATGTTCTCCCCACGCGGCAATCGTCTGAGCCGACCGTGACAAGCCCGAGCGAAGAGCCGGCCTGGAAGCAGCGCGCCGTCGAACGGTCGATCAAGACCGCGAAATTGCGCGCGGCACAGCGAGTTCAGCGGTTCCTCGACGCGGCACAGGCGATCATCATCGAGAAGGGCAGCACCGACTTTACCGTCCAGGAGGTCGTCGACCGGTCCCGGCAGTCGTTGCGGAGCTTCTACCTGCAGTTCGACGGCAAGCACGAGCTTCTGCTCGCCCTGTTCGAAGACGCCCTGAGCCGGTCCGCCGACCAGATCCGCGCCGCCACCGAGAGCCAGACCGACGCGCTGGAGCGCCTCAAGGTCGCCGTCGAGCTGCTCTACGAGGCGTCCCGCCCCGACCCGACGGCCAAGCGGCCGCTGTTTACCGACTTTGCGCCCCGTTTGCTGGTGACGCATCCTGCCGAGGTCAAGGTCGCACATGCCCCCCTGCTGGCGTTGCTGACCGAGCTCATGGAGGCCGCCGCCGACGCCGGCAAGCTGCGGGCCGAGGTCAACCCGAAGCGGATGGCCGCCATGACCATGCAGACCGTCATGTTCATCGCCCAATCCAGCGGCGGCTCCGACGACGCAACGATCCATCCCATCACCGCCGACGAGGTGTGGGACTTCTGCTCACGCGGATTCGTCGGCTAATACGCCTACTCGCCCCGTAGGGCCGAGCACATAGCGCACGCCATTGCCAGCGGAGAACCATGTTCTCTAATATCTAGAATCAGAATGCACCGAAACGGATCCGCCGTTGACGCCCGTCGGCCATGCCGGCTGTTCTGCGCCGAGCCACCGAGGAAATGAGGTAGGAGCAATGACTGGACGTGTCGAGGGCAAAGTCGCCTTCATCACCGGGGCGGCGCGCGGTCAGGGCCGCAGCCACGCGGTGCGATTGGCGCAGGAGGGCGCCGACATCATCGCCGTCGACATCTGCAAACCCATCCGCGAGGGCCAAGCGGAGGGCTCGGCGATCCCGGCGTCGACCCCGGAGGACCTGGCCGAGACGGCCGACCTCGTCAAGGGGCACAACCGCCGGATCGTCACGGCCGAGGTCGACGTGCGCGACTATGCCGCACTGAAAGCCGCCGTCGACAGCGGAGTGGAGCAGCTGGGCCGGCTGGACATCATCGTCGCCAACGCCGGCATCGGCAATGGCGGTCAGACGCTGGACAAAACCAGCGAAGAGGACTGGACGGAAATGATCGACGTCAACCTGTCCGGGGTGTGGAAAACGGTGAAGGCCGGCGTCCCGCACATCCTGGCCGGCGGACGCGGCGGATCGATCATCTTGACCAGCTCGGTCGGGGGGCTCAAGGCGTACCCGCACACCGGGCACTACGTCGCCGCCAAGCACGGCGTGGTGGGGTTGATGCGCGCGTTCGGAGTCGAGTTGGGGCAGCACATGATTCGCGTCAACTCGGTGCATCCCACGCACGTGAGCACGGCGATGATCATGAACGAGGGCACGTGGCGGATGTTCCGGCCGGACCTGGAGAACCCCGGGCCCGACGACATGGCGCCGATCTGCCAGATGTTCCACACGCTGCCGGTCCCGTGGGTGGACCCGATCGACATCAGCAACGCTGTGCTGTTCTTCGCCTCCGACGAGTCTCGCTACGTCACCGGCGTGACCCTGCCGATCGATGCGGGTAGCTGTCTGAAATAGTCCGTCCTATGGACGGATTTGAAGGACGCGCCGCTGTCGTGACCGGTGGGGCGAGTGGCATCGGCCTGGCCACCGCCACCGAGTTTGCCCGCCGCGGGGCCCGCCTCGTGCTCGCCGACGTCGACCAGCCCGCGCTGGAACAGGCCGTCTCGCACTTGCGCGGCGAGGGTTTCGACGCGCACGGCGTGACGTGCGACGTGCGGCATCTCGAGGAGATGGTTCACCTCGCGGACGAAGCGTTTCGCCTGCTCGGCCAGGTTGACGTCCTCTTCAGCAACGCCGGCATCGTGGTCGCGGGTCCGATCGCGCAGATGACGCACGAGGACTGGCGCTGGGTTATCGATATCGACCTGTGGGGGTCCATCCACGCCGTCGAAGCGTTCCTGCCGCGGCTGCTCGATCAGGGCACCGGGGGCCACATCGCGTTCACCGCGTCGTTCGCCGGACTGGTCCCCAACGCGGGCCTCGGGGCGTACGGCGTGGCCAAGTACGGCGTTGTGGCCCTGGCCGAAACGCTGGCCCGCGAGGTCAAGGACAACGGCATCGGCGTTTCGGTGCTGTGCCCGATGGTGGTCGAAACCAAGTTGGTCTCCAACTCGGAACGAATCCGCGGCGCGGATTACGGCCTGGCGTCGACGCCCGACGTGACGGGTTCGCTCGGGCCGCTGCCGGCGCAGGACCAGACGCTGGGTGTCGACGACGTGGCGCGGCTGACCGCCGACGCGATCCTGGCCAATCGTCTGTACGTGTTGCCACACGAGGCGGCGCGCGCCTCGGTCAAGCGTCGATTCGACCGCATTGATCGCACTTTTGACGAGCAGCAGGCCGAGGGCTGGGCGCACTAGCGGTTCGCAGCGGAGCGAACAGCGCCGCGGCGGCTACGACGAGCAGCGGCAACAGAATTCCGTTCAGCGTCGCGTCCCGGGTGTTGTACATCTGCAGCATCGACAGGTGGTAGAGGCAGTGCAGCGTGTTGAAGACGAGCCAGGCGACCGCCGTGACCCGGACCAGCGTTTGGTTGTCGACCAAGACAAAGGTCACCGCGGTCAGCGCGGTCAGGGCCAGAAACATTGCCCCGACGTCCTTGACGAAGTGCTCGTTGTACGGGCCGAGTTGCGGGAGCCAGCTCATGCCGAAACCGGGAAAGTTGTCATACCAGTGCCGCGGCGCCGCGTAGGCCCACCCGCCCGTGACTGCGCCGCCGGCGCCCAGCAGAACCAATGCGCCTCGATGAAGTAGTGCGTCCATACCCTTCAGACGCCGCGGCAGCCGGAAGTGTGACGACGGCGGCCGCGACATTGGCGAGCGGCCTACATCGCGGGTGCGCTGCCGATGACTCCGTCGGCTTCCAGGTCCGCGATCTCCGCCGGGGTCAGGCCCAGCGCGGTGAGCACCTCATGGTTGTGTTGTCCGAGCGTGGGCGCGGGAGTCGCGTGGAAGCGCCCGGGCCCTCCGGAGAATCTCATGGGTACGGTGCTGAGCCTGGCCCGGCCGTTCAACGGGTCGTCGACCACTTCGAAGAAGTCGCGAAATGAAAGCTGTTGCAGCTCCGTTTGGCGGTGCGGCTGCATCACCTTGGCCACCGGCACGCCGGCGTCCCACAGGACGGTGACGATCTCGTCGCTGCCGCACGGCTCGCACCACGCGGCTAGCCGCTCATCGATCAGGTCCTGGCAAGCGCGCCGCCCGGCGTGCGTCGACAGCTTGGGATCTGTTGCCCAGGAAGGCGACCCGAGCGCAGCGCACAGCCGTTCCCATTGGTCGTCGGTTTGCACCGCGATGGCGACCCAGCAGTCGGGCCGGCCGAATTCGTCGATGTCGGCACTGCGGTAAAGGTTTTGCGGCGCCGCCGTCGGTCCGCGGTTGCCGGCGCGCTGCAGCAGCGCCCCGTAGGCGGTGTACTCGACGACCTGTTCGGCGGAAATGCTCAGCGCCGCATCAACCATCGAGGCCTCGACCAGCACCCCCTGCCCGGTGCGGCGCCGGTGCTCCAGCGCCAGCAGGAGAGCGTTGAGCGCGTGCACACCGGCGTTCGGGTCACCGATCGAATACGGCTCGTAGGGTGGGCGGTCGGGGTAGCCGGTGAGCCAGCTCAGGCCGGACGCCGATTCGATCGCGTAGGCGAACGCCGGGTTGTCGCGCCACGGCCCGTCGAGCCCGAACCCGGGCATGCGCAGCATCACCGCGTCGGCCCGAACCGCTTGAACCGCAGCAAAATCCAGCCCGATCTGGTCCAGCACCCGGGGGGTGAAGTTCTCCACGATCACGTCGCATGTCGCAATGAGCCGCAGTAGCACCTCCCGGCCTTGCGGACGCTGCAGGTCCACCGCCAGGCCCCTCTTGTTGGTGTTCAGCGCCGCGAAGATCGGCGACTTGTCCCACCACTGCTTTTCGGTGCTCGGTATTCCGGCGATGAGCCGGGTGCCGTCGGGCCGGCGGGCGGACTCGACGTGGATGACTTCGGCGCCGAGCATGGCCAGAAAGTGAGTGCAGCAGGGCCCGGCCCAGAAGGTGGTCATGTCCAAGACCCGAAGTCCGCTGAACGGCAGGGGCTTCGGCGACCGGGAGGTCACCGGCGCGGGTCGCGGGCTCAGGGCCGCGGCCCGGTACCGCGCGGTGTGCTCGCCCAACCGCGGCGCGGCCGCCGGCTGGCGTAGCGTCGCGGGGCGCATCCGGTAGGGGTGGCTTGGCTGGTCGAAGTCGCCGCGTGGGTTGCGTACGAAGGAACCCCGTTCGACGAAGTGCTCCAACGACTCGATGTTGGCGCCGTTGGCGACGGGCGCGTTGGGGATCCGGAAGGCCGTCGCGAGTTCGCGGATCTCGTCGACCAGATTGGCCTCGACCCAGGCGTAGATGTCTTCGGCGTGGACGTTGGCCTGCTCCGTGATGGTGAGCGGCGATTCCTCGTCGATCCACTCCGGGTGGCCGACCATCGCGCACAGGTCGAACCACTGCTGCGCGGTCCCGCAGCCGAGGTCGACCAGGCCGTCCTTTGCCTGCGCCACGCCTGGCACCGTGAGGCGCCTCGCGTCTCGCCAGGGCCGGCCGAGCATCTCGAAGTAGGTCACCGGATAGTAAGTCAGACAGAGGATTTGGGTTTCCAGCATCGACAGGTCGATGATTTCGCCGGATCCCGCCGAGCCTTCGCGGCGCAATCGCGACGCCAGGGTCGCGGCGCTGGCGTACGCGCCGGCCATGTACTCCCCGACCTGTCCGCCGACGAAGACCGGTGCCCGTTCGGGCAACCCGCGGCCCAGCCCGACGATCCCGCCCGACCATGCCTGCAGTGTGAATTCGGTCGCCGGCCGGTCTCGCCAGGGGCCCCGCAAGCCGAACGGCGTGATCGACGTGACGATCAGGTGTGGGTGCGCCCGATGGATCGCGTCGGGCGTGAACCGTGGGTGTTCGGCCACCCGCGACCCCCGAGACCACACCACCGCGTCCGCCGCGGCCAGCAACCGGGTGACCAGCTCGACGTCGTCGCCGGCCGCGGGGTCGGCGACGACACTGTGCTTCGACCCGGACAGGAAGGTGAATAGCGCCCCGTCGGTGTCGGCCGGGATGGACGCGCCCGAGGACGACCAGCGCCGTAGCGGATCACCTTCCGGTGCTTCGACTTTGACGACGTCGGCGCCGCCGTCGGCGAGCAACTTCGTGCAGTAGGCGCCGGCTATTCCGGTGGAGAGGTCGACCACCGTGCAGCCCGCCAAGGGTGATTCGGCCCTCGGTTGCTCATTCATGCCATGACGGGCTCGAGGTCAGGACCTCGGGCCCGTCGGCGGTGATCAACACCGCCTCGCGCCCGAATACCGCACCGACGCCCTGCTCCCACACGTAGCCCGTCACGGCCAAAACCATTCCAGGCTCGAGTCGTTCGTCGGCCGCGGTGTGCGGCAGGTGCTTCGACACAACCGGCGGGTCGAAGCCCAGGCCCAACCCCCGGGCCACCGGCATCGTGGGCGCCGGTTCCCCGGCGGCCTCGTAGGCCGCCAGCAATTCGGCGGCCGCGGCGCCGGGCCGGCAGGCGTCGATCAGCCTCGCCCACAGGTAGCTACAGCGCCGATACAGGTCGGCGGCGCCTGAGACGTTCCCGGCCGGCCAGGTGCGCCCGACCTCGCCCATGTAGCCGCCGGCCAGCACGCCGGCCGAAAATGCCACCAGATCGCCGTCTTTCACGCGGCCGTCGCCGCTGACCCGTCGCCACGAGTGGTCGCGCGAGGTGATCCACGCGAATTCCTGATTGGACGGCGTGCTGACACCCCCCGCCGCCATGGCCTCCAGCATGACGCCGGCCAATGTCTGCTCGGGCACGCCGGGGTGCAACTCGGCCACCGCGGCGGCCAGGCCGGACTCGGCCACCGCACAGGCTTCCCGCAGCGCGACGATCTCCTCGGCGGTTTTGACCCGCCGGGCGGCGCGCATCGCCAGCTCGCCGTCGACCAGTTCGGCATTGGGAAATGCGGTTGGCAACAGCTGCGCGAAAGCCGGTGAGAGCGCGTCGGTTCCGACGCGCCGCGCCGTTGCCGCACCGTCGATGCGTTGCAGCGCCGACATAGTGTTGGCGGGGTTCCACGAGATGCCGTACAGGTTCTCGTGGGGAATGTCTTCCGGGACGCCCTCGTCCCACGTGCTGAGCAAGTGGATGGCGCCCGTCTCGCGAACCAGCACGCAGGACGGGCCGAATGGCCGGGTGCCGGCGACCCACAGCTGCGGGGTCCCGGTGACGTAGCGGGTGTTGGCCTGACGACCCAACACCAGCACATCGAGGTCGTGCGTCGCCATCTGGTCCAGGACGCGCTGACGGCGACCCGATCGTAGCGCCCGATCATCGGGCAGAACGTCAACGGACATGGGAGCCGTAAGGGGCATAAGGGTAGTCGGTCAATCGAGTCGAGCCTTCCTCGGTGATCACCACGACTTCTTCGCTGCGGTAGCCACCGGTACCGTCCTCCCAGACCACCGGCTCGAGCACCAGCACCATTCCCGACTGCAGAACGAAGTTGTCGTCGAACTCCTGACCGAGATCCGTTCCGATCATGGGCATTTCGGCCGCGTTGACGCCGATCCCGTGGCCGAGATAGAAATGCGGCAGCCAAGGCCGGGTGCCGTCGTTGGCCGCGATGGCGGCCCTGCCCAGATCGCCGGCGGTGGCGCCGGCACGAGCCACGGCCTCGACGGCCGTCATGATGTTCTGCCACCGCTCGAATTGCGCCTGCTGGCGAGGCGTCGGCTCACGGCCGACGATCCAGGTGCGGCCGAAATCCGAGCAGTAGCCGTGGTAGGTGATGCTGACGTCGGTCCACAGGACGTCCCCCTCGGCCAGTTCGCGCTCGGTGCTCAGCAGTGGCAGCGCCAGGTCGCCGTGCGTCGTCCAGACTCCTTCGGCCTTGCTTGGCGGCATCACCTGCCAGATCGGCTCGAGCATGCTGGCCATGGCGCCCAACTCGAAGGCCCGCCGCAAAAAGCTTGCGGATAGGTCGGTCTGGCGGACGCCGGGGGCAAGGGCCTTGTGAACGTCGATCATCGCCTCGTCGGTGATCCGCACGGCGGTGCGGATGCAGGCCAGTTCGTCCGGGGTTTTGACCACCTTCGCGGCGCTGACGATGGGCGCCGCGTCGGCGGGCCTGCCGTTGGGGAACAACGACTTCGTGGCACGTGACATCGCGCCGGTGCACTCGTCGACCGCGATCACGGCTCCGGCAGGTATCAGATCGGCCAATTGACGAGCGAAATCGCCGACGCCCTCGTCGAATTCGAGGTAGACCGGTCCGTGCAGATGGTCGGCGGGAAGCTCCGACTCGTGCGCGACGCCCTCACGGAACGGCAGGAACAGGTGCGGCCACTCGTCGTCGCCGAGCACCACGGCCACCGGCCGCTCGACGTAGGACAGGCCCGCATCACCCAGCGGCCAACTGGTTCCGGTGGCGTACACCACCGCGTTGTTGCCCAGCAGGACCATCGCGTCGACACCGCGTTCCGCCATGGCCGTGCGCAATCGCGCGCCGGTCTCGCGACGCATCCGGGCCAAATCCGGGGTCTCGGGGAGCACCAGGCCGGCGTCCGACTGTGCCAGCGTCGTCATTACGCCACCCCTACAGGCCCAGGAATTTGGTGATATTGCCGCTGACGATCCGCGCCGCGTTCTCCGGTCCGACGGCCTCGACGACCGCGGCCAGTGACTTCTCCGAGTAGCCGTAGGTGCTTTCGTTGTGGGGGTAGTCGCTGGACCACATGACCTTGTCGACGCCGATCTTGTCGATCAGCTCAAGGCCCAGGGGGTCCACCATGAACGAGGCGCTCATGTGGTTGTCCCAGTAGTAGCGCACGTCGTGCTGCAGCGGCCGGTTGAACATGTGCTGGTACGAGGCCACCAGGTGCTCGGCGTCTTGCAGCGCCCAGGGAACCCATGAGATTCCGCCCTCGAACCACCCGATCCGCAGGCTCGGGTGATCGTCGAGGATGCCGCCGAAGATGTACTTGGAGAACGTCTCCCGGAACCCGTCGATGTTGATCATCATCCCGACGACGACGCTGTTGAACTCGCACGGGCTCTTCGGCGGGGTTTCGCCGATGTGATGGGTGATCGGCAGGCCGGAGGCCTCGATCTCGTCCCAGACGGCGCGCATGGACGTGCTCGAGTAGTCGATGGGATTGCCGTCGTCGTCCTTGCCCGGATTCAGCGGCATCAGGAACGTCTTGATTCCCAACGACTTGAGCTCGCCCAGCGTCTTGCGCGTGCCCTTCGGGTCCCACCAGTTGATCAGGCCGGCGCCGTAGAAGTGGCCGCTCGAGCGTTCCTGGAGTTCGGCGATGTACTCGTTGTAGATGCGGAACGTGAGTTCGCGAAGTTGCTTGTCCGGGTAGTGGAAAAGCGCGAGCACCGCGTTGGGGAATGCCAGTTCCTTGTCGACGCCGTCGTCGTGCAGCTCCTGGATCCGGGCCTCGATGTTGGTGCTCGCGGCGCCGGGCAGGTCGTCGTACTGCATGAGCACCGCGCTGAAGTCGCCGGGGAGGAATGATTGTCCCTTCCGCCCGACCTGGTAGGCGCCGTCTTCGTACCAGATTCGCGGGGCCTTCTCCTTGAACTCGTCGGGGAAGCGTTGGTAGAAAATGTCGTCGGCCAGGGAGATGTGGTTGTCCGCCGAGAACACCACGGTGCCCTCCGGCAGGCCCACGTTGACCCCGTCGGCGTGCCCACGGCGATCCTTCGGTGCGCCGAAGCCTTGGGGCGGGTAGAGCGACGGGGCGCTGGTCTGTGTCGTCATCGTTGACTCTCCGTTCGGATCGGCACTTCGGGCTGCTTGGAAAAAGATTTCACCAGGTGACCGGCAATTCGTATACGCCGTAGGCGAGCCGGTCCTCCTTGAACGGCACTTCCTCGAACGGGATCGCCAGCGCGAGAGTGGGGATGCGGCGGAACAACGTCCGGTAGACGATCTGCAGCTCCGCCCGGGCCAGCTGTTGTCCCACGCACTGGTGCCTGCCATAACCAAACGCGACATTGCGATCGGCCCCGGACCGGTGCAGGTACAGCCGATCCGGCTCGGTGAAGGCGTGCGGATCCCAGTTCGCCGGGGCCAGGTCGATGATGATTCCTTCACCGGCGCGGATGACCTCTCCGGCAATGCTGATGTCTTCCAGGGCCACCCGGCGCTGGCCGTTCTGGATGATGCTGAGGTAACGCAACAGCTCCTCGACCGCATTGGCGACAATCTTGGGGTCGTCGGCGTCGCGGATGACGGCCAACTGGTCGAGATTTTCCAGTAGCGCAAGCACGCCGAGCCCGATCATGTTGGCGGTCGTCTCGTGCCCGGCGATCAGCAACCCGGTACCCAGCTGGGCGGCCTCTTTCACGCTCAGCTCGCCGGCCTTGACCCGCTCCGCGAGATCGGACACCGCGTCCTCCGCCGGGTCTTCCATCTTCGCCTCGACCAGCTGGCTCAGATATTTGTGGAGGCTCATCGCGCCTTTGGCGGTGTCCTCCCCCGTCGCATACCGCGCGAGGCCGACGGTGGCATGGTGCTGAAACATCTCCGCGTCTTCGTAGGGCACCCCGAGCATCTGGCTGATCACCAGTGACGGGACCGGCAACGCGATGGCGCTGACGATGTCGGCGGGCTTGGGTCCGGCCAGCATCGCGTCGATGTGGTCGTCGGTGATCTGCTGGATGTTGGGCCGCAATCCCTCAACCCGCTTGAAGGTGAAGGGCTTTGACAGCATGCGCCGGAAGCGGGTGTGCTCCTCGCCGTCGGACGTGAAGACCGACCGCGGGCGCTTGTGCACCGTGGCCAACATGCCCGCGTTCCAGTGCGGAAACCCGGGCGCCCGGTCATCGACGCTGACCCGGGAGTCGGAAAACAGTTCCCGCACTTGGTCGTAGCCCGTGATGAGCCACGGTGTGCTGCCGTCCCAAATCCGAACCCTGGACAGCGGCTTTGCCTCGGCGAGCGCCATGACGTCCGGAGGCGGCGCGAACGGGCACGTGGCATCGCGCGCCATCGGATAGTCGGGGATCTGCGGATCCGCTCTGGTCTCGGTGCTCGTCAGTGTGTCCGACATGTCATTCCTCGATGTGGATGGCCAGCGCGGGGCACGCCGCGGCCGCACGGCGCGCACCCTCGGCCTGCTCGGCCGACGGATTCGGATTGAGCAACACGACGACCCCGTCGTCGTCGCGCTGGTCGAACACCTCGGGCGCGTTCATGACGCAATTGCCCGAGGACGCGCAAATGTTCTGGTCGACAGTAACTTTCATCGGCGGGCCCCTACTCGTCCGGCGTGACCGGCGCCAGCCACAGGCCCACGATCGCGTCGATAAGGCCGGATGCGGCGGCGCGCCACGACGATTGGTGCATGGTCGAACCCGCCGCCAGCGCGCGTTCGCGGTCCGCGCAGGTGTGCATCAACACGTTGCGGGCCATGATGTTGCGTTCGAATCGCACCTCGGCCGGCAGGTCGGGCAGGCAACCGTTGATGCCGTCGACCACCTGCACCAGCGACGGTGAGCTGAGCGCGCCCTTGACGATGATGTTGTAGTAGGCCGGGTCGGTCATCGCCTGCGCGGCGAAGCGCGCGTACCAGGTGGGGTTTCCCAGCTCCGCCAGGTGGTCGGTGAGCGGGCGCACCAGGCAGGCCACCCAGTCCCGCATCTGCGCGACCCGCCCGTCTTTGGTGCCCGACTCCAACAGCTCGGCCACCATCTGCTCGCGCAGCTGCTCGACGGGCCCGCGGTGCTTCTGCTCGATGGCCCGGACCAGGTCCGCCTTGGTACCGAAGTGGTAGCCGACCGCCGCGTTGTTGCCCTGGCCGGCGGCCTCGCTGACCTGGCGGTTCGACACGGCGAACATGCCGTGCTCGGCGTATAGCCGCTCGGCCGCCGCCAGGATCGCCTCCTGGGTCGAGCTGGCCCGCTCGGTGCGGACGGCCCTGCCTGCGGTGGTGGTCATCCTGCTAGTCAACCCCGGCCCCCAGTTTAAGTCAAGCGCTTGATTTAAATATCTCCGACCGGTGCGCTCACTCCTTGCGCTTGGACCGAATCACCTTGCCCGCGACCGTCCCGCCGTCCACCGGCAGCACCGTTCCGGTGACGTAGCGCGACCGGTCGCTGGCGAAGTACAGCGCCGCCTCGGCGACGTCCTCGGGGGTGCCATCGCGCTTCAGCGGCCGGTCGTCCCGCATCGTCTGGCGGATCTTCGCCTCGAAGCGCTCGAGCTGCTCCGGATCCATGTTCGCCGCCGACTTCGCCACCAATGGGGTGGGGATACTGCCGGGCGCGATGGTGTTGACCCGAACCTCATAGTGCGCCAACTCGATTGCCGCGCACTTGGTGAAGTGGATGACCGCCGCCTTGGAGGCCCGGTAGGTCATCACGCCGCCACCGGCCTGGATTCCCCCGATCGAGCTGATGTTGATGATCGAACCCCCGCCGTGGGCGGCCATGTGCCGGGCGGCGTCTCGGGTACCCGCCATCACGCCGAGAACGTTGACCGCCATGACGCGGTGGAAGTCGGCCAAGTCGTCGTCGAAGAATCGGGGATGCATGGTGGTCGAGATTCCGGCGTTGTTCACCATGACGTCCAGGCCGCCGAACTTCTCGGCAGCCGCGGTTACCAGCGACCCCACCTGCTCGGGATCGGACACGTCCGTTCGCCGGAACAAGGTGTCGGGTCCCAGGCTCGTTGACAGCGCCTCCCCCGTTTCGGTTTCGACGTCGGCGATGACGACCCGCGCACCCTCGGCCACAAACTTCTCCACGATGCCGCGACCGATTCCCGAGGCGCCACCGGTGACAATGGCTACCTTGCCCGCCAGATCGTTGACCACACGACGAGTTAATCGGCGTGCGCGGCGTTAAGTCAAGCAAGTGATTTAAGCGGTGCCGGGTCTGGGCACCTATCCGCGTTCGCGCGTACGTGCAATGCTGAGTTCGCCACTTCACGGCTACCTCGGGAGGGATCGTTTCATGAAGGTCTTGGTTATCGGCGGCACCGGACTCATCGGCTCGCAGGTCATCGCCAACCTCACCGAGATGGGACACGAGGCGATTTCGGCCTCACCGAGCTCGGGCGTCAACGCCGTCACCGGCGAGGGTGTCGCGGAAGCTATGGCGGGCGTACACACCGTGGTGGACGTGGCCAACTCGCCATCCTGGGAAGACGATGCCGTGCTGAACTTCTTCACCACCTCGAGCCGTAACCTCCTCGACGCCGAGCGCGAGGCCGGTGTGCAGCACCACGTCGCGCTCACGATCGTGGGTGCCGACCGTACCCAGGACAGCGGCTATATGCGAGCCAAGGTCGCGCAGGAAAAGGTGGTCGAGGAATCGGGAGTCCCGTATTCGATCGTGCGGGCGACCCAGTTCTTCGAATTCGTCAGCGGGATCGCCGATTCGGCGGCCGACGGCGACACCATTCACCTGCCGCATGCGGCGTTCCAGCCGATCGCCGCGAAGGACGTTGCCACGGCCGTCACCCAAGCGGCGATCGGCGATCCGACCAACGGCATCACCAACATCGCCGGTCCTGAAAAGCTGGGCATGGACGACTTCGCCCGCGCCAGCCTCGCCGCGGACGGCGACGCACGCGAAGTCGTGACCGATCCCACGGCCCCCTACTACGGCGCGGTGCTCGACGACCAGAGCATCGTTCCGATCGACGGCGAAGACCCGACGATCTACCCCACCCGGTTCAGCGACTGGAAGGCCTCCCACACCTCCAGCGGCGCGCAGTAAGCCAACGCGGGGGATCGACGCTGATGCCTCGGGTCGCATTGATCACCGGCGCCAGCCGCGGCATCGGTGCGGCGACGGCACGAGTTCTCGCCGAACGCGGATTTCGGGTGGTGGTCAACCATCGCGCCAGCGGCGAGCAGGCCGACGAGGTGGTCGCCGGCATCACATCGGCCGGCGGCGAGGCCGTGGCCATTCGGGCCGACGTCACCGCGCCGGGTGACGTTTCCGCCATGGCCGCCGAAATCGCGCAACGCTGGGGCGGGGTCGACGTGCTGGTGCACAACGCGTTGATTCCGTTCGTCGTCACCTCGTTCGCCGACCTCACCTGGGAACAGCTCGGCGGCAAGCTGGACAACGAACTGCACGCCGCGTACTCGCTGACGAAGGCCGTTGTGCCGGGCATGATTTCGCGCGAGTACGGCCGGCTGATCTTTCTCAGCACCGGCCTCTCGCGGCGTCCGCGCGACGGGATGATCGCGCTGGGCACGGCCAAGGCCGCCCTGGACCAGTTCGTCCGCTACCTCGCGCTCGAGCTGGCGCCGCACGGGATCACCGCGAACCTGGTCGCGCCGGCCACCGTCAGCGGAACGAAGGTGACGGGGCAGCTTTCGCCGGAGCGGGTGGGTCAGCTCGGAGAGGCTTCACCGATGGGAAGACTCGTGACTCCCGACGAGGTGGCCAAGACGATTGCGTTCTTGGCAAGCGAGGATTCGGGTTTCACCACCGGACACTACCTGCCGGTCAACGGCGGACTTGCGATGGACTGAATCCGCCATGCACACGATCGACCTGGCCTATGTCGGGCGCGGCGTCCACGAGGAACTTGTCGCCTACGTCGCCGACCAGGAGGGTTGCTTTGCGGATGAGGGTGTCCACGTCGCCGTGCGGGACGGAATCGCTTGGGACACGGAACGTCTGCGCTCTTGCGCCACGATCGGCCTCGGCCGTGCCGTCTTGTCGCGGTTGACCCATGGCATCGAGTGGGCGGTGCTGACCGTCAACACCCACCGCCCGTTGTTCTGGTTTCTGGGCGGCGCCGACGTGCCTTCCATGGCGGACCTTCGCGGGCGCCGGCTCGCCGTACACGCGCCGCACACCGCACCCGGTTGTTTCGCGCGAATCGTGTTGCGCCAGCACGGTCTTGATCCCGATCGCGACCTTGAGTGCGTGGTGCGGTCCCCGGGCGACTATCAGATGGATCTGCGGCGGCTGCGGGACAAGTCGATCGACGCCGCCTATGTCGGTAGCACTCTTGCCCCGGAGCAGGTCGCCGAGGAGGAAGGCTTCCACGTGCTGGCGTGGGTGGGAGATCACTTCCAGATCCCCACCGTCGGAGTGGCGGTGGATGCGGAACGCCTGGCGATCGACGGACCGGCGGTGCAGGCCGTGGTGCGGGCCAACAGGCGCGCCCTGCAGACGATGGCCGACCGACCCGATGTTGCGATCGATTACCTGGCATCGTTTTTGAACCGGCTGACGCGCGATGAGGCCCGACGCCATTACGAGCGTTACATCGGCCCCCACTTCACCGCCGACGGCCGGGTGGACCTCGACGTCGCCCGGCGCGCGGTCGACGCCGTCGCGGCCGAACTCGGTGTGGCCTCGATCCCCGCCCACCAGATCTACCGCGCCGCCCGATAACCAGCCGGTACTTGCGTTCCGGCCAACCGCCGAGCACGGTATAAGTCGCCGGGGTGATTCGACCGAGACGAGGAGCGCTCCATGCCCGTCCCCTTCGACGCGACGCGGCTCACCCGCCGTGGCTTCATGGCCGCCGGCATCGCCGGCGGCCTGGCGCTGGCGGCCTGCAGCCAAACCAAGTCCCAGGGGTCGAGCACGTCCGCCCAAATGGCCGCCGCCATCGCCGCCGCCGAGGCGGTCCGGCCACACAGCGGGCGCACCGTCACCGCCAGCCTGACGCCGCAGCTGACAGATATCGATCTGGGCGGGCCGGTCGTGCGCACGATGGCGTATGGCAACGGCATTCCCGGACCGCTGATCCGGGCCAAGATAGGCGACGAGCTCGAAGTCACGGTCGCCAACCGGTTGGACGCCGCGACGTCCGTGCATTGGCACGGCGTCGCGCTGCGCAACGACATGGACGGGGCCGCGCCGGCCACTGCGAACATCCCGGCCGGCCAGGATTTCACCTACCGGTTCTCCGTCCCGAATTCGGGCACCTACTGGGGTCATCCGCACACTGGGCTGGACGCCGACAAAGGCCTTTATCTGCCGGTCATCGTCGACGATCCCAGCGAGGGCGACTACGACGCCGAATGGATTGTTGTCCTTGACGATTGGACCGACGGCGTCGGCAAGAGTCCGCAGCAGCTCTACGGCGAGCTAACCGGCCCGAACAAGCCCAGCAGGTCGAACATGTTCACGACCACGACCACGACGAGCTCGACCATTTCGACGACGCCGAGCGGCTCGCCGACCTCGACGACGTCCACCTCCGGGATGTCCGGGAACGGCGGCGGCAGAAGCGACCTGCTCGGCGGCGACGCCGGTGACATCGACTATCCTTACTATCTGATCAACGGCCGAATCCCGGTGGCGCCCAACACATTCACCGCGAAGCCCGGCCAGCGCATCAGGATCCGTTTCATCAACACCGGATCGGACACCGCATTTCGCGTCGCGCTGGCCGGCCATTCGATGACGGTCACCCACACCGACGGCTTCCCCGTCGTCCCCACCCCGGTCGACGCCCTGCTCATCGGCATGGCCGAACGCTACGACGTCATCGTCACCGCCGCCGACGGCGTCTTCCCGCTGGTCGCGCTCGCGGAAGGGAAAAACGGCCTGGCGCGCGCGCTGCTGTCCACCGGGGCCGGCAGCCCACCGGACGCGGGGTTTCAGCCGGCCGAACTCAAGCAGCGGGTCGGCACCATCGAGATGTTCACTGCCACAACGCCCGTCAACCTGGGCCGACCGCAGCCCGACCTCGACCTTCCGGTGGTGTTGGGCGGCAACATGATGCAGTACAACTGGACCATCAACGGCAAACCCTACAGCCAGACGGATCCGCTGCACGTCCGCGAGGGTGAACGGCCCACGATCACGTTCGACAACACCACGATGATGTACCACCCGATTCACCTGCACGGCCACACCTACCAGCTGATCAAGGCCGACGGCAGCCCCGGCCCCCGCAAGGACACCGTCATCGTGTTGCCCAAGCAGAAGGTGCAGGCCGTGCTGGTCGCCGACAACCCGGGCGTGTGGCAGTTGCACTGCCACAACACCTATCACCAGGAAGCCGGCATGCAGACCCGGCTCGAGTACGTCTTCTAGATCTCAGGCGGTCGCGAGGAAGTCGAGCAGCAACTCGTTGACGGCGGCGGCCCGTTCGATTTGTGGGCAGTGACCGGCCTTTTGCACGACCACCGATCGGGCACCGTCGATCTGTTTCGCGATCTGAGCGGCCCAGCCGGGCGGGAGGAGTTTGTCGTCCCCGCCTTCGATGACGAGCGTCGGCACGGTGATGCGCTCGTAGGCGCGCGCGCTCGACGGGGTCGCGGATGGCGCGGCGTCGGGCCGCCGAAATCGGGCCGCCGCCACCGCCTCCCACGCGCCCGGCGCGGTGCTCGACTCGTAACGGCGCCGCACGAAGTCCTCGTCCGCCGGGTACCCGGGATCGTGGAACAGCGCCTCGACGATGCGGCGCATCGCCGGCAGCGTCGCGTCGTACTGCTGCAGCGCGTCGAAATGCCGGTTCTGCTTGATCTCGCCTCCCCCGCAGATGATCACCAGGCTGCGGACCGGCAGCAGCGGCGTGTCCGAGGTGGCGTCGGTGAGCAGGTTGATGGCGCCCATCGAGTTGCCGACGAAATGCGCGGAGTGGACTTCGAGCTCCTCGCAGAATCGCGCCACGTGCCGAATCCGCATCCGGCGCCCTTCCACGAAGTCGATGACCTTCGCCGACTGCCCGAACCCCAACTGGTCCGGTGCCAGGACTCGGTAGTGCGCGGCCAGGGCGGCAATGTTGCGCTCCCAGCCGAGTTCCGCGCTGGCGCCGAATTCGCCGCCGTGCAGCAGTACCACCGGGTCGCCTTTGCCCGCCTCCAGATAGCTGGTGTGCAGGCCGTCGACCAGCAGTGTCTTGCGATGAATCTCCAAGCGCCCGCCTTGTCTACTTGATCGCGATCGGGTTCACCGGGGAACCCACGGCGCCAACGACTCTCAGGGGCGGCGCGACGAGCTGGAATTCGTACACGCCGTCGGCCGCGCAGTCGTCCGCCAGCGCGGTGAGGTCCCAGTACTCGCCGAACATCATCCCCATGTCACGCAGGCAAAGCAGATGCAAGGGGAAGGTGATCCCTTCCACTCCGGAGACCAGGTCCTCCACCTGGAGGTTGTCGGCCGCGACCGCCGCGATCTCGTGATCGTGCAGCCACGTAGCGCACCGCCAGTCCAATCCGGAGTAGCCCTCCAGCTTGTTGCCGGTCTCCAGAAACCTTGCCCACCAACCCGTTCGGATCAAGACGATGTCGCCCCGGCCGATCGTCGCCCCCTGCGCGCGAACCACGTCATCGAGTTCCTCGGGCGTGATCGGGTTTCCGGCCTCCAGGAAGACCTGTGCACCGCGATGGCGGACCAGGTCCAGCAGCACACCGCGCGAGGTGATGCCCTTGCCGTCGACCTTGTCGATGCCACAGTGGAAGGCGCCCATGCTCGTCACCGAATCCGCCGGGAAGCCGTTGTAGAGCTGACCGTCGTAGTAGACGTGCGACAGCGCATCCCACTGACTGGCGGCCTGCAACGGCATGATGATCATGTCGTCGTTGAAGCGGAACGGATTGTCGGCCGTCATATAGTCGCTCAGTTGCTTGGCCAGCGGGTTGCGTGCCCAATCGGGACCGTATTTCGTGAGCGTGTGGACGTCCCCACCGTCCACCGTCATGACATGCACGGGATTGTGCCGAAACTCGAAGGCGCCCTGCGGCCCCGAGGCGCCGAAGTCCACGCCGAGCGGAAAGACCTTGCCGTGCCGAACCAGGCCCGCGGCTTGCGCGACCTTGTCGGCGGTGATGAAGTTCAGCGTGCCCAGCTCGTCGTCGGTTCCCCACCGCCCCCAGTTGCAGACGTCGCGAGCGACTCGCCGAAAGTCGGTTACGTCGGCCACGGCGCTCCTTTCTCGAGCTCGCGCGCAATCGACGCGCCCACGTTTCCGCCGTCGACCCACACCACCTGACCGGTAATGTAGCTGGCCGCTCGGCTGTTGAGAAACACCAAAACCGAGGCCTGTTCGGCCGGCTCCGAAACGCGACCCAGCGGCTTGGGGATGTCGTCGAGGAAGCCTTGTCCGTACGCCGTGCGCAGCTGGTCGAGGATCGGGGTTTCGGTGACGCCGGGTCCGGTGCAGTTGATGCGGATGCCCCGTGCGCCAAGGGGTGCGGCTTTTCGCATGGTGTAAAGGATGATCGCCTCTTTGGACAATTGGTAGCCGCCGCCGGCCAACGCATCCGGATGCGCATGACACCAGTCGATGCCTTCGGCCATCGTCGCGGTGTTCAGCAGCGGCGCCACCGCCCCCAGGTGGTCGCGATACGCCGCCGCGGCCAGTGACGACACGCTGACAATCGACGACCCCGGGGGCATCTTTTCGATCAGCGCCTCGGTGAGCATTCGCAGTCCGAGGAAGTTGATGGTGACGACCAGCGGGGGGTCGCCGATCCCGGACGAGACACCGGCCACGTTGAACAGCGCGTCGACGGGCCCCTCGACGGACGCCACCGCCCGGTCGATCGAGGCCGGATCGGCAAGGTCAACCTCGTGAAAAGCGTTGAGCTCGAACGCCGGGCGGCGCTTGTCCAGCCCGACGACGTCGGCCCCGAGTTCATTAAGCTGCCGCACCACGTGCTCGCCGATGCCCGAGGCACATCCGGTCACCACGGCACGGCGGCCGTCGTAACGCCACAGATCGTCGATCTGTCCCACGGCTCAATCCGCTTCCGGCGTCACTTGCCCTTCTCTTGCTCCTTAGCGCGTCGCGCGGCCTGGACGCGGCCTTCGTTGATCTCCGCCATGGCCTCGGGGATCTCGCTGGCGGTGAACTTGTCACGGCCGGTGGGCAGGCCGCCGAACGCGTACGTTTCGTCGAACAGCGGTGCCGTCGACTTCGGCCGCCGCGCCTCCACCTTCTCGATGACGGGCTCGAGCCGTTTGGCCTTGTCGGCCACCGCCTTTGCGTCTCGCTCGATGAACTCGGGAAGCACCTCTTTGCCCATCAGCTCGATGGATTCCATGGTGCCCTCGTGGCTGCGCGGGTTGAGCAGCAGGATGATCTCGTCGACGCCGCTCTGCTCGTAACCGCGCAGGAATTCGCGCACGGTGTCCGGGGAGCCGATCGCGCCGCGTCCGGGGCCGTAGGCCAGCGTCGGGTCCTTCTCGACCTCTTCGAGGTACCGTTTCCACACCCCGGTCCGGCCGGGGACGTGCATCCCGGTCAGGTAGTAGTGCATGATCCCGAACGAGAAGAATCCACCGCCCTGCCCCAGTCGCTGCAGGGCCTCCTCTTCCGTCTTGGCGACCATCATCGACAGGTCGCCACCGATGGCCAGAATGTTCGCGTTGATTTGTGGCGTGATGGGCACGCCGCTCTCCTCGAATTCCTTGTAGTAGCCGTTGACCCGGTCGGTCAGCGGCCCGGGACCCGTGTACGCGAAGCTCAGTGCCCCGATGCACTTTTGGGCGGCCATCTGTACGCTCGCCGGCCGCGTGCAGGCCACCCAGACCGGCGGATGCGGCTTTTGCAGCGGCTTGGGAATGACGTTGCGGGGCGGCATCTGGATTTGCTCGCCCTTGAAACCGGTGAACGGCTCCTCGATCATGCATCGGATCGAAACCTCGAGGGCCTCCTCCCACTGGGCGCGCTTGTCGGCGGGGTCGACATCGAACCCGCCGAGTTCGCCGACGGAGGAACCCTCCCCGGTGCCGAACTCGACGCGCCCGTTGGAGAGCAGGTCGAGGGTCGCAATGCGTTCGGCCACCCGCGCGGGGTGATTGACCGCGGGCAGCAGGTGCATGATCCCGAACCCGAGCCGGATGTTCTTGGTCCGCTGGCTGGCCGCGGCCAGGAAGATCTCCGGCGCGGTGGAATGGCAGTACTCCTCGAGGAAGTGATGCTCGGTGAGCCAGACCGTCGAGAACCCCGCCTTGTCGGCGGCCTCCACCTCGTCCAGGCAGTCCTGCAACAGGACGTGTTCGTCGTCCGGTGCCCACGGACGCGGCAGGGCGAACTCGTAGAACAGCGAAATTTTCATTGATTACCTCCCATATGAGTTAAGGGGTCTGTTTGTCAGGCTGGGCCGCAAGGTGTTTGGCGGCGACGTAGCCGAACGTCATAGCCGGGCCGATGGTCGCCCCGGCACCGGCATAGCTGCGGCCCATGACCGGGGCGGACGTGTTGCCCACCGCGTAGAGCCCCGGCACCACGGTGCCGTCGGGCCGCAGCACGCGGGCATGTTCGTCGACACGCAGGCCACCCGAGGTACCCAGGTCGCCCAGGACGATTCGGAATGCGTAGTACGGCGGCTTGCCCAACGGATACAGGTTCGGGTTGGGCAAGGTCGGATCGCCGTAGTAATTGTCGTAGACGCTGTCGCCGCGGTTGAAATCGTCGTCGTGGCCTTTGCGCGCGAGTTCGTTGAAGCGGCTTGCGGTTTCGGAAAGTTGACGTGGCGGTACTCCTATCTTGGCGGCCATTTCGTCCCACGTCATGGCCGCTTTGACCACGCCCGATTCCAGCCAGGCGGCGGGAACGTTACGGCCGGTGGGTACCGGCGCGCCAGGGATCTTCGGGATCGGGAGATGGCCGCCGATGACATAGCGATTCCACGAACGGTGATCGGTGATGAGCCAGCACGGGATGTGGGTCACCCCCGACCTCTGGCCGTCGATCATGGCGTGGCCGAAGTCCATGTAGGGCGCCGCCTCGTTGATGAAGCGTTTCCCGTCGCCGTTGACGATGAACTGTGCGGGCATCATCCGCTCGTTGAGCATGAATTGCATTCGGCCGTCCGGCCATTGGATCGCGGGGAACCACCACGCCTCGTCCAGTAGTTCGGTTGCGGCGCCGACCTTCTCGCCCGCGCGGATGCCGTCGCCCATGGCGGCGGGGTTGCCGAAGCTCCAATCCTGCTCGATGACCGGCAGCTGTTCCTTGCGCCAGGCGAGGTCGTGGTCGAAGCCGCCCGAAGCCAGGATGACCCCCCGCCGCGCGCCGACCCGCTGGGTGGCGCCGTCGCGCTCCACCACGACCCCGGTCACCGCGCCGCTCGCGTCGGTGAGCAATTCGACCATCGGCGAGTCCAGCCACAGCGGGACACCGCGTTCCCGCATCGCCAGCCTGAGCCGGGCGGCCAACGACTGGCCGATCGCCGCCATCCGCTCACCGAACACTCTGGCCCGGACCATCCGCGCAATCAGCTTCAACAGCACGCCCTTGCCGGCCCAGGACTGTCTGATCCGGTAGAAGGTCCGAAGCTCCTTGGGGCCCAGCCAGATTCCCTTCGGCGCGAGCGCCAACGGCGCCAGCAGCTTTTGCTCGTCGGGGCCCAGTCGGCGCAGGTCGATGGGCGGCACATTGATCGTGCTGCCAAGCTCGGAGCCGCCGGGCAGCTCCGGGTAGTAATCGGCATACCCCGGCTTCCAGACAAACTCGAACCAGCCGGAAAGGTTCTCCAGGAACTCTAGCATTCTCGGCGCCGAATCGACGTACTGGCGTATCCGTGCCTCGTCGACCAGACCGTCGGTGATCTGCCGGAGGTACTCGACCACCCCTTCGGGCGGCGGGGCGTAGCCCTCCCTGCGCTGCGCCGGTGCTCCGGGAACCCAGATGCCCCCGCCCGAAAGGGCGGTGGAGCCACCGAAGTGGGAGGACTTCTCCACCACCAGGGCGTCCAGCCCCGACGCGTGCGCGGTCAGCGCCGCGGTCATGCCGCCGCCGCCCGAGCCGACGACGAGCACCTCGACGATGTGGTCGAAGACGTCCGGGGCGCCGGGCAACGAAGAAGTCATTGCGGCACTGCCGTCCGGATGGCGAAACCTGCGATCAGTTCGGGAGCCGGTTTGTAGTACTGCAACGTCGTCCGGTACGCCCCGACGGCCTCCAGGGCCGCAAACGCCGCCACCCACGTCCTGATCTCCTGGGCGGAGCTGCCGCCCTCGCGGGCGATAAACGAGTTCGACCATTGATCGAGCTCGGAAAGCCTTCCGCTGTCGATGATCTCGAGGAATCGGTGGTCCCACGCCGGGTTGAGCGGTTGGAGAGCACTCTCGCCGGCCGCGAACGTCTTGGCCGCGTCGATCACGGCGAGCTGCCGGGCCTGCCGCTGCTCCGGCGTCATCGGTCGGCCATGCACGATCCGCTCCAGCACTGGGGCGGCCGCGGTCGCCAGCGTCGGCACCGGTGGGCTGTGGGAGAGTCCCCCCGACCCCAACAGCAGCACCCGCTTGTCCAAGGTGGCCAGGTAGTTGCCCACCGCGGTGCCCAGCGCCCGGCACCGGTGCAGCGGCCCCAGCGGTGCGGCGACCGCGTTGAGGAAAATCGGGATCACCGGGCGCGCAGTCGCGTTGCCGAAGAGCTTTTCCAGCGGCTGCACGGTGCCATGATCGACGTCCATGCTGGCCGACACCGCCACGTCGACCCCGGCGCCCAGAACAGCGTTGGCGCATTCGTTGGCAAGGTCTTCCGGGACGTCCAGCGGCCCGGCGTAGGTGCCGTAGTCCCCGACGCCGTTGGCGCTGGTGCCGATGCAGAACGGCGGCATCACCTTGTAGAAGAACCCGTTGTAGTGGTCCGGGGAGAAGGTCACGACGACATCGGGCCGGTAGTCCGCCACGAAGTCTCGTGCCTTCGCGATCGCGCCTTCGATGTCGTCAAGCAGGTCCCGCGACGGCCCCGGAAGATTCAGCAGTGGGCTGTGCGACATACAGCACAGAGCCAGTGTCACTTGGCAATTCACCCCCTCCCGGCTTGAGAGCGAGCGCGTCGAAGAGGCGGGCGCTCAGCTCGGGCGCGCGCTGGGCGATGCATGCACCGGCGATGCACCGGTCTGGCCGCAGGAACAACACCGATTCCCGATGGGTGTCGAACCACGCCTTCAGCCCGCCGTTGCGGTCCCCGACGATCACGACGTCAGGGTCGTCATGCCCATCCCAGTGCAGTTGGGTCAGCGGGCGTACCGCAAAGAACTTCGCGCCCAAGGCTTTCCAACTCTCGAACGCCTCGCCCCCGAGAATCTTGCGCGGGTTGTTGTTCCAGCACACCACGGCCAGCCAGTTGCCCAGCACGTCGTCCAGCAACACATCCTGTTTGGTACGGGTGTCGACCCGGGGCTGGATGAACAGCGTGCCGACCGGCGGGTCGGCCCGGCCGGGCTCCGTGTGCACGACGGCCCCCTGGTCGTAACGCGGCATCGGCTTGAACCGCATCTCCAGCACATACCGCTTGAGCGAAGGCACAATTGACGCCGAGCGCACCAGGACATCGCGGAGACCGGCCACCCGGCGGTTGGTCGGGGAGATCGCGCGGCCGACCATTGTGGACAGGTCGATCATCGCCCGCGCGTGCTTGCGGCGCTCGATGTCGTAGGTATCCAGCAGTGCGTCGTCGGCCAGGCCGCGCACCACCGCGGCGAGCTTCCAGCCCAGGTTGAACGCGTCGCGAATCCCGCTGTTGTAGCCCTGCCCCTGCCATACCGGCATCAGGTGTGCGGCGTCCCCGGCCAACAGCAGCCGGCCCGAACGGAACGCGCCGGCGATCCGCGAGTGATGGGTATAGACGCGACGCCGGATCACGTCGACCTGGTCGGGGTGTGGCACCATCCGCGACAGCATCTGCCGCAGAAACGCCGGATCCTCGGCCTGCTCGTCGGACTCGTCGGCGTGAATCATGAACTCGAAGCGGCGAATTCCGTGCGCGATCGAGATCGACGCGTAGGGGCGTTCGGGGTCGGCTCCCACCTCACTGTTCGGGTGGCCGAGCGGATCGTTGGCGACGTCGACCACCAGCCAGCGCGTCGAGGAGGTCGTGCCGTCGAACGACACGCCCATCATGCGCCGGGTCATGCTGCGGCCGCCGTCGCAGCCGACGACGTAGCGGGCCCGCGTCGTGGATGCGCCGCCGTCGCCGCCTAGCTCGACGGTGACCGCGTCGCCGTCCTGCCGGCAGGCCGTCATGGGGCGTTCCCACCGCACCTCGACGTGGGGGAACCTGTCCAGACCGCGCAGCAATTCGGCGTCGACGAGCGGCTGCACGAACCCGTTGCGCTTCGGCCAGCCGAACCGCGCATCGGGCGGTGCCATTTCGGCGAGCACGCGACGCTTGGCGTCGACGAAGCGAAGGATCTGGTTCGGGACGGTGTGCGGCAGGATGCGGTCGACCAGGCCGATCGACTGGAAGGTGCGCAGCCCCTCGTCGTCCAGCCCGACTCCGCGTGGATAGTCGATGAGCGTGTCCCGTTCGTCGACCACCAGCGTGCGGACGCCTTGCAGGCCAAGGATATTGGCGAGCGTCAGCCCCACCGGGCCGGCACCGACGACGAGGACCTCGGCGTCGACCGGTGCGTCCCGCTCCACGGCGACCATCACCGGCCCAGCAGGAAGTCGAGATGCAGGCGGTTGAAGGTCTTGGCGTCCTCGTACTGTGGCCAGTGACCGCAGCCGGGCATCAGCTCGAAGCGCGCGTTGGGAATCATCGACGCGATGCGCTGGCCCTCGGTCACGTCGGCGGTCGGGTCATCACTGGTCCACAGCACCAGCGTCGGCGCCGTGATCGAGCCGTATTCGTCCGGGGAGATGATGTTGCGGGCCCGGATCTCGGGATCCTGCAGCGCCATGATGTCGCGCATGGCGTCGACGAATCCCGGTTGGCGGTATACCCGTTGGCGGCTGGCGACCAGGTCGTCGTAGTCCTTGGACTTGTCGGCCATCAGCCATTTGATCCGCGCCTGCACCGTCTCCCAGGTCGGGTTCTCGGCGGCCGCCATCGACAGCGTGATGATCCGCTGCATCACCGCCGGATCGGCCTGCGAGCCGCCGGCGGTGTTGAGGACCAGTCGGTCGACCGCGTCGGGATGGTCGATGGCGGCGCGCGCCGCCACCCAGCCGCCGAGGGATTCACCGCTCAGGCTGGCGCGATCGATCCCGATGGCGCGCAGCACCTCCAGCAAGTGGTCGACGTAGTGGCCGACCTCCAGTGGGTGACCCGGTTTGTCGGTGTAGCCGTGGCCCAGCATGTCGATGGACCACGTCCAGAAATGCTCGGCGTGCGCCGCCAGGTTCCGAACGTATGCCTCCGCGTGGCCACCCGATCCGTGCAGGAACACCAGCACCGGCTTGCCCGAATCCCCGGCGCGCAGGTAGCGGGTGCGCACTCCCCCGGCATGGAGGTAGCCCTGCGAAAACGCGACACCCTGGAGATCGCTCCATATGCTCTCGAATTCCGCCACGGTTCCTCTCACGCCTGCTGGTAGTGGGAAATTTCGTTCTCGTCTTTGGCCTATGCCGTGTGCTAATATCGCACACTGATGTGCGCTATCTATAGAGCTTCGCTCTCCCACGAGGGTCTGTCAAGGTCATGACCGGCTCCCAGACGCTGGCCAGGGGGCTCACGGCGCTGCAGCTGGTCGCCGATTCCCCGAACGGGCTCACCATGCAGCAACTGGCCGACCAGCTCGGGGTGCATCGCACCATCGCCTATCGACTGCTTGGCACGCTCACCGACTTTCGGTTGGTGGCCAAGGGAGAAGACGGGCGTTACCGGCCCGCGGCCGGCCTGGCGGTGCTCGGCGCGTCGTTCGATCGCAACGTAAGACAGGTCAGCCTGCCGATCCTGCGCGCGCTGGCGGACGACCTGAGCACCACCGTGTCACTGCTCATCGCCGAGGGCGATCAGCAGGTGGCGGTCGCGGTGATCGTGCCCAGTCATGTCGCCTATCAACTGTCCTTCCACGAGGGCAGTCGATATCCCTTGGACCGCGGCGCCGCGGGAATCGCCTTGCTCGCGAACATGCCGCCGCGCCCGGGCGAGCGAGACCTGGTCGCGAAAACTCGCGAGTGCGGCTGGGTGATCACCTACGGCGAGATCGAACCGAACACCTACGGTTTGGCCGTCCCGGTCAACCGCCCCCCGCCGTCCCCGCCGACGTGCATCAACCTCATCTCGCACCGTGAGGACGTCGTGATGCGCGGCAAGGACGCGGTCATCACCGCCGCAAAGCAGTTGTCGGAGCTGTTGAGCTAGCCACTGAGCCGAAGGGATAACCGTCCATGTCGTGGGACCGTGAAGTCGATGTCGTCGTGCTCGGCACCGGAGGCGCCGGCCTCACCGCCGCGCTGACGGCAGCGGTGGCCGGTGCGTCGGTGGAGGTCTTCGAGAAGGCCCCCACCGTCGGCGGCACCACCGCCGTGTCCGGCGGCGTGGTGTGGATTCCCGCCCATAACCGTTCTCCCGAAGGGGAATTGACGGTCGCGGACGCCTTGCGATACCTGCGCGCACAAGCTCTCGGCGCGATGGACGATGCATTGGTCGAGACGTTCGTGCGGACCGGCCCGGCGATGCTCGACTTCGTCGAGACCAACAGCAGGCTGCGCTTCGAGATCGCCACCGGATTCCCCGACTACCGGCCCGAGTTGCCCGGGGGGCGGCCGGGCGGCGGACGATCGCACATCCCGGCTCCATTCGACCTGAATCGATTGGGCGAGTGGGCAACCCGGATAACGGCGTTTCCGATCGATTTTTCCAACGTGGGATTTGACGCCGAGACGCTGGCGCGGTTGCACGCGTCGCGCTTGGACGCGGCGGCCGACGAACAACCCGGCAAACTGTGCGTCGCCGGCGCCGCCCTGATCGCGGGCCTCCTCAGCGGCGCGCTGGAGGCCGGCGCGACGGTCCGCGTCGGGGCCCGCGCCGAGCAGCTCATCGCCGATGCCGGGGAGATCACCGGAGTCCAGATCGCCTTGCCGGGACAGACCATCCGGGTGCGCGCGCGCCGCGGAGTCATCCTGGGAACCGGCGGCTTCGAATGGGATCCCGTTCTCACCCAAGCATTTCTGCGCGGTCCCATGCACGGCGCCGTCTCCCCGCCGTACAACACCGGGGACGGGCTTCGGATGGCGATGTCTCACGGAGCGGATCTGGCCAACATGGGTGAAGCCTGGTGGGTACCGATCGTCCAGATCCCGGGCGACACCATCGAAGGAAAGCCGCGAAGCCGCAGCGTCCGGCTGGAACGCACCCGACCGCGGAGCATCATCGTCAACTCCGCCGGGCGTCGGTTCGTCAACGAAGCATCCGACTACAACTCGATGGCCGGCGCGTTCCAGTACCTCGACCCGCGCGGCGGGTATGTCAACGACCGCGGATGGATGGTGTTCGACTCGGTCCACCTGCAACGCTATGGCTTCCTGGGTGTCGAACCGGGGCAAGCGGTTCCGGACTGGTTCTGCGAATCCGCGGATCTCGCCGAGCTGGCCGCCAAGACCGGCATCGACGCCGACGGCCTCGCCCGCACCATCGAGAACTGGAACCGGAATGTGGCCGCCGGCGCCGACCCCGACTTCGGCCGCGGCTCCAGCGCGTACGACGGCTACTGGGGAGACGACACGGCCACCACGCTCGCCGGCAAGACGCTCGGCCCGATCGACACCGCACCGTACTACGCCGTGCCGGTGTCCATCGGTGCCATGGGGACCAAGGGCGGCCCGCGCACCGACGCCGACGCCCGGGTGCTGCACGTAGGCGGCGACCCGATACCGGGCCTGTTCGCCGCCGGCAACGCCATGGGCGGTGTGACCGGACGGGCCTATGGCGGTGCGGGTGGAACCATCGGCCCGGCAATGGTTTTCGGGTATCGGGGGGGTCATGCGGCCGCGACCGGGAAATCCGTCGACCTGCAGTAGCGGGTTGGCTACCGCAGCGGTAGCTGCACCCGGACATGGGTGCCCGCGGGTGAGTCGAGGAAGACGAACGTCCCGCCTGCGGCCTCCACCCGGGCCCGATGCGACGCCAAACCGATGTGGCCCTCCCCCAGGCGGCGCGCCATGGCCTCGCCGGTGAGCCCCACCCCGTCGTCCTGAACCTGCAAAACGCATGTTCCGTCGGTGATTCCAATGGTGACCGACGCGTGGCTCGCCCGCGAGTGCCGCACCACATTGGACAGCAATTCGCGCACCGCACCGAAGACCATCGGGTCGATCTCGTTGCGGATCGGGTAGTCGATGTCGGTGGAGACGTCGATGCCCGAGCGCTGCGCGGTGTCGGAGGCCAACTGCTGCACCGCCGCGGCCAGACCGACCTGTTCGAGCACGGCAGGGTGCAACTGAAAAGTTGCCTGCCGCAGTTGCTTCGAAGCGTCCTGGAGCCCGGTCAGCGCGCGTGCGACGCGCGCGTCGCCGGGGAAGGCCGCACCCAGCTCGACGATGTCCTGGCGCACCGCCAGGATGTCTTGCAGCGGCCCGTCGTGAATGGATCCGGCGATCCGGCGGTGCAATAGGTCGGAGGCGGTCATCGTCTGGGCAAGCAACTCCTCGCGCAACGCGCTCAGACCGGCGACCGAGCGGGTGTGCCGCTCTTCGATGCGAACGACCACGAACGCTGTGGCACACAGGAATCCGTACAGCACGAACCGGAAAGCGGCCTGCGCCCACCCGATGTCCTTCACCATCTCCGGGTCTTCGAGCACCGCGAGTGCGAACCCACCCATCGAAAACGCCAGCACCACCCCGGCGCGGCGCGAGGACACGTCGAGACCGACCAGGATCGGCAGCATCGTCATGATCAGCAGCGGGTAGATCCCATTGGTGGACAACAACTGAAAGACCGTCAAGGTCACTATGTCAATGACGGTGAATGCAAATGGCTCCAATCGGCCCACCTCGGAGAACCGGCCAATCCCGGCCCCGCGGCGGAAAGGGGCAAACGCCAATATCAGCGCGCACAGCGCGGCCACCGCGTACATCACGACCAACACCGTCTGTTGGGCCCATTCGGATCGGTAAGTTCCGATGACCATGGCGAAAACCATCAGCCCCACCACACCGATCCGAAGAACCGATGCGAATCGATACGAACGCAACTGGTGGGCCCTGCGCACCCGATCCAGTTCGACGTCGCGAGTCACCGCCACCAAAACACCGTACGCACGGCGACCGTCCGAATTGTGGTTCTTGCGGCAAATGCGAAATCCGCGCCGTATCGTCGGCTAATTGCGAAAGGCTCCTTTCGGTGAACGGTTAAACTCATCGCCATGGTCGGCTCCGCGGCGGCCGAGAAAGTGCGTGTGGTCGTTGGCGATGACCACCCGCTCTTTCGTGAGGGTGTGGTCCGGGCGCTCTCGTCGAGCGGTTCGGTCAATGTCGTCGGCGAGGCGGACGACGGCCAGGCCGCGCTGGAATTGATCAAGGCCCACCTGCCCGACGTCGCGTTGCTGGACTACAAGATGCCGGGCATGGATGGCGCGCAGGTGGCGGAGGCCGTCCGAAGCAACGACTTGCCGACTCGCGTGTTGCTGATTTCTGCCCACGACGAGCCGGCGATTGTGTACCAGGCGCTGCAGCAGGGCGCCGCCGGGTTCGTGCTGAAGGACTCGACCCGCACCGAAATCGTCAAGGCCGTGCTCGATTGCGCCAATGGTCGCGATGTGGTGGCGCCGTCACTCGTCGGGGGGCTTGCCGGGGAAATCCGCCAGCGCGCGGCGCCAACGGCACCCGTGCTGAGCGAGCGGGAGCGCGAGGTGCTCAGCCGGATCGCGCGCGGTCAAAGCATCCCGGCGATCGCGGGCGAGTTGTACATAGCGCCCTCGACGGTCAAAACCCACGTGCAACGCCTCTACGAGAAGCTCGGCGTCAACGATCGGGCGGCGGCCGTCGCCGAGGCGATGCGCCAGCGCTTGCTCGACTAACGGCATTCGCAATGTCACTTTTGTGGGACCAACACACCTGCCTGCCGTTGCAGACCGGCGCCGAGGTCCACCCGCTGACCCGGTACCGGCGCGACGGCGGCGCGTTCCTGTCGGTCAACGCCGGGTATGCGCCGCATTCCTTCGACGACACGGTGGCGCTGCTGCGGCACTACCGCGCCGCGGTCGAGGCCCACCCGGACCTGGAGTTGGCGGCCAATGTCGCTGAGGTCGACGCGATCAGCCGTGCCGGTCGAATCGCGGTCGCGTTCGACCTGGAAGATTCCGCGCCGCTCGACGGTGACCTCGACAACCTCGCGGCGTTGATGGGCCTCGGTGTGCGCACGCTGCTGCCCACCTACAACCAGGCCAACCGCGCCGGCAGCGGCTGCCTGGACGCCACGGACGGCGGGCTCACCGCGTGGGGCCGTTTACTCGTCTCGGAGATGAACGACGTCGGCGTCGTTCCGGACGGATCGCATTGCAGCGCCCGCACCGGATTGGATATGTGCGAGGTCTCAACGGGCCCAGTCGTTTACAGCCACTCCTGCATGCGCGCGCTCTGGGATCACCCGCGCAACATCACCGACGACCAGGCCCGGGCGTGCGCCGCCACCGGCGGGGTCATCGGAATCACCGGCGTCGGCATTTTCCTGGGGCCCAACACCCCCACGCTCGAGGCGATGACACGGCATCTCGAGTATGCCGTCGAGCTCGTCGGCATCGACCACGTCGGCGTCAGCACCGACTTCTCGTTCGATTTCGCCGATTTCGTCGACGAGGTCGTGCGCAACCCGCACTTGTTCGACGACAGCTACACCCGCTGGGGTCCGATCCAGTGGATGCCGCCCGAGACTTTTCTGGGGCTCGAAGACCATCTGCGTGGTCGCGGATGGAGTGTTGCCGACATCCATGCCGTACTGGGCGGGAACTTCCGTCGAGTTGCCGGCCAGATTTGGGACGCCTAGCTGAACGCGCTGGTGATCGCGCCCATGTCGAAGTAGTCGCGCCACGCGACGATCCGGTCGTCGTGCACCTCGAAGACACCCATCACCGCCAACGGGAACGTCCCGCCATCCTTCCGGCGCATCACGTCAGTGCGCTCGTTCATCACCAACGTGCCGTCGCTGACCTGCCGGTGCACGTTGAAGTCGATGCCGTCGAATGCGGCGAGGAAGCCCGCGATGAATTCCTTGATCGCCTCGCGACCCCGCACCGGATCCATCGGGATGTTGTGGTAGACGGCGTCTTCCGTGAAATACCCCGACAGCTCGTCCGGATCGGGGGACGCCCAGCGTTTGCAGAAGTCGGTCACCAGCTCATCGGCGGAACGTGTCATGAGTTCATGCAACACAGTGACGCTGGGCAAATCAAGACCAACGAGTATCTACTCGGGCGTGGGAGACAACAACTTTTCGGCGGCCGTGTACGGATCGTCGTGACCGTCGACCACCGCCTCCGCGAGCCGGTCGAGACCCGGCTGGGTCCGCAGCCGGGTCTGCGCCATCGACAGGATTTGCGCTCGAGCCCGCGCCAACCGTCGCTGCCGGCTGTCGGTTCGGTGATGGTCTTCGATGGCGGAAACCAGATCGGCGATGCCCTCGCCGCGGGCGGCGATGAGGCTGACGATCGGGGCTTTGGTCTCGGCGCGCAGATCCCGCACGGTCTGTTCGGCGCCCTCCCGGTCGGCCTTGTTCACCGCGACGATGTCGGCAACCTCGAGCACGCCCGCCTTGGCCGCCTGCACCGCGTCCCCCGCGCCCGGATTGAGGATGACGACGGTCGGGTCGGCGACGGCGGCGATTTCGATCTCCGACTGGCCCACTCCCACCGTCTCGAGCAGCACCACGTCATATCCGATGGCACCCAGCAGCCGGATGGCCGCGGGAACCGCGGCGGCCAGCCCCCCGATGTGACCGCGGGTCGCCACCGAACGGATCAGGACGTCGGAGTCGTTGATATGTGCGGTCATTCGGATCCGGTCGCCCAGCAGCGCCCCGCCGCTGAACGGCGACGACGGGTCCACGGCCAGCACGGCCACCCGGCTCCCGCGTTCGCGGTAGGCGCCGACCAGGGCACCGACCGTCGTCGACTTGCCCGCGCCCGGCGGCCCGGTGATGCCGATGACGCGGACGTCGACCGCGGTTGCCGGCCCGATGCTGGCCAGCACCTCGTCCCGCTGGTCGCTTTCGACGAGGCTGAGCAGCCGACCCGCTGCGCGCGGAGATCCGTTGCGCGCTCCCGCAATCAGGTCGGCGATCGTCATGTGCGCATTATGGCGCAGCGACCTCGATGACCGTCGCGGAACCCATTCCACCGCCCGCGCACATGGCCGCCACCGCTATTCCGCCACCGCGGCGGCGCAATTCGTGCACCAATGTGACCAGCATCCGGGCCCCGGTTGCCGCAACCGGGTGTCCCAGCGAGCAGCCGCTACCGTTGACGTTGACCTTCTCGGGGTCCAGGTCGAGCAGCTTGATGGTGGCCACGCACATCGCCGCGAACGCCTCGTTGATTTCGAACAGGTCCACATCCGAGATCGAAAGCCCCGCCCGTGCAAGTGCTTTCGGTATGGCTTCGACGGGCGCCAAACCGGTGATGGCCGGATCGACGCCGACGGACGCCCAGGACCGCACGGTGGCCAGCGCGGGCAGGCCGAGGGCGTCGCTCGCGATGGTCAGCACGGCGGCACCATCGTTGGCGCCGCAGGCGTTGCCCGCGGTGATCGAGAAGCCCTCGATCTCCGGATGCAGCGGCTTGAGCGCGGCGAGCTTCTCCATGGTGGTGTCGCGGCGCGGGTGCTCGTCGACCGAGAACAGCCCGTGTGGCGTCTCGATCGGGACGACCTCTTCCTTGAAGCGCCCCTCGTCGATCGCGGCGATGGCATTGCGGTGCGACCGCAGCGCCCACGCGTCCATCTCCTCGCGACTCACGCCCGCCTTGACCGCGGCGTTCCAGCCCACGGTGATCGACATGTCCATGTTGGGTGCGTCGGGGCGGTCCGGGTGGGTCGGCGGGAACCAGTCGACCCATTCCCCGTCGACCTGTATGCGCGACCGGGGGGACGTGGACGCCGAGTTCACGCCGCCGGCGATGACGAGCTGATCCATCCCGGCGCGCACACTTGCCGCGGCGCCCTGCACCGCCGCCTGACCGGCCGCGCAGTGCCGGTTGTTGGCCAGCCCCGGCACATGCGGCAGGCCCGCCGTGATGGCGGCGTGGCGGGCGACGACTCCGCCGCCGTAGAGGCCCTCGCCCAGGATCACGTCGTCGACCCGCGCGGTGTCGAGATCCCGGGCCGCCTCGCTGACCACGTGGTGGGCGAGATCGAACGCGCTGGTATCGCGCAGCGTCCCCTTGCGGGCGGTGCCGATGGGGGTGCGCAGGGCGGACACGATGACGGCTTCGGGCACGGGTTTCTCCAGTTCGGCGAGCGCAATGCGGACGGAAGCCACCCGCATTTCATGAGAACCATATTCTCTCATTCTGAGAGTACGAGTTGCAACAATGCTCCGTCAGCCGGTGCGGTCGGACCACCCCGGCGGCAGGTTTTCGGGCGCGGTGTCGATCACCGTCTCGTCGTCGGTCCCGACGTACTCGAACAGGGTGATGTAGGCGAATTCGGGGACTTCGTAGATTGGGTAGGTCGGGCCCTGGTCCCGGTAGTCGCGCATCTCGTCGAGATGTTCGTTCTGGAAGCAGACGGTGCGCTCGCCGTGCATGCGGACCCATTGCGGGAAGAAGATCACGCCGTGGATGCGGCGCTTGGCGGGCAGCACGTTGACGGCCACGCAGGTGCCGGTGGGTTCCGTCCAGGAGACTTTGTAGTTGTCGTCGTCCAGTTGGACGAGGTTCACCTGCTGCCCCTTGACCCAGCGGCCGCCCACATGTCCGGAATGGATGCGGTAGTCGATGGTGGTGGCGTTCTTGACGTACATCTCGTACTGCCAGCCGTTGGCGTAGGTGTAGATGAAGCGGTGTCCGACGATTCCCGAAAGGTCTTGCGGGGGGACCGGTTTGGCGACGCTGGTCATTGTCGTCCCTCTTGCGCGGTGGGCTGAGCGATAAAGCTGTCTCGTTGGCGATCCTGCCAGACCGCGGCCCAGGTCGCTTGACGCATATACCCCCTATGGGTATTATTCCGGATGGACGCATTGAACGTTGGGAGGCGACGCAATGACGATGTGGGACGGCGGAAGCGGTTGGGGTTGGTGCGACACATTCACGCACCTGCCGTGGATGGCGACATTGTGGGCCGTCGCCCTCGCCGGTGTCGCCCTTGCGATCGGCTTTGCGATCGGTCAGCGCAATGATCCGGCAGGCATCGGGGCTCAGCCCAAAGGCACGGTGGCACCGCGCATTTCCCGAGACGAAACAGACCACGACGAATTCTGGCGTCGGCTGATGTAGCTGCGCGAAGCCAACGGGCCATGACTTGCCTACACTGCTGGTGAGATAGCGGCTCGACACCCGATCCAGGGGGCTTTGGCTGAGCATGACCGGTGACGCGACATTGCTTGAAGGGACGATCGCGGTTCCCGGCGGCAACGTGTGGTTCAAACGGGTCGGTGGTGGCACTGGTCACCCACTGCTCGTGGTCCACGGAGGCCCCGGGCTGCCACACCAATACTTGAGCTCGCTGCAGCGGTTGGCCGACGAGCGAGAGGTGATCTTCTGGGACCAGCTCGGCTGCGGGAATTCCGACTGTCCGTCCGACCCGGGACTTTGGACGATGGAGCGTTCGGTTGCCGAGATGGACGCCGTGGTAAGGGGCTTGGGGCTGAGCCGCTTCCATATCTTCGGCAACTCGTGGGGTGGAATGCTGGCGCAACAATTTGCGCTCGATGTGCCCTCGGGAGCGACCAGCCTGACGATCTCCAACAGCATCGCGTCGATACCCGAGTTCTCGAACATGGTGGCGCGCTTGAAATCCGAGCTGGACCCGGCAACCCAGTCGGCCATCGACCGTCATGAAGCGGCCGGCACCACCCATGCCGCCGAATACCAGGCCGCCATCCGCACCTGGAATGAAACCTATCTGTGCCGCGTGCGGCCCTGGCCCAGGGACCTCGAGGACGCGTTCCGGACCATGGGAACACAGATCTTCGAGACGATGTTCGGCCCGAGCGACTTTCACATCGTCGGGACCATCCAGAGCTGGGACGTGTTCGACCGGCTACCCGAGATCTCGTTGCCGACCCTGGTCGTCGCGGGCAGATACGACGAATGCGTGCCGGAACACGCATGGGAAATCCACCGGCGCATAACGGGTTCGCGGTTCGAGCTGTTCGAGTCCAGCGCTCACATGCCGTTCATCGAGGAGCCCGAGAAGTTCGACCAGGTCATGCGTGACTTCCTGCGCTCCATCGACTCGTCGCGGGCGTAACCTCACTGCGAAATCCGGTCCGAAATTCGCAGTGTCGTTACGCTCGCGGCTGCCCGATCAGTTCTTGCCGGCGTTCAGCTTGGCGACGATGGATCGGAAGTCGTCGGTGGTGAACGACTGGTGTTCGGCCGAAAGCGCGTAGTCCAGGCTGGCCAGCACCGCGCGCTCCAAGTGAATGTTGAGCACCCGCTTGGTGCTCTCGACCGCCTGCTGGGGCAATTCCAAAATCTTTTTGGCGCAGGCGATTGCCTCGACGACGGGGTCGGCCGCCACGTGGTTGGCCAATCCCAGCTCGACGGCGCGCTGCGCGCTGATGCGGGTTCCGGTCAGCGCGTACTCCTTGGCCAGCAGCAGGCTGATGTGCAGCGGCCAGGTCAGCGGACCGCCGTCGGCTGCCACCAGACCCACCTGCACGTGCGGGTCGGCGAGGAACGCGTTCTCGGCGATGTAGACGATGTCGCTCAGCGCGACCAGGCTGCAGCCGAGGCCGACAGCCGGCCCATTGACGGCGGCCACCACGGGAATTCGGCATCGCGCCATGCCGAGCACGATCTCGCGTCCGTCCCGGATGGTCTTGGCGCGCAGGGCGGCGTCCTGGGACAGCTCTTGGAGGTAGGCGAAATCTCCGCCGGCCGAAAATGCCTTGCCGCTGCCGGTCAGCACCGCCGCGCGCGCCTCGGGATCGTCGGTCAGCCGCTGCCACAGCCGCGCGAGGCCGACGTGCAGATTGTCGTTGACCGCGTTGAGGTCGTCCGGGCGGTTCAACGTGATGATCCGTAACGCCCCGTCGGCGCGGACATCGATTTCGCTTGGCATGTCGTACATTCAGACTCCCAATCCCAGGATCCGCGAGGCGATGATGTTCTTCTGTATCTGTGACGTTCCGCCCATCACGCTCTGCGCGCGACTGTACAGATAGGCGCTGAGCAGGTCCGGATCGCGGGTCCCGGCGACTGCTAGCGCGGCGTGCCCCACCGATTGCTCGACCCAGGTCATCAGCAGCTTGTCGAGCGATCCCTCCGGGCCGTGTGAGACGCCGTCCAGCTGCTCGGACAGGCGCCGCCGGACGTGATGGGTCAGCATTTCCGACTCGACCGCCGCCCACGCGAGCTCTTCGGGAACCGGTCGTTGATCGTTCGAGTTGCGCGCGAACAGGTTTCGGACCAGCTTGCCGTATCGGGCCGCGTAGCCGAGCGTCGAGGGCTCACGCTCGTGTCCGACGACGGTCATGGCAACGGCCCAGCCCTCGCCGGGGGCGCCGACCATCCGGTCCGCGGGCACCGTGGCGCCGTCGAAGAACACCTGGCCGAATTCGTTGGTGACGCCGTTCATCATTCGCAACGGGCGCTGTTGCACGCCAGGCTGTTTCATATTGAGCACGAACGCCGACAGGCCGCGGTGGCGTTTGGCATCGGGATCCGTGCGGGCCAACAGCAGACACCAGTCTGCGACATCGGAGTAGCTGGTCCAAATTTTGTGCCCGTGCACGACATAGGTGTCGCCCTCGAGGGTGGCGGTGGTGGTCAGCGAGGCCAGATCCGAGCCGGCGCCAGGCTCGCTGAAGCCCTGGCACCACCGCTCGGTGCCGTTGATGATGCCGGGCAGGAAGCGCTTCCGCAGCTCGTCACTGCCGTGCCGCCCGATGCCGAAAACCAGATAGCCCACGCTGGGACGGGGCGGAGCGCCGGCGCGCACCAGTTCCTCGTCGACGATGACGTCGTACACGGGTGCCAAGTCCTGGCCGCCGTAGTCACGGGGCCAGGACAGCCCGAAAAAGCCGTTGTCGTAGAGGGCCCGGTGCCAGTCGGCCATGCGTTCCCAGTACTCGTCCCCGGAGCCGGAATACTCCTTGGCGTGCAACGCAAGCCACGACCGCAGGCGCTCCCGGAAGGCGGCTTCGTCGGGCGAATCACGAAAGTCCAAAGTCGATCTCCTTACACGTGACGGGCCACAGTTCGGTCGATGTCAGCGCGCGGCGCAGGTAGACGTGGGCGATGCATTCCCAGGTGTTGCCGATGCCGCCGTGCACCTGAACCGCCGTCTCGCAGACGGTGCGCGTCGCGCGCGCGCAGTAGATCTTGGCGATCTGGGCGGCCCGGATCGCCTCGGGCGGCGCGAGCTCGTCCACCGCCCATGCCGCGTGGCGCAGCACGCTCACCGAACCTTCGATCAGCGCCAGGCTTTCGGCCAACAGGTGTGCGATCGCCTGATAGGAGCCAATGGTTTTGCCGTACTGTTCACGGATTTTCGCGTAGTCGCAGGCGACCGCGTGGGCGCCGCGCGCGATGCCGACCAGGTCCGCGGTCGTGGTGACCAGCGCCAGCGCCCGCCACCGCCCGGCCACGTCGGACGACACCTCACCCAGAGTCGTCGGCGACCCCACCGCGTCGGCCTCGGCACGGGTCAGGTCGGCGCCGGCGCGACCGGCGGCCACGTCGGTGGCCAGGACCGTGGTGCCGGAGAGCGATAGGGCCCGCCGCGCGCCGCGGGCGTCGATCACCCCGCCGTCCACTGCGACGGTCAGACCGCCGCTTTCGGCACCCACGTGACGCGCCAGATCGTCGGCCAGTACCGGCCCCAGGAACGGTGCGTCGACCAATCGGCGCCCGAATTCCTCTGCGACGACCGCCACTTCGACACCGGAGGCACCGTCGGAGCGCAGCGACCGCCACCCCGTCGTTTCAATCTGCTTGTCCAGCCGCGTGATTCGGTTCGAGTCGTCGAGGTCTTCAACGGCTCCGGGTCCGAGATCGTCGGCCAGCTTGGCGGCGGCGTCGCGAAGCTGCTGCTGTTCAGCTGTCAGACGTACATCCATAAGACTCCTTCAGCACTCGGCGCAGCACCTTGCCCGAGGGCAGCCGCGGAATGTCGTCCACGAACACGATGCGGCTCAGGTGTTTGTAGGACGCTAGCTTCTCGTCCACCCGGGCGGTGAGGTCGGACGGGTCGACGGGCGCGCACGGCGCGACGGCGGCGACGATCGCCTCACCGTTGATGCCGTCGGGAACGCCGAACACCGCACAGTCCTTGACGGCCGGGTGGCCGTGTAGCACCGTCTCGATCTCGGCGGGCGCGACCTGGAACCCGCGAACTTTGATCATCTCCTTGAGGCGGTCGGTGATCCGCAGCCAACCGGCGCCGTCGAGCCAGCCGACGTCCCCGGTGCGATACCAGCCGTCGCGGATCGCCTCGGCGGTCGCCTCGGCGGGCAGATAGCCGGCCATCAACGACAGCGATCGCGCCTGGATCTCGCCGACCTCTCCCGGGCCGACGGGCTGGCCGGTCTCCAACGAGACCACGCGCACGTCCACCCCCGGCACCGGGCGGCCAACCGAGTCAAGTCTCGCCCCCTGCAGCGGATTACACGCGATGACAGGCAATTCCGTGGTGCCGTAGGCGGGCACCCAACCGATGCCGGTCCGCCGGGTCACTGTCTCGGCGACGCTGGGGCTGACGGGCGTTGCCCCCCACATGATGAAGCGAAGCGAGGACAGGTCGTAGGTTTCGAGCCCGGGGTGCGAGGCGATCGCCAACGCGATGGGCGCCACCGCCATTTCGACTGTGATGCGGTCTTCCTCGATCGTGTGCAGCATCCGGTCGATGTCGAATCGCGGATGCAGCCGCATCCGGGCGCCGGTCCGCAGCGCGGTGAGGATGTTGAGCAGGCCGAGGATGTGCGACGGCGGCGTGGCGACCTGAATCCGGTCGCGTCCCGTCAGCTGCAGCGCCGCGCGCCAGTGCCCAACCGCCTCCTGTAACGCCGCGTGCGTGTGGCGCACGGCCTTCGGCAGACCGGTGGTGCCGGAACTGAACGCCAGCACCGCGTCGGCGCGCGGCAGCGGTGACCCAGCTATCGGCTCCCCGGGGGTGATCGGTTCGTCCAGGTGAAACATCGGCATCAGGCCGCCCAGCACCGGATGGTCCCCGACGGCGTGGGCGGGGCCGGTGATCGCCAGCGCATGGTCCACCTCGTCGCGCTTCCATGCGGGGCTGATCAGGACCGCGGTGGCGCCCAAGCGCCAGATCGCGAGCAGGGCGGCCACAAACTCGGGCCGGTTCGACGCCATGACCGCCACGCGCTGACCTGCGATGACACCCCGTTTCGTCAAGGTCGCGGCCAGCCCGTCGGCCAACGCGTCGAGCTGCGGCGGACTTAACCGCCGTTCCTCGAACACGAGCGCTGCCGGCTCGGTCACGTCCCGTTCCTTCCAGCAGTCCGAACGCCTTGAGAAGACCCTATCGCTCTGTGAGAATAGTATTCTCTATACTGAAGAATGCAAATATGGGAGGGGCGGTCATGGCGACGGTCACCACGATCATCGAGGAGACTCCACGGGTGACAGATCCCGCATCCGATACCGGCGCCAAGGTCGGCACGGTGACCATTCACCTCGACCGCAAGAAGGCGACGGTCCCGCTGGTCCCCGGCGAAACGCTGTTGGAAAGCGCCCGGCGAGCCGGCCTGGAACCGCCGTTCAGTTGCGAGGCCGGCAATTGCGGCACGTGCATGGCCAGGCTCGAGGAGGGCCACGTGACGATGCGGGTCAACGACGCTCTCGACGACGACGAGGTCGCCGAGGGCTACATTCTGACCTGCCAGGGCGTACCCGACACGGATTCCGTCACGGTGCGCTACGAGTAGCCACAGAGAGGCGGCGGCAATGGCCAAGGGAATCATGTACGTCGAAAGCCGGCCGAGCTCGCCAGACCGCGAGCAGGAGTACAACACCTGGTACGACGAAGTGCATCTGCCCGAACTCCTGGCGCTCGACGGTATCGTCTCGGCACGCCGGTTTCGTCCGGTCGACGGGAATGGCCCATACGTCGCGATCTATGAAATCGAAGGCGACGATCTTCAAGCCGTGTTGGACAACATGATCGCCAACGCCGGCCAGCTGCACATGTCCGATGCCCTGCAGTTGGATCCCGCGCCCGTGCCCCGACTGCTGGAGACGACCGCCGAATGCAGCGGCTAGAGGGACCGATCCGATGAATGTCGATGACCTGATCCTGGTGAGCATCGACGACCACGTTGTCGAGCCGCCGGACATGTTCCTGCGCCACGTGCCCGCCAAATACAAGGACGAGGCGCCAATCGTCATGGTCGACGACAACGGCGTCGACCAGTGGATGTACCAGGGCAGGCCGCAGGGCGTGAGCGGGCTGAACGCCGTGGTGTCGTGGCCGGCCGAGGAATGGGGCCGCGACCCAGCCGGTTTCGCCGAAATGCGACCGGGCGTCTACGACGTTCACGAACGCGTCCGGGACATGAACCGCAACGGCATCCTCGCGTCGATGTGTTTCCCGACCTTCACCGGGTTCTCCGCCCGGCACCTCAACATGACGCGCGAAGACGTCACCCTGGTAATGGTGTCGGCCTACAACGACTGGCACATCGACGAATGGGCCGGCTCCTACCCCGACCGGTTCATCCCGATCGCGATCCTGCCGACCTGGACCCCCGACGGCATGTGCGCCGAGATCCGCCGCGTCGCCGCCAAGGGCTGTCGGGCCGTCACGATGCCGGAACTGCCGCACCTGGAAGGGCTTCCGAGCTATCACGACGACCATTACTGGGGCCCCGTCTTCCGGACGCTGTCCGAAGAAAACGTGGTGATGTGCCTGCACATCGGCACCGGGTTCGGCGCGATCAGCATGGCCCCCGACGCGCCGATCGACAACATGATCATCCTGGCCACCCAGGTCTCGGCGATGTGCGCGCAGGATCTGTTGTGGGGCCCCGCGATGCGCAACTACCCCGAGCTGAAGTTCGCGTTCTCCGAAGGTGGCATCGGTTGGATTCCCTTCTATTTGGACCGCAGCGACCGCCACTACACCAACCAGAAGTGGCTGCGCCGCGATTTCGGCGACAAGCTGCCCAGCGACGTGTTCCGCGAACACTCGCTGGCCTGCTACGTCACCGACAAGACGTCGCTGAAACTGCGCCACGAGATCGGCATCGACATCATCGCGTGGGAGTGCGACTACCCGCACTCGGACTGCTTTTGGCCCGATGCGCCCGAGCAGGTGTTGGCCGAGCTGAACGCCGCCGGCGCCGACGACTCCGACATCGACAAGATCACCTGGGCCAACGCCTGCCGGTTCTTCAGCTGGGATCCGTTCGCCCGCACCCCCCGCGATCAGGCGACGGTTAAAGCACTGCGCGCCAAGGCTTCCGACGTCGACGTTTCCATCCGGTCGCGTGCCGAGTGGGCGCGGCTCTACGCGGAGAAACAGCTCACGTCGCGGTAGCCGACCGCCAATGTGCGGCTGGCCGCACACTCGAACCCGAATGTGCGGCCAGCCGCACGTTCGGGCAGCTGCTCGGTAGCTTCGAGTGTCATGGCACGGCCGGCTCCCCCAGCCCGGCCAGCGCCGGGCCCAGCTCCTCGAGTTGATCGACGGCGGCATTGAATTCGGCGCCGACCGGTGGCAGCAACGTGACGTGGTCTGCTCCGGCGGCCAAGTGTGCGCGGATGCTGCGCGCGATGTTCGCCGGATGACCGTGAGCGACAGCGGAATTGACCAGGCGGTCGCTGACTTCGTCGATGTCGCGCGACGAGTAGCCCAGCCCCGCCAGCCGGGACGCATAGGACGGCACGGCGAGGCTCGCCGACACCGACTCGCGGGCGGCCTGGATGTCGCGAACCACCGACAGGCCGACCACCAAGAGCTTGTCCGGTCCGAGCGCGCTGCGCGCCTGGGCGGTGAACTCGTGCGGTAGCCCGGCCGGCAGCGCCCCGTCGGCGAGATCCCGCGCCAGCGCCAGCATCTTCGGCCCGTTCGCGGCGACGATGCGGGCGTAGGGCGCGTCCGGCGCGGGCGGCCACGTCGGGGCGTTCATCCCTTCCAGGTAGTCGCGCATCGTGCTGAGTGGGCGCCCGAATTCCCGGCCGACGCTCGTCGCCTGCTCCGGATATCCGATCCCGATGCCCAGCACGAGCCGACCCGGATACGCCTGCGCCAGTTGGGCGGCCGCGGCGTGCATGGTCTGCGCGGGCCGCGCCCAGATGTTGGCGATGCAGGTGCCGAACACCATGCGCTCGGTGTCCGCCAGGAGCATGCCGAGTTGCACCAGGGCGTCCTTGCCGATCACCTCGTTGGTCCACACGGCGCGGTATCCGGCCCGCTCCAGCCTGTGCGCGGTCTCGCGCAGCGCGTCGGCGGACGGTGTGTCGGTGAACGAGACGGGCAGACATACGCCCACCGGCCCCAGCGCCTTTCGAGTCGCGTCGACGACCGCGTCAGCCACGGTGTCGCTCACCGTCCGAAGTAGTGGCCAGCATCGAGATCCTCCAGCAGCCCCGGCCCCTCGGGCTTCCAGTCCAGCACCTTGCGGGTCAGCGCATTCGACGTCGGATTGTCCAGTGCGGCGAAGAGCGCAAGGAAGCCGAAATGACCGGCTTCATCCGCTGGGATGCTGACCGTCGGCACCTCGAGGTGGCGGCCGATCACGGCGGCGATATCGCGGAATGGCACGCCCTCGTCGGCCACGCCGTGCAAACGCGTTCCGCCAGGGGCCTTTTCGAGCGCCAGCCGGTACAGGTGCGCGGCGTCCAGGGTGTGGACCCCGGGCCAGCGGTTGGCGCCGTCACCGATGTACGCGGACTTCCCGGTCTCGCGGGCGGTGGCGATGAGGTGGTGCGCGAAGCCGTGGTGGTCGAGATCGCTGTGAACCAACGGCGAGAGCCGGATCACGGAGGAGCGCACCCCGCGGTTGGCCAGCGCGATCACCGCGTTCTCGGAGTCGACGCGCGGTCCACCTTCGAGCGTGTCCTGTTCCGTGGCCGGACCGCCCTGCCCCAACAGCGACAGGAGCAGGGTGCCCGAGGTACTGACAAAGGGCCGGTCGGACCCGACGAGCACCTCGCCAATCGCCTGCACGGCGCGCAGGTCGGTGTCAGCGGCGCCCGCGAAATCGTCGAAATCGTGTTTGAAGGCCAGGTGGATGACACCGTCCGCCGCCGCGGCGGCGGACTGTAGACCGTCGAGGTCGTCGAGGTCGCCCCGGTGCACCCGCACACCTTTGACCTCGAGCGCCGCGGCGGACTCGTCGGAGCGGGCAAGCCCGGTGACCTGGTATCCCGCCTGCATGAGTTCGTTGACGACGGCCGAACCGATGTGTCCGCTCGCGCCCGTCACAAAGACCCGCATGGATGATCCTTTCGTTGCACCGTATTCGCGACTTCCAGTCAATGGGCGTCCCGCCCCGGATGTCCAAGACCTGTTCCATATGGCGCGATACCGAATTGGCATCGCCGCATTTGAGCGCCCTTTTCGCAAGATTCGAGCCCGACCAATCGCGATACACTGCACGCATGACCGAATCGGCATCGCCGGTTATCGACCTCGACCTGCGACTTGTCGGGTATTTCGTCGCGGTCGCCGAACACCGCCACTTCGGCCGGGCCGCGAGCGCGCTGCGCGTCGCCCAGCCGTCGTTGAGCCGCCAGATCCGCCGACTCGAGCAGCAGCTGGGCGTTCGACTGCTGGATCGAACGCCGCAAGGCACCCGCCTCACCGAGGCCGGAGAGGTGTTTTTGCCCCGCGCCAGGGCGCTGCTGCGCTCCGCCGCGCACGCCGCCGCCCAGGCCCGGGCCGCCGGGCAGCCCAGCCGCATCGCGATCGGCTACACCACGGGGATGATCGTCACCCCCGCGGTGCGCGAGCTGCGCCGCGAGCATCCGGACGCCGAAGTGCAAGTGTCACATCTGGATTGGGGCCAGGCCCTCGACGCTCTGCTCGGACACCGGGTGGACGCGGTGGTAACCCGGCTACCGTTTCCGACCGACGGGCTGCACGTCACCATCCTCTACGACGAGCCCCGGATGCTGGCCGTGTCCGTCGACCACCGCCTGGCCGGTCGGGATTTCGTGACCCTCGACGACATCGCCGACGAACCGATGCCGCGGATCCGGGACTCCGACCCTGCGTGGAGTGCCTTCTGGCGCATCGATCCCCGCCCGGACGGGCGCCGAGCGCCCGATGGACCGTTCATCGACGCGCTCGAGGACAAGTTCGAAGTCATCGCCTCCGGGCAGGCGGTAGCCATCACGGCCGGCTTTCGCGGCAGCGCGCTGCGGCCCGACATCACCACGGTCCCATTGAAGGGCGTCGAGCCCTGCCACGTCGTTCTGGCGACGCGCGCCGGCGACCGCGGCCGTCTCGTCTCGGCCTTTCGTAAACTCGCCGAGGCCCACCTCACCGGGCCGCCCGCGTCAGCCGTCGGCTAGTTCCGGCGGTGGCCGGTAGCCGGGCTCGTAGCCCGACACGTGGATCGGGCTGCCGACGAGGCGGAAATCACCCGCCGTCACAACGACTTCCGGCGTCGCCTTGAGCGCTTCGGGCAGCGTCCTGACGGCCGCGGCCGGGACGCCGAGGGGACGCAGCCGCCGTTCCCACCCGGCGGCGGTGTCGGTCGCCAGCATCGCCGTCACGACGGCGAGCACCTCGTCGCGGCGGGCGACGCGCTCGGCCATGGTTTCGAATCCCCCGATACCCGCCTCGGCGGCGAACGACTTCCAAAAGCCGTCGTGCGTGATGAACAGCGCCAAATGTCCGTCCGCGGTTGGAAAGAGCTGAGCCGGAACGTAGTACGAGTGGGCGCCATGGGGGCGCCGCTGCGGCTCGACGCCGTTGTTGAGGTAGGCCGCAGCGTGGTAGTTGAGCTGCGAGAGCATCACGTCGCGCAGTGATACGTCGACCTGGCCGCCGGTTCCGGAGATGATTTTGGCCAAAAGCCCCAGTGCGGCGCACATTCCGGTGGAGTTGTCGGCCGACGAGTAGCCGGGCAGCGTCGGCGGGCCGTCCGGGTCGCCGGTCAGGGCGGCGGTGCCGACGCCCGCCTGGACCACATAATCAAAAGCCGGATCGTCGCCGCCGTATAGGCCGAATCCGGTGATCGCGACGCAGACGATGCGCTCGTTGTGCCGTCGTAGCTCGTCGTAGGTGAGGCCCAGCCGCCGGATGGCCGACGGCTTGAGGTTCACCAGCAGCGCGTGCGATTCGGCGGCCAGCTCACCCAGCTTTCGCTGTCCCGCTTCGGAATTCAGGTCCAGCGTGACGCTGGACTTGTTGCGGTTGAGGCTGGCGAAGTAGCTGGCGCCGACCCCGCGGGAGATCTCCCCGCCGCGCGGCTCGATCTTGGTGACCTCGGCGCCGAGGTCGGCCAGCAGCATGGTCGCGTACGGACCGGCCAGCATGGTGCCGACCTCGAGGATGCGTATTCCCGCCAGCGGGCCCGCGTCGGCCGTCAACGCAACTCCGCGGCGAGCGAGCCGATCATGTCGCGGGTGCGGCGCTTGGAGGCGACGAGCTCGTCCCGGTTGTCGCCGATCGGCAGCAGCCGTACCGACAGGTCGGTCACGCCGGCGTCGGCGAATCGGCGCATCCGGGCCAGGATGGCATGCTCGTCGCCGGCCGCGCACAAGTCACCGACGTCGCGGGCGTCGCCGCGGTCGAGCAGCCGCTGGTAGTTCGGCGACACCTCGGCCTCGCCCAGGATGCGGTTGGCCCGCTTCTTGGCCTCGTCGACTTGTGCAGGCGCGCAAAGGCATACCGGGATGCCCGCGACAATCCGCGGCGCAGGCCGGCCGGCATCCGCGGCGGCCTTAGTGATCTTCGGGGCGATGTGGTCGCCGATGGCGCGCTCGTCGGCCATCCACAACACGGTGCCGTCGGCGAGTTCGCCGGCGATCTGCAGCATCACCGGCCCCAGCGCGGCGACCAGCACCGGCATCGGGGTGTCGGCCCCGATCGCCAGCGGGTTGTGCACCGTGAACGAATCGTTCTCGACGTCGACCGGTCCGGGCCCGGCGATGGCGGCGTTGAGCACCTGCAGGTAGTCGCGCGTGTAGGCGGCGGGCTTCTCGTACGGCAAGCCCAGCATGTCGCGGATGATCCAGTGGTGCGACGGCCCGACGCCCAACGCCAATCGGCCGCCGGCGACCGCGTGCGTCGAGAGCGCCTGGCGGGCAAGGGCGATGGGATGCTGGGCCTGCAGCGGCACCACCGCGGTGCCGAGCTCGATGCGCGAGCTGTGCGCGGCCATCAGCGACACCATGGTCAGGCAGTCGAAGTCGTTGGGCACCTGCGGCATCCACGCGGTGTCCAGCCCCGCGGATTCGGCCCATTCGATATCGGAGACGAGCTTTTCCACCTTGCGGGCCATGTCGCCACGCTCGGCGCCGATCATCACTCCGACGCGCACTGTGTTTCCTTTGCTTCGGGGTCCGGGGTGCCGGTCAGCGCGCGGATGTCGCGCACCAAAACGTCGAGCGGTGTCCCGGTGGGGAATACCGCCGCGGCGCCGGCGGAGAGCAGCTTGGGGACGTCGGCGTGCGGGATGGTTCCCCCGACGACGACGGCGATGTCCGCGGCGTCGGCGGCGCGCAACGCCTCGACGGTCCGCGCGGTGAGCGCCAGATGCGCGCCCGACAGGATGCTCAGGCCCACGACCGCGACGTCTTCGTGGACGGCGATCGACGCGATGTCTTCGATGCGCTGGCGGATGCCGGTGTAGATGACCTCGAAGCCCGCGTCGCGCAGCGTGCGCGCGACGATCTTCGCGCCGCGGTCGTGTCCGTCCAGGCCGGGTTTGGCCACCAGAATTCGTACCGCCACCTAGAACACCACCGGCTGCTGGAACTCGCCCCACACCGCTTTGAGCGCCGAGACCATTTCCCCGACCGTGCAATAGGCGTTGGCGCAGTCGATCAACTTGTGCATCAGGTTGTCGTTTCCTTCGGCGGCACGGGACAGCGCTGCGAGGCTGGATTCGACTGCGGCCGAATCCCTTTCGGCTTTGACCTTGGATAATCGTTTGAGCTGCAGATCGCGCCCTTCGGCGTCGAGCTCGTAGGTGACGACGTCGTGTTCCGGCTCTTCGGTCACGAACCGGTTCACCCCCACGACGGGGCGGGTGCCGGCTTCGACTTCCTGATGCATCTTGAACGCCTCGTCGGCGATCAGGCCCTGCAGGTAACCGTCCTCGATCGCCTGGACCATGCCGCCGTGCCGCTCGAGGTCGCACATGATCTCGATGATGCGGGCCTCGGTCGCATCCGTCAGGGCCTCCACGAAGTAGGACCCGCCCAACGGGTCGGCGACGCTGGCCACTCCGGTTTCGTGGGCGAGGATCTGCTGGGTGCGCAGCGCCAGTGTCGTGGTTTCCTCGGTGGGCAGGGCGAACGGCTCGTCCCAGGCCGCCGTGAACATCGACTGCACACCGCCCAGCACCGCGGCCATCGCCTCGTAGGCCACCCGGACGATGTTGTTGTGCGCCTGCGGAGCGTAGAGCGACGCGCCACCGCAGACGCAGCCGAACCGGAACATCGCCGCTTTGTCCGTCGTCGCGCCGTAGCGCTCCCGCACGATGGTCGCCCAACGACGCCGCCCCGCACGGTATTTGGCGATCTCCTCGAAGAAGTCGCCGTGGGTGTAGAAGAAGAACGAGATCTGGGGTGCGAACTGGTCGATCGTCATGCGGCCGCGCTCCACCACGGTGTCGCAGTAGGTCACCCCGTCGGCCAGGGTGAACGCCATCTCCTGCACCGCGTTGGCCCCGGCATCACGGAAATGCGCGCCGGCCACCGAGATCGCGTTGAACCTCGGAACCTCGGCCGCGCAGAACTCGATAGTGTCCGCGATCAACCGCAGCGACGGCTCCGGCGGCCAGATCCAGGTTCCGCGCGAGGCGTACTCCTTGAGGATGTCGTTCTGGATGGTCCCGGTGAGCTTCGCCCGGGGTATCCCTTTTTTCTCGGCGGCGGCGACGTAGAACGCGAGCAGGATGGCGGCCGTCCCGTTGATCGTCATGCTGGTGCTGAGCTTGTCCAGCGGGATGCCGTCGAACAGGATCTCGAAGTCGGCCAGCGTGTCGACCGCGACGCCGACGCGGCCGACCTCCTCGCCGAACTCGGGGTCGTCGGAGTCGTACCCACACTGGGTGGGCAGGTCCAGCGCCACCGACAGCCCGGTCCCGCCCTGCTCGAGCAGGTAGCGGTAACGGCGGTTGGATTCCTCGGCGGTGCCGAATCCCGAGTACTGGCGGAAAGTCCAGAGCTTGCCGCGGTAGCCGGACGCGAAGTTGCCGCGGGTGAAGGGGAACTCCCCCGGCTGCGAAGGCGCCGCGGTTACGTCCGCCGGCCCGTAGACGGGCCGCAGCGGGATACCAGACGGAGTGTGGGCCGTATTATCCATCGGTGAATAACGTACTTGCAAAAAAAGAGAATGCCAATACCACACGGTTGAGCAGGTAAAACGGCGGTGCCGCGAGGCTATGCGCGGCAGAGAATCTCGCCGTGCGGCATCGACAGCCAGCCATCCGGGGCGGCGGCCCAGGCCTGCCACGCCGCGGAGATCTCCACTAGCTGCGTCGCGGTGGCCAGCCCGGACGCCAGCAGGTCCCGACCCACGTCGGAGTGCAGGATTCGGTCGGCCCACATCCCGCCCCACCAGTCGCGGGTATCGGGGGTCGCGTAGCACCAGACGCTGCCCGTCGGGGTGACGTCGTCGAAGCCGGCCTGAAGCGCCCACGACAGCAGCCGCCGGCCGGCATCGGGTTCGCTGCCGTTGGCGCGGTGCGCCTTGCGATAGAGATCGAGCCACAGATCCAGCTCGGGAAGCTTTGGGAACCAGATGAAGCCGGCGTAGTCGGCGTCGCGCGCCGCGACGATGCCGCCCGGCCGGCACACCCGCCGCATCTCCCGCAGCGCCCGCACCGGATCGGCGACGTGCTGCAGCACCTGATGGGCATGGACGACGTCGAACGCGTCGTCGGGAAAGTCGAGGCGGTGCACGTCGGCGGTCGCGAACGTGACGTTCGACAGGCCGCGCCCTTCGATCTCGGCGCGGGCCACGTCCAGGACGTCGGCGACCTGATCGACGGCCGTCACCGCCGCGGGGGCGACCCGTTCGGCAAGGTCGGCGGTGATGGTCCCGGGGCCGCATCCGATGTCCAGCACGGTCAACCCTGGCTTCAGGTGGGGCAGGAGGTAGGCGGCGGAGTCTTCCGCGGTGCGTCGCCGATGGCTGCGTAGCACCGACTCGTGATGTCCGTGCGTGTAGCGGGCCCGGTGGTCGTCGTCCATGGTCCGAGCCTAGCCGTGTGACTCACAATATGATATTTCTGTCTCAGTATGCGAGACACCTAGTCGACTGGGACGTTGAGGATCGGTCGGTCGACCGCTGCGCCCGGACCGTCGAAGTGCCACCACTCCCCGGAGTAAGGGGCCAGCCCGCCGTACTGCATGGCGTCCCGCAAGCGGGCCCGGTTCGCCTGCTCGTCGGCGGTGACGCCCTGGGTCGCGTAAGCCGTTGCGCGCGAGGAGAAGTCGTCGAAATCGGTGCCCATGTCGGCCAGACACAAACCGTCGACCTGCCGCTCGGCCGGGCACTGCTGCTGCACGCTGGTGAACGTCAGGTCGACCGATAGCCCGGACTCGTGGCTGTGCGCATACGCCCCCGGGCGAGCCACCCACGCCGGGTTGGGCACGGCGTTGAACAGCTTGACCTGCACATCGTGCGGGCGGTAGCAGTCCCAGAACACCAACACATGGCCTTGCGGGCGCAGCGCCGTCGCGGCCGTCGCCAACCCCGGGGCCATGGACTGGTGCACCAGGCACCGGGCGTCGGACGGATACAACTGCGTGTGGGTGAAATTGTTCGTCGTCGCGTAGCGCAGATCGATGATGGCGTCGGGGACCACGCTGCGGACGTCGACGAACCCGGCCGCGCGCGCAGCGTCGCTGACCGGGGGAACATCGGGATTGGCCTGCGCGGGCGCGGCACTGGCGACCAAAGCAAGGGCTACCCCGAGCACAACCGTCAGACGCATTTGCTCATTCTCGCGGTTCACCCGCTCGCATCACGCTCAATTCGCGGCGATGTCGCCGTCGACGTAGCGCTGCAGGTTGGGCGCCATCGCGGCCACCACCTCGTCCTCGGGCATCGAGGCGATCGGCTCGATCTTCCAGACGTAGCGCAACAACGCGAACCCGATCAGCTGGCTGGCGATCAGGCCGCTGCGTCGCCGCCGCTCGTCCTCGTCGTCCCCGAGGGTGGATCCGCCGATCAGGCCGCCCTCCACGATCAGCCGCAGCTTTTCGCGGGTCTTGGCCTCGTGGGCGGCGGTCAGCACCACCGCGCGCAGCGCGGCGCCGACGTCCTCGTCGGCCCAGATGTCGAGCACGTTGCGGATCAGTCGCTCGCCAAGTTCGGACTTGGGCGTGGCCCACGTCGCGGTGACCGAATCGAGCCACTTCTGCGGCGGCGTGGTGGCGGCGTCGAGCAGCCCCTCCTTGGAACCGAAGTAGTGGTAGATCAGCGCGGGATCGACGTCCGCCGCGCGGGCGACGGCCCGAATCGCCGTGCCGGCCCAGCCGTGTTCGGCGAATTCGTCGCGGGCCGCGCCGACGATGCGCGCGGCCAGCACGCCACGCTCGTCGCGCGGGCCCGGGGTGATCGACCGTTTTGCCACGGTCTCACCATACCGTGAAATTTCATCTTGCGTTGAGACTAGTTTCAACGTAGCGTGAAACTATGATCACGACGCTGAACGGCCCCCAGACCACCGGCCGGCAATACCGCAACCTCAGCGAGCCGCGACACGCGAAGCGCAGCGACATCAACACCGCCATCGCCATGCGCGACGGCACCAGGCTGTTGGCCGATGTTCATCGGCCCGCGGCCGACGGCCGGTTCCCGGCGCTGCTCGCGGCCTCGCCCTATCCGCGGCAGGTACAGGACCTGGGCGCCCCGGCCGGTTTCATCGAGGCCGGCGTGACGGACTTCTGGGTGCCACGCGGCTACGCGCACGTCATCGCCAACTTGCGCGGCACCTGCGGTTCGGAGGGCACCTTCGGCTTGTTCGACGCTCAGGAGCGCCGGGACGTGCACGATCTCGTCGAGTGGGTCGCAGCCCAACCATGGTGCGACGGGAACGTCGGCATGATCGGCATCAGCTACTTCGCGATGACCCAGCTCGAGGCGGCCGTCGAGCGGCCGCCGCACCTCAAGGCGATCTTCCCGCTGGCCGTGACCGCGGACCTGTACGACGGCGCGAACCACCATGGCCTGCTCAGTTCGTCGTTTGTCACACCGTTCCTCGCCATGACGGGCCTGACCGCCGAACGCAGCGACAGGCTCTGGCGCAGCAAGCCGGTCGGCCTGGCCCGGCGCGTACTGAAAAGCCCACGCGTGCACAAGAAATTCGAGACCGCCAACGGCGAGGCGGCGGTGACCATGCTGCGCCGGGTTCTTCGCCTGCCGCACAACCCGCACCCGTGGGACGAGCTGTGGCAAGAGGCCGTCCTCAAGCACCCGACCCGCGACGAATGGTGGGAAGAGCGAAACCTGTTGCCGCTGCTCAAGGAAATCGACGTCCCGGTCTACCTCGGGTGCGACTGGGAAAACGTGCCGCTGCACCTTCCCTCAACCTTCACCACGTGGAAAGGGTTGTCGGACAACGCATGTGTGCGGATCGGCATGCTGGGCAAGTACGGGCTGACCTGGCCGTGGGAGAGCATGCACATTGAGGCGCTGGCCTGGTACGACCATTGGCTGAAGGGGCTCGACACCGGGATCACCGACGGGCCACCGATCCGGTACTTTTTGCCCGGCGCCGACGAGTGGCGCACCGCGGACTCGTGGCCGCCGTCGCAGGCACCGCATCGCGAACTCGCCCTGCGCACCGACGGCAGGCTGAGCGAGGACGAGGGCGAGCCGGGCGGTCGCGAATTCATGGTCCTGGGCCCCGGCCTGGGCCGCGTCAAGCCCAGCGAAATCGATCCGCCGTCGGCGCTGACCTGGACGAGCGGACCTCTCGATACGGACCTCGACGTGGTCGGCGACATCGAGTTGCAGCTGGTCGCCTCGGCGACCGCGATCGATACCGCTTGGATGGCGACGCTGCAGGATGTGGCGCCCGACGGCGAGGCCACCGACGTGACGGCCGGCTGGCTACGCGCCAGCATGCGCGAGGTCGACGAGGCGACCAGCCGCCCCGGCGCGCCCGCGTTGCCGTGCCGTACCGCGCGGGGGGTACCGCTCGGCGAGGACGTCGAGTATCGAATTCCGTTGGTCCCCAACGCCCGACGGTTCAGGGCCGGTCACCGCATCCGCCTGATTCTCACCAGCGATGACCAGGACCCGTCGGCTCCCGTGATCATGAACTTCCGCCACGCGAGCGTCGGGACCAGCAGCTTGAACACGGTTCGCTCGTCGTCGCGGCTGCTGGTCCCGGTGCTCGGCTGACCATTGATGAACCGCGCTGCGTGATCTATCGTCCCGAGTAGCCGATCGGCTAGTCTGTGGCCGGCGGCTCGAAGGAGCGAAGACAATGGCCGGTCTCGGCGTGGGCGTCATGCATAACACGATTAATTCGCGCTTCGGCCCGAAGCCGTTGATCCACGCCGACTACCTGACCGGACTCGCCTGCGGAGCCGACTCCTTCTGGGTGGCCGACCATCTCAATTCGGTGCTGCCGCCGTCGATGTGGACCCCCAAGCACGTTGGCGCGGCAAAGATCATTCCCAAGATGGACGCCCACCTCGAGCCATGGACGATGCTCGGTTACCTGGCCGGCCGCAACCGGCTCGGCCGCATGCGCCTGGGAATCGCCGTGACCGACACCGGCAGGCGCAACCCGGCCGTCACCGCGCAGGCCGCCGCGTCGCTGCACCTGCTCACCCGCGGCCGCTCGGTGCTCGGCATCGGAACCGGCGAGCGGGAAAGCAACGCGCCCTACGGCGTCGACTGGTCCAAGCCGGTTGCGCGCTTCGAGGAGGCGGTGGCCACCATCCGGGCGCTGTGGAACTCCAACGGCAAGTTGGTCACCCGCGACTCGCCGTTCTTCCCTTTGCACAAGGCCACTTTCGCGCTGCCGCCGTACAAGGGCAAATGGCCGCAAATCTGGATCGCGGCGCACGGTCCCCGAATGATGCGCGCCACCGGGCGATACGCCGACGGCTGGTTCCCCGGGACGACCCGCGCGACCGAGTACGGCGAGCAACTCGACATCGTGCGCACGGCGGCCTCCGACGCCGGACGTGACCCCATGGCCATCACCCCCGCGCTGATCCGGTTCATCGTCACCGGCCGGTCCCGCGACGAGGTCGACGAGGTCGTCGACAGCGACATCGCGCGGGTGTTCACGCTGAACTGTCCGGCCAAAGACTGGGCCCGCCACGGCGCGGAACATCCGATGGGGACCGACTTCACCGGAGTGCAGGACCTCATCCCGCAAACCATCGACGAGCAAACGGCACTTGCCTACGCGGCCAAGGCGCCGCGATCGCTGGTGCGGGAGTTGTTCGCGGTGGGCACCCCCGACGAGGTAATCGAGCAGATCGCAGACTTCCGTGACAACGGGCTGCGGTACCTCGTCGTCGGCAACGCCGGTGCCATCCAACCGAGTCTGCGCAAGAGCGCATCCGCGACCGCGCCCTACGTCAAGGTCGTGCGCGGCCTGCGAAAGCTGTGAGGCGGTGTACCGATGCCGATGATCGACCTGACTTTCGTGCGCGGCTCGGTGGACGACGACGCGTTGGGGCGGCTGGCCGACGAGCTGGTGACCGCGCTGCTGCGCGCCGAACGCGCCCCGGACACACCGTTTCTGCGGGACAACACGTTGGTGTACCTACACGCGATGGAAGCCGACCAGCTCTCGGTCGGCGGCCGCGGCCCGGGCGCGCCGCGCTTCCGGGTCGACCTGACCGTGTTCGCAGGGGCGCTGGATCAGCACCGCAAGGAACAGCTCGCCGCCGACGTGCACGGCGCGGTGTGCGCCGCGGCGGGAATCGAGCCGCAGGGACCGCGGGCGTTTCACGTTTGGACGCTGATTCATGAGATCCCCGAGGGCAATTGGGCCGGTGGCGGCAAGGTCATCTACTACCAACAGGTGAAAGGCCTTGTGGCCGAGGACTTGCCCGACGATCGCCTGGCCTGAACGCCCGCCCCGCCCGCCGGACCGCCCTATGCTGGCGTGCGAGGGAGGGACCGATGGCGTACGTGCTGGCGCAGCCGCAGGTCTTGGCGACCGCGGCGGCCAACGTTGCGGCGATCCGGACAACGCTTGACGGCGCCGCGGCAGCCGTCGCGGGCAGGACGACCGGCGTGGCGGCGGCCGCCGCCGACGAGGTGTCCGAGGCGGTTGCGGGCCTATTCAACGCGTACGGCCAGGAGTGGCAGGCGCTGATCGGTCGCGCCGCGGCGGTTCACGGTGCGTTCGCCGAGACGCTGACCGCGGCCGGCAACGCCTACGCCAACGCCGAGGCCGTCGGCGCGGCGCCGCTGGCTGACCCGCCCGTCACTTTCGTCCTGGGCGGCAGCGGAATGCCCTTCCCTCCCGCAACCTTTGTCGCGAACGTCGTCAGCAAGTACGTGGCGCCCAATTTTCCCGTCGGCCTTGTCCAAGCCCTGTTCATGCCGGCAGGCGAATATCCGGACAGCAGCATCAAGGACTTGATGCAAAACATATCGATCGCGCGGGGCGTCACGGCCCTGAACAACGCGATCCAACAACAGCTCGCCGCCGGAAACACCGTCAACGTTCTCGGTTATTCACAGGGCGCCAACATCGCCGCACTGGAAATGCTGCTGCTGGACCCGGCCGGCACGCCGAGCAATTTGCCGATAAACTTTGTGCTGCTTGGTAATTCGATGAATCCCAACGGGGGCTGGGATGCGCGCTTCCCGGGTTTGAATCTCCCGACGTTGGGTTTTTCGACACTTGGTCCGATGCCGACCAATGACTTCGTGACCAAGGTCTACACCCTCGAGTACGACGGCTGGGCCGACTTTCCGCAATACCCGATCGATATCTTCGCCGACTTGAATGCGGTGGTGGGAATGGTGACCGTGCACGGGGGCTACGAAAATCTCACGCCGACGCAGATCAATTCGGCGGTCGTCCAGCCGACGCAGGGACCGACGACCACCACCTTCTACATGATTCCGACCCAGAACCTGCCGCTGCTGGATCCGGTGCGGCACATCGCCTATGTCGGCAACCCGATCGCCGATCTGGTGCAGCCGGTCCTGAGACCCCTGGTCAACTGGGGCTACGGCGATCCGAATTATGGCTGGTCCACCGGGCCGGCCAACGTGACGACGCCGTTCGGATACTTGCCGCCGCTCAGCGACACCGCCGCCCTGGGGCCCGCCCTGGTCAGTGGGATCCACCAGGGCATCGGCGCCGCGATCGGCGACCTCTACGCCGAGTTACCCCCGCGGCTCCCGTCGCTGCAGGACATCTCGCAGGCGCTGACGTCGTTCTCGTCATCGCCCGGCACCCTGGCCCTGCCCACCGGGCCGCCCACGCCAACCGACCTGATCTTGAGCCTGGAGTCGGCGAACACCCAGATCGTCGGGACGGCGACGACCGCGTTCTCGACCGCCTACTCGACGCTGCTGCCGACGGCGGACATCACCACCGCGGTCCTGGTCTCGTTGCCGTCCTACGACCTGAACCTGTTCCTCAACGGGGTGAGCCAGATGGTCAACGGTCAGCCCCTGGCCGGTCTGGTCAACGCGATCGGCTATCCGATCGCCGCAGACGTCGGATTGCTCCCGCTCGCAGGCGGTTTGGAGCTGGCGGTCCTCGGGGAGGCCGCCTATTCGATCGTGACTGGGACGCCGTACGGCAACTTCTGATTGGTGGCCAGGGGCGGGATCGAACCGCCGACCTTCCGCTTTTCAGGTGGATGGAACGGCCGCTGGCCTGCGGTTTAATGACTCCCATACGTCAAATACGCCGCGCTGAGCGCGTCTGACGCAGGCTGCTCGTCCGGCGATCGGACACAGACCGGACACGGTGACAGCACTCCCGACAAGGGACCCTTCATCGCCCGTCACTCAGTGATGCGCGCTGGGGGCTCCCGGGGAGCAGGTACCCGATGCCCGGCATCACGAGGTCGAGCGCGCATTCAACGAGCTCGATTGCGGAGCGACTCACCCTTCGGCCGGACACAACCCGAACGGCCAGCCGGAACACGGACGGAGCGGCGGACGCCGGTAGACCGCGAGTGCCCGAGGCCGGCAAGGCCGCAGGGCGCGAGAGCGGTAGCGGTCGGTCGGACGGCGGGAGCGGCGTAGACCGTGTTCCGGCTGGGACCAACGGGCTTGTTATATGCGCCAAAAGTGTCCGCGACACCGTCGACGGCATTGTTGATGCGGAACTGTCGGCCTCGGATGCCTTGGGGCTGCGGTTCCCGAGGCCCAACATGGTGGCCTCGGCAGCGGCGCTGTTCGAACCGGCCGAACCATGGGCGCATGGACGGGACCGGCTGGATGTCGAACCTGAGTGCGGGCGATTCCGGATCACGATCGGCCCGGGCGTCGTCCGTCTCGGCTGGACCAATCCCGTTCGCGCGGAGAAGGCATCTGAGCGGACCGTGGGCCAGCACATGCAGGACGTAGCGGGCGAGGTAGACCGCATAAAGGCCGGTCGTGATGTGCCTGACCCGTCGGGCCGTGCGATCACCGAATGGTCCCGCAAGTCGCGTGCGGCGATGTGCCGCACCTTCGCCGAGCTGGACTACACGCCGATGGTGGAAAGCGGACGGGTACCCGCGATGGTCACGCTGACCTACCCCGGCGACTGGGAATCGGTCGCACCCGATGGAGCCAGCGTAAAGCGACATATGATGCTGTGGCGCAAACGATTTCAGCGCGAATGGGGTGAACCAGCGCGCTACATCTGGAAGATGGAATTTCAACGCCGCGGCGCACCACACATTCACCTATGGATGGCTCCCCCGTATACCGTCGGTCGATCAGGCCGTAGGTTCAGCGAATGGTTGTCGCAGGAATGGGCGGAAGTCGTCGCCCATCCCGACCCTGAACAACGCACACGCCACTTGCGCGCCGGTACGGCTATCGACAGCCTCAACGGATTGCGTGCTTGCGACCCCAAACGCTTGGCGATCTACTTCACGAAGCACTCATCACCGAATAGATTGGGCGACAAGGAATACCAGCACATCGTTCCGGAGGCCTGGCGGCGGCCGGGCCGCGGACCGGGTCGCTTTTGGGGGGTCCACGGGTTGGAACGAGCAACCGCAGTCGTTGAGATCGCCCAGGACGCATACCTGACGGCCCGAAGGATCATCCGTCGGTGGTCTCGCTCACAGGCCATTCATAGCGATTGCACCCACTGCTTCCCCACCGCACTCGTTCCGCGAATGACCCGCGTCGCAGTTCAACGAACAAACTCCAAGACTGGCAAAGTACGCCACCGCAACGTCTGTCGGAGGCGACTTCTCTGCCGCCAAGGCGGCTTCGCGGGTGGCTACGCCCTTGTGAACGACGGACCAGCGTTCGCATCCCAGCTCGCGGCAGCGTTATCGGCGGATCGGGCGAAGGCGGTGCGCGACGAACAACTCGCGGGCCGTAAGTGATCTAACGCAATTCACCTCTGACCGTCGCATTGCAGCAACCGGCTACATACGCTTAGCACGTGACCATCGAACTGTCGCCGCGCCTGCCGGATGGTGAGCGGCCGAGGAATCATCAGGAATTGGCCGCTGAGCAGATGGACCTGGACAACGTGATCAACGAGCTACTCCTGCGGCTGGAGGATCATAAATATCGTTGGGAGCTTTATGAATTCGGACTTTCCGACACTGAAGAGCGACGTCAGGTGCACACAGTCATTGAGCAGCTGCGGCTGGCGGTGCATACGGGTGGGCCAGCCGTACTTCATCCGCTGCGTCACGCGCTGTCTGTAGCTCACTCCGACGACCCCGCGTCGCCTGGATGCTCCGGATAGTCCGAGTCGCGGGCCATGCTCAGCTGCGCACTACCGTCCACGCGGTGCGGGGGACGGCTAGCGCGGTCGTAAACCGACAAAAACGAGGTCGTGAATTGTTCTGGCAATTCGATCTTCGTCGAGCGCATCGTCAAGCACTAGGTAGGTCAGTGCGCTGGTCGTGACGGCACCGAATAGCGCGATCGCGGCAACTGCTGGGTTGTCGAGGGTCACGAGTGAGCCGTCGCCGGCGCCAGCGCGAAGTAACGTCTCGACGGGTGCGAAGTATGCGGCGCTGATCATGTCGGCGATGACGGGCATGCGGGCGGCGCGGCCCAGTTCCCCGATGAGAGCGCGGCAGACGGCGGGTCTCTGTGCCATCACGCGCAGCTGGGCACTGATGACTGCGTGCAGGCGCTGAGCGGCGGAGCCTTCTGCCTCCACGACTGCGGCGACCTCGTGCGCGACTTGCTGTAGGACGTCTTCGAGGAGGAAGGCGAGTATTTCCTCTTTGCCGGCGAAGTAGTAGTAAAGGGTGGCCTTGGCGATGCCGGTGGTGGCGGCGACGTCTTCGATCTTGGTGTCGTTGAGCCCGCGGTCTGCGAAAAGTGCCGCCGCCGGCGGCAGGCGGTCGGCAATTTTTCGCGGAACCTCGCGCATTGACGCTCCTCTCGGTTGGACTTACAGTCTAAACTACTGGATTAGACAGCCGTATAATTAGATTCACAGCGGTAGGAGCTCAGATGACGACGGTGCAACTTCGCTACGACCCGTTCGATGCGACGATTCAGGACGATCTCTACCCCATCTACCGGCAGCTGCGCGACAAAGCCCCGCTGTATCGCGCAGCCGATTCCAACACGTGGGTTTTCAGTCGCCACGAAGATGTCGTCAGCGCGCTGCTTGACCATCACACCTACTCATCCGTGGACGGCATATTTCCAACTCCACCGGGCTCAGATTTCCACGCATCGTTCTTGCCCATGATGATTTTGATGGATCCCCCGCGACACGATCAGCTGCGCGCGTTGGTAAGCAAGGCGTTCACCCCGCGGCGCATCGCGGCGTTAAGTAGTGGGATTGAGGACCTGGCGGAGGATTTATCAGATTGCCTTGACCGGGGCGCAGGGTCGGTTGACTTTGCCGCCGACTTTGCCGCCGTCCTGCCGGCCATGGTGATCGCTGATTTGCTCGGCATTCCTCGCGAGGACCGCGCACAGTTTCGGCAGTGGTCAACCACGATGGTCCAGTCCAATCCGGCGCGCGGTGAGATGGGCGAGGGGCTGGCCGCGGCTGCGGCCGTCTATGCCTACTTCACCGACTTCCTCGCCGAGCGTCGACGCGAACCGCGCGGCGACTTGATGTCGGCCTTGGTGTCCGCCGAGATCGACGGAAAGCGTCTTACTGACGAGGACCTCCTTGGCTTTTGCCTGTTGCTGCTCATCGCAGGCCATGAGACCACCTCGAACCTGCTCAGCAACGCCGCAGTAGTGCTTGCGAGCGATCCCGACATTCGCCGACGACTAGTCGCCGATGACAACTTGCTTGGTCCCGCAGTTGAGGAGCTCCTCCGGTATGACTCACCGGTGCAAGGACTTTCACGAACTCTGACCCGCGACGTCACGCTGCATGGCGTCACGATGTCCGTCGGTGATTCAGTGCTGCTGTTGTTCGGCTCGGCTAACCGTGACGAACGAGTGTTTGCTGATCCCGACGTGTTCGATATCGGGCGCAAACCCGAACATCAAGTGGCGTTCGGCCGAGGTATCCACTTCTGTCTCGGTGCGTCATTAGCGCGGATGGAGGCCCGGATAGCGTTGCGCGCCCTGCTGGCCCGAGTGCCCAACTGGGAAGTCGACCTAGAGAACGCGCAGCGCCTGCGGTCGGGCCTCATCCGGGGCTATATGTCTTTGCCTATCTCGTGGTCGGCAAATTAGCCGAACTGCGCGTCAGGCAGAGCGGCTGGGGCGGCGCCATTCCCGCGGAGCGGGATCACTACGATGCGGGCTCGTCGACCTTGCGGCGGTGCGCGGCGAGGAAGTCATCGACGATGCGCTCACAGTCTTGACGATCGATGGCACGCAGCCCGGTGAGGCGCGCGAAGGCGACCGGCCCCACGAGTTGGCACAGGATCAGCTCGGGGTCGAATTCATCGAGGTCGGCGCAGGCTTCGGGGCTTTGCAAAAGTAGATCGAACGGCTGGCGATACTGCTCGATGATCCGGGTCCGCAGCGCGTGCCGATCGTAGGTCTCCTGAGTGCTGTTTGATGTTGGGCCAAGCGCGACCCAAGCCAGTGTGGTGACGTGCAGCGGCGCCTCCTGGAACAGCGTGGCCTGTCGGCTCAACAGTTCGATGAGTTGGTCGCGCAACGATCCCGTCGCCGGCGGAAGGTGAACCTGCGGCAGCAGCCGTTCAAATGTGGCGGCCAGTAGTTGAGTGGAGCTGCTGAAGTGGCGATAGAGGGTCGTGCGCGCAACTTTAGAGGCCTTGGTGACCGCGTCTATGGTGACGGCTTCAATCCCGCCGGCGCTGAGGAGTTTGGTGGCTGCATCTAATAGCCGGGTCCGGGAGCGCACCAGGCGCGGATCGACATCGTCGTCGACCGGCATGTCAAAACCGTCGCGCTCCATATGGTCACCGTAAACCCTACGCATACCTGGCCCGCACCGAATCGCATCTGCATTGGCGATTGATCCAGCCACTACCCAACTAACGCTACTGTTGGTAGCATAGCGCTACCAATAGTACAGTTATTCGTAGGGGTTTGTGCGTAGTAGGGGGATTCGTGATCAGGCAACGGCTCGAACAACCCGTGGTCCAAAAGGCCACCAATGCACGGCTGGCATGTCGGTTCATGAGGCCATCCCACGAACCCTCCCAACTTGTGCGGCAGGGACTCGCACACGCCGAGGATGGCGTTCTGCGATGAATGCGCTGCTTGCGCTAACCAGGACCCAAGTGTGGATGAGTGCGGCTCGCGGTTTCAGGCTCAGCGGCCGCACCATTACCAGTGACATCCACCGAACGCCGCCGGACCAAGACCGCGTTCGTCCTCGGCATTACCCGCCTCGCTACTGCTCATACCTGGACGACAATTTGATGAACCGGGAAATGTACAACCACGTGCACGACGATCCCACCAGGCTAACTTCCCGGCTGGCTTTTCGTCTGCGGCGTTCATGAACCTTTCAGAATTTCGGCGACGGTGCGTCGTCACGGTCAATCAACCTGCGCGCCGAGGGGCACGTCGCGCCAGGCGCGAAATGCTGGTCCGTCGCCTGCGGGGTGCTCTCGGGCCAATCCAGGTGAGTAGTGCGGTAGCGGTCGACGGGTGCACGCCTGTCGCGGTTTCGGCGACGAAGCGAAAGGGTACTAGCGGTACTGTTCCGACACCGTTAGTTTCTTTTGGGATAACGGAGGTGGGGGATGGCGGACAACGGGTGGGTTTCCTCGGGGGTGGCGACGCTGAGTCGCCCAGTTCGGGAGCAACTTCGCAAGGTCGCGGCGGGCGAGGGCGCATACAGTGATCGACTAGCTCGCCTGGCGGGGTTCAGCATCCGACATAAGGTGCTGGTCATCGGGGCGTGGGTGGTGACCGCCGGCGTCCTGGCGATGCTGTTCCCCCAGCTGGAAACCGTTGTGAAACAGCAGTCGGTGAATCTGGTCCCCCCTGATGCTCCATCGCTGCAGACGGTTGACCGGATGGGCACGGCATTCGGCGAGCAGGGGTCCAAGACCACCGTCTTTGTTGCATTCGAGGACCCGACGGGCCTGACTGCGCCGGTGCGTCAGCGCTACAAAACGATGGTTTCGCGGTTGCGTGCCGACTCCCAGCACGTGCGACTGGTTCAGGATCTGTTAGCCGACCCCGTTACTGCGGGTCAGGCGATGAGCCAGGATGGCAAGGCGTGGTATGTGCCGGTCGGGGTAGCTGGCACGCTCGGCGATCCTAGAGCGGCGGAATCCGTTCGGGCGGTGCGCGCTATTGTCGCCGAGTCGTTTAGCGGTACGTCCACGATCGTTCGTGTAACCGGACCTCCCGCGACATTCAGCGATCTAATCGATTCGGCTGAGCAGGATTTGATTGGCATCTCCATCGTGACAGCCGGTCTGATCGCGGTGATTTTGCTGGTCATCTATCGGTCACTAGTTACCGCGTTGCTGCCATTGCTCGTGATCGGTGTGAGCCTGGCGGTCGGGCGCGGGGTGCTCTCGGCGCTGGGCGAATCAGGAATGCCGGTGTCGCAATTCACGATTGCGTTCATGACTGCCATCTTGTTGGGTGCCGGCACCGATTATTCCGTGTTTCTGATCAGCCGGTATCACGAGCAGCGCCGCCAGATGATTTCGGCTGACCTGGCTGTGATTAACGCAACCGCCACCATCGGGCGGGTGATCATGGCTTCCGCCGCGACTGTGGCGTTTGCGTTTCTATCCTTGGTCTTTGCGAAGCTGAGCGTATTTAGCGCATTAGGCCCGGCGTGCGCGATCGCTGTCTTTGTCGGAGTCGCAGCTACAGTAACGTTGTTTCCTCCGGTATTGGCGCTTGCCGCGAAACATGGCATTGGCGAACCCAAAGCTGACCGCACGCGCCGATACTGGAACTGGATCGCCGTGGCCGTGGTCCGCCGACCCGCCCCACTGCTGGCCGCCAGCCTGGCACTTGTATTAGGCCTCGCGGCTGTCGCGCTGACTATGCACATCAGCTACGACGATCGGCAAGGACAGCCGGCGACGACCACCAGCAATGAGGGCTATCGCTTGCTGGATAGGCATTTCCGCAAAGATATCGTCATCACACAGTTCATGGTCGTCGAATCACCCACAGATATGCGCACCAGTAAAGGCCTAGCCGACCTAGATGAAATGGCGTCTCGAGTGTCGCAATTGCCGGGCGTCACCAAGGTTTCCGGTGTCACTCGGCCCACCGGTGCACGCCTCGATCAGGCACAGCTCTCGTGGCAAAACGGCCAGATCGGCAACAAGATGGCCGGCGCGGTCGCCAAGGGAGACGCCCATAAGGACGACCTGGCCAAACTCACCAGTGGCGCCGACCAACTCGCCGGCGGCCTGGCGCAACTTGACACCACCCTGCGCACGGCATTGACACCGCTGACCGCGGTCCTTACCCAAGCCCAGTCCAGCGGATCGCAATTTCAACACTTTCGCCCTCTGCTGCAGCAACTTTCGGCTACCACACCAACCATCGATCAAGCGATCCGAACCGGGCCGGGACTGCGTCAAGAAGCTCAACAAGCCCAAAACGCGATCGCCACGATCGATCCGCTGGTTGGTGCGCTCAACACCTCCCCGTGGTGTGCCACCACACCCGAGTGTGCCCAGATCCGCGATCAGGTGCAGATTCTGGTGACCTTGCGCGATGGCGGCTTTTTCAGCCAGCTCGCCAACCTGGGCGACATGTACCAGCCGGGCAGCGACAATGCGGCGGGCACCGTAGCAGATCTGCAGAGCACGGTCACCTCGCTGAACAAGGCTTTCGGAGCACTCGGCGATCCCGCCGACATGGCCGGCAATATCCGCCGCCTCCAAAACGGCATCAGCCAGCTCGCGTCGGGTGCACAAGCCCTGGCCACCGGCGTGCACACCCTTGCCGACAGCAACATCGAAATGTTGTCCGGCATGAGTCAGGTCGCCACCCAATTACAAAATTCCGCGCGGTCCAGCGCCGGTTCGGACAACGCCAGCGGCTTTTACCTGCCCGCCAACACCTTCGAGAATCGCCAGTTCGCCGATGTGGCAAAACATTTTATGTCGGCCGATGGCAAGACCGCCCGCTTCGCGATCGAATCGAGCTACAACCCCTACAGCAGCCAAGCGATGGATCTCGCTCAGAAAATCACCGAAGTTGCCGGGGCCGCACGCCCGAACACCTCCCTGGCCAACGCCACGATATCGATGGCCGGTTTCCCCGCCGTCAACTCCGATATTCAGCGCCTGCTGTCGGCCGACTTTCATCTGCTGGCGATCGCCACGCTCGTCATCGTCGGAGTGATCCTTGTCCTTCTCCTGCGTGCCTTGCTGGCCCCGCTCTACCTCCTCGGTACGGTCGTACTCAACTATGGCGCGGCACTGGGCATTGGGACGCTCGTCTTCCAATACGGCCTGGGTAAGGAAATCGCCTGGCCCGTACCGCTTGTGGCGTTCATCATCCTGGTCGCCGTCGGCGCCGACTACAACATGCTGCTGATCTCGCGGTTACGCGAAGAATCCGCTCACAACATTCGCGTCGGCGTGCTACGCACGGTCGCAAACACCGGTTCAGTCATCACCTCAGCCGGGCTCATCTTCGCCGCGAGTATGTTCGGCCTGATGGTCGGCTCTGTCGGAATCATGATCCAAGTCGGATTCATCGTCGGCTGCGGCCTACTACTCGACACCTTCGTCGTTCGCACCCTCACGGTGCCCGCGATCGCTACGCTCCTGCGCGAGGCCAGCTGGTGGCCGCAACGGAAATCCTCGACTCACAACGGCCGACCACACCGGACCACATGACAATTGGCCGAGAGCGCATCCGCACCAGCGACGGGATCACTCTCGTGGCCGATTGCTACCGGCACGCCGCGACTCACCCCGTCGTGTTGCTGCTCCATGGCGGCGGCCAGAACCGTCACGCGTGGGCCACCACCGCCCGTCGACTCTATTCCCACGGCTACACCGTCGTCGCCTACGACACACGAGGTCACGGCGACAGCGACTGGGACCCGAGCGGACAATATGACATCGAACGGTTTGTGTCCGATCTGATCTCGGTACGAGGACACGTCAGCGCCGACAGTCCCCCCGCCGTCGTCGGCGCGTCGCTGGGTGGGCTGATCATCCTCGCTACCCATCTGCTGGCCCCACCCGACCTCTGGGCAGCCGTTGTCCTGGTCGACATCACCCCGCGAATGGAATTTCATGGGGCCCGTCGCATCCTGTCATTCATGGCCGGACACCCCGACGGATTCGGCACGCTCAATGATGCCGCCGATGTCATCGCCGAATACAACCCACGCCGCGCGCGACCCGAAAATCTCGACGGCCTGCACAAGGTTCTGCGCCAACGTAGCGATGGCCGATGGATCTGGCGCTGGGACCCGGCCTTCATCAGCTCCAACTTCGATGTCCTCCAAGGCAATCTCATGACGGGCAGCGAGGAGTTCGACGCCATCAGCGGATTCCTCGCCGAAGGAGCACGTCGAATCACGGCCCCAACGCTGTTGGTACGCGGGGCACTTTCAGACGTAGTCTCCCAGGAAACCGTCAGCGAATTCCGCCAGCTCGTCAGGCACGCCGAAACGACGGACGTCACCGGCACCGGTCACATGGTTGCCGGCGACAACAACGACGCGTTCACCGCCGCGGTTACCGACTTCCTCGACCGCGCCATGAGGACCCTGACATAAGCATCCAGCGAGTCTTCAGCCACCCGGGCTACTGATGTGCCATGGCTTTGGGTTGTGTTGCGTCTGAGTCATTCTCGTCGACAGGAAGGTCGTGCCGAATCGCTCGGACGCGACCTCGCGGCAGACACGCCACGTATCCGTGACACTTGCCATAGAGTTCCCACGAGGTCGCCGCTACATCCGGGTCGACGTCGATGCGGTGGCCGGGGGAGAAACAGAGATGTAAGGCCCCGTCGTCGTCGCACCAGGCGCGCGTGCAGATCGCTCCGGCAAGGTCCAACAGTGGCCGCTCCTCGGGCGAAAGGTTGATGGGGTCGATCAACACTTCATCCGACGGCCAGGCTCCTGCCGGCGGGAGGGTCAGTCGCAGCGGTCGGGAAATCACCAATTCGTTGTAACCGTCGAGGTCGAGTATGAGCCCTTCGTGCAGCGAGACTCGCTGAACGGTGCATTGCTCAATCCATTGCGTGTGCATAACCGCCCCCTTCGACGCGTCGGTGAGTCCCATCTATGCTACCGATAGTAGCGCAACGATACTATTAGTATTCCTATGCGCTATCGCGGGCGTTCCATGCATCAAGAATGCGCTGCAAACCTCGATCAATGCGCTCGCGCGCCTCCCCTGCCGTGCGGCTCTGGTGTGGCTGCGGTCGGTTGACCTGCCGTATGCATGCAGTCGTCGGAATGCGAACACTACGGACCGATCTGAGTTGTCATCCCCAAGTGCGACCATCCCAATATGGCGATCACCATCCCATCCGGCCGGCCCAACTGGCGCTTCATGCGCTACGTTCGGCCGCCGACGAGAGACTCGAAGTTGGAGCCTCTGTACCCATTGAGGCCGGCAACGCGCCCGGTGCGGCTGGGCATTGATGTCGGGACCATCGCGGAGCCGCCGGAGGAGGGCTACATCACCGGGTTCCTGACGCGCGACGAGATCGAGGTGCACCTATTGATCCCGGCGGCAACGGAAGCTCCGAGCGGGTGGACCGAGTTGCTCGATGAACCGCCTTGCCACACCGTCAATTTCACGAACGTAGCTGACGCAGGCAAGTTCTGCGACGCGGCCGAGTTCTCCGTCAGCACCGCTCGTGGCGAGAGCTACCGTGCCTGGTCCAAGGCTCGGTTCTTCGCCGCGTACCAGCAGCTCGATGAGCACGATGCGCCGGACGGCCTCCCCCCGTTGACGCTCGATCAGCGACATCGTGCAGCTGCCTATGCTGCCGCCGCCGGGGCTGTTGGCATCGATGCCATCGTCACCACCGCCCCCACTGCGGGACGAACAGATGTCGCCGACAACGATGTGGTCGTCAGCGTGACACCCGACGCGGCTGTACCACTCATCGGTCACTACTTGCGGGTGACTAGCAATCCGGTTGTGACGGTCGAGCGCGGCATGTTGGTGGGTGGCGGAAGCTGGGAGACGACGGAGTCGACTGCGACCATCGTCAATCTTTACGACTGGGGCACGGTCAGCGGATTGCCATACTTCGATGCCGCTTCAATGTTTGCGGCTGCCGCTAAAGGTGGACCTGAGGCCGCAGAGGCATTCACGTCGGTTCGCATCCGCCTGAGACGTGCAGCGCGCGCGTTCGACGATCTGCTGGCCGCGCTGTCGAACCCGCTGGACGGGAAGCGGAACGAAGATGTTGCCGAGGCTACCGCTGAAGCTTTTGACCGTGAATTACTCTATCTTGCAGCAGTTTTCGATATTTTCGGGCGTGCTTACCAAGCGATGGTCGACCCGTCAGTTGATCGGAAAAAGGCTCGGGGATCACTCGACTCGCGGACCTTCATCGACAAGGAAGTGCGAACGCAGTACGACCAGTCACTTTTGGGTGACGTGACGCGCCTGCGGGTGTATGCGTGGCTCTGCAAGCAGTTGAGGAATCACATCCACGATGGCGTTCTTGCCGTCGACACCCACCCTGGCCGCAGCTACGGCAACACGATGAACGTGGCGCTGAATCTCAGTGTGATTCCCGAGTTAGCCCTCGGTGCCGACAATGAGATGACTCAGCACCACTACGACGCGCTGGGAGTGTGGCAGACCGAACCTGTTTCGCCCTTTACCGGTTCGTCAATGGTGGCCGACCTTGCGACAACCGGTTTCACCCTCATCCGAGCGGCGCTCGAGTACATCGAAGCGTTCACGAAACTTATCGTCCGGAACAAACCGGCGAATGCGCCGTCGTCTAGTGCGTTCCTGGGATGCGTGCAGGCTCGTCCGGGCGAGGTCGAGCCAGCGCCCCCAAAGCGAGCAGTGTTCTATCAAGCACTGTTCGGATTACATCCGGACAGCGTGTAGTGGACCCCTAGCAGCCCGACACGAGGTTGACGCCGTCATGGACCCGCGAATGAGTTTCTTCGTCGAACGCGTCCAGTACACGCACCGCGAATGCAGGATTCATCGCTGACTGAACTTCCTCCCTTGTCATCCAACGAACCTCGCGGGCTTCCGCAGTGGGGTGAGTGTCCCCATCGGCCGGATGGCAGCGGTAGACCAGAGCGACAATCCCATGGGTCAGGTTCTTGTAAACGCCGGTGAGACGTTCTACCTTCACCGTCAATCCGGTTTCCTCAAGGACTTCGCGCCGAACACCGTCCTCAAAAGATTCGCCTAGTTCGAGTACACCACCAGGGGCTTCCCAGTGGCCGTTGTCGTCCCGCCTGATCACGAGAACGCGATCATCGTCACGCACTACGATGCCGGCGACACTGACCGAGTGCTTAGGCGAGGTTGCCATTTCTGGGGTCCTCCTTGTTCGATGCCGGCAGAAGAGACACGGGTTGACTGGCTTCCTAGACTAGTCGTCTAGACATGTGATGGAAGGCCAGCGGGTGCTGCAACTTGGACAAATCGACAGAGCCGATGACAAGCCGCCATATCGGCAGATCGCGGGCATGTTGCGAGAAGCGATCCGTTCCAACCGGCTAGCTCCCGGGGAACGACTGCCGTCTGAGACGGAACTTATCGAGCATTTCGGTGTGGCACGCATGACGGTAAGACAAGCTGTGCAGGAGCTTCGTTCCGAGGGACTGGTCGTCTCGCAGCATGGCCGCGGGGTGTTTATTCGCCCGACGCCCCCCATCCGCCGGCTCGCGTCGGATCGATTCGCGCGACAGCATCGCGCGGCAGGCAAGGCGGCGTTTACCGTCGAGGCCGAGAAATCGGGTTACTCGCCGCAAGTCGACAATATTGCGGTGAGCCGCGAGAAGCCGAATTCGTTTGTAGCGGAACGACTTCGATTATCACCGGACGATGACATCGTCGTGCGATCGCGCCGCTACCTGGCGAATGGCCGACCGGTTGAAACGGCGGTCTCCTTCATCCCGGCTGCTTTCGCCGAAGGCACGAGGATCGAGCAGGTGGACACTGGGCCCGGGGGCATCTACGCCCGACTGGAAGAGAATGGCCACGTACTCGGTCACTTCACCGAGGAGGTCGCAGCCCGAATGCCCACTCCCGAAGAACGGCGGCAACTGGAACTCGAACCAGGCGTTCCCGTATTGACAGTGCTGCGAACCGCATATGACGCGAATGACGTGGCGGTTGAGGTCTGCGACACGGTGAAAGTTGCTTCCGCCTACCTGCTCGAATACGAGTTCCCGGCCCGCTGAGCCCAAAGTCTTCGATCAACTGGGCGTCGACCGTTGCACTCCTCTAGACGACTATGTAACCTCAACTTGTCTAGAGCAGTTCTCATGAAAGGTCGACAAATGTCTGTGCCGAAATGGCTCAAGGTGTCACACCAGCAGGTTTTCCCACGCAAAGCGTTTGTGGTGTCCGACGTGACGGCGGTGATCGATTACGAGCGGTCGACGAAGGACAACAAGGTCCAGGCGACTGATCGAGAATCAGGCGCTCCGTTGTGGCAGGTCGAAGTCCTCGACGGCGACCCGACAGCTAGTAAGCGAGCGCGCACTCTCACCGTCAAGTTCGCAACGCCCAAGCAGCCTGTGTGCCCACCGAACACTGCCGGAATGCCCTTCACACCAGTGATTTTCGAGGAACTATACATATTGCCGTACGTAGACCGTTCGAGCGAATCCGGCCGCATCGCGTGGTCGTTTCGGGCCTCGGGTATGACTGCGGACACCGGCAAGGCGGGGTCCTCAGCGGGAGACCGGGTGTCAGCATGAGTCCGTACGACCCCGTAGTACCTAGCGATCCGTATTCGATTCCAGATCCCGACGCCGGCATCGACTTCTTTGACCTCACGCACCTGCTGGCGGTCGGCGCCATGTGGCTCATTGCGGTGATCGGCGTGGTCGCCGTTTCGCTCGTCGTTTGGAGAGTGCGTTCCCCCGCCACATTTGGGCGTTATGTTGCAACACCAGCATGTCGGGCCCGATGGCTGATCTGGGCATCGATCTCCTGGCCACGGGTTGCCAAGGCCTGCGGGTTGTCGACTCCCGAGCACGTCACACGCACGGACGCACAGGGCAAGAGCAGGACGAGGACAGTTTGGACTCATCCTCGCCTTCTCGGGGTGAGCATGTTCGGCGACTGCCTACGGATGACAGTCCGAACACGGACCGGCCAGACGGTGGACGACCTCGAAAACGCGGTCCCCGCAATTCGTGACGCTGTCGGGGCGCATTCCGCCCGCTCGACACTGATCGGCCCCGGCACGGTTCGCGTGGAATTCGTTATGAAACAATGCCTTTCAGAGGCAGAGACCGCTGCATTCCCAACCAGCGTCGAGCCGACGGGCGTCGAGGTCGGCCGGCGTGAGAATGGGTCGGCATGGACTCTGCGCGTCGCCGGCCTGCACACCCTCACTGTTGGGTGCTCGGGTGCGGGCAAGGGCTCCGTTTTTTGGGGCATTGCAGGCGGATTAGGCCCAGCCATCAAGGCGGGAACCGTGCGGCTGTTCGCCGTGGATCTCAAGTACGGGATCGAAGTGTCAGTCGGGTCTGCACTATTCAGCGGCATTGCGACGACCGAGGCCAACGCCGCGAGACTGCTGACCAACTTGGAGGAGCTACTAGACAGCCGCGGTCGCAGGATGGCCGGCCGAGCGCGTTCGCACACACCGAGCACCGCCGAACCGCTCGTCGTGCTGCTCATCGATGAATTCGCGGGCTTGACCGCATACATGACGGACGCGGCACTGAGGAAGCAAGTTGCGGGCTCACTCTCACGCATCCTGACAAAGGGTAGGGCTGTAGGCATCGTGGTCGCCGCATTCATGCAGGACCCTCGCAAGGAGATTCTGCCCATGCGCGGGTTGTTCACCCAAACCGTCGCACTGCGGCTGCGCTCACGCGACGAAGTCGCCATGGTCTTGGGTGACGGCCTCGCCGACGCCGCCCCCGCGCATCGGATCAACCCAAATGAGCCTGGTACCGGATACGTCATCGCCGAAGACGGGTCAACGATGCGAGTACGCGCCGACTTCTGGCCCGATTCGCTAATCCGTTCTGTCGCACAAGAATACGGGCCTACAAGCTCAAGTCGCGCTGGTTCAGCAGAGAACTGAGGACATCGGCATGACAACCCTCGGCATCAAAACCAGCGCCACCGCGACAGCGACCTTTCCAGAGCTTCTAACAGCGGAGCAGGTGGCCGAGCTGCTTGGCGTGTCCGCTGCGACGGTGAGTCGATGGGGCGCATTGCGCGAACACGGCGCAGACGTGGGACCGCCCTGCTACACGCTATCTGATCGCGTAAGACGTTGGGACGCAGCTGAAGTCCGCGCATGGCTTCGTAAGGTGCGTCGCTAAGTGGCCGGATCGGTCCCGCGCGGTATCCGAAAGCGGATCAATTCGGCCGGTCTGCCGCGCTATCAAGTGCGCTACCTGGTGCGTGATTCAGACTCCCCGTCGGGATGGGCTGAGACGTCGTCGACGTTCGCCACCTTGCGAGAGGCGCGGGCATTCAAGGCCGACCGGGATGGCGAAGCGGCGATCGGCGCCAGACGCTTCGACCCCCGACTTGGCCGGGCCAAACTCGCCGCTGTCTGGACGCAATACAGCGCGTTGAAACGCCCCGCAGTGTCGCCCAAGACCTGGAGCGGCTACACCCAGCATTGGGAACTACGCATCAGTCCGCGTTTCGGCCACGTCCCGGTTGATGAAATCAGCCGAAAGGATATACAGCAATTCATCGATTCCATGACCGTCGGTCCCTGGGCCAAACTCGCCACGCTGCGGCTGCTGCGGTCGATTCTCGACATGGCGCGCGAGGACGGTCGAATCCACAGCAACCCGGCTGACGGGGTGTCATCCGGGCGGATACCCACCCGAGAACGCCACCGCTATCTGACCGCCACCGAAGTCGCCGCCCTGGCAGCCGCATGCGGCGACCACGGCGACGTGGTGATCATCCTCGCCTTCACCGGCCTGCGCTGGTCCGAACTCGTCGGCCTGCGGGTCGGCGACATCGACCTAACTGCGCGTCGGCTCTATGTCCGCCAGGCCGCGCCAGAAGTGGAAGGCCGGATCATCGTCGGGCCGCCAAAAACTCGCGCCGCCGCCCGAACCGTCCCACTCCCCCAAATCGTCATCGACGCGCTCAAACCAAGGATCGATAATCGCGCGCCCACAGAACATGCAATCACCTCGCCAAATGGCGGGTTCCTCAGATCAAACAACTGGCGCCGGCATACCGACTGGAACGAAGCCCTAAAGAAAACCGGACTGGTGCCGCTGACGATTCACGACCTGCGCCACACCTACGCCAGCCTGGCCCGGGCCTCCGGCGCCGACCTCCGCTACGTCCAGAAGACGATGGGGCACTCGACGCCGACCGTCACCGCGAACATCTACAGCGACCTCTATTCAGACGAACTCGACCACGTAGCCACGAATCTCGACCGGCTTCAGGACGTCGCCAAAAACCGGGCGAACGGACAGGAACCGGACACACCGAACCATCCATAGAGTGCCATCACCGCGTCCGTGCAGCTCAAGACTGGTGGCCAGGGGCGGGATCGAACCGCCGACCTTCCGCTTTTCAGGCGGACGCTCGTACCGACTGAGCTACCTGGCCGGAAGGCATTGAGTGCCTCGCCGTGTTGGCGACCCTGACGGGACTCGAACCCGCGACCTCCGCCGTGACAGGGCGGCGCGCTAACCAACTGCGCCACAGGGCCTCGCTCTTGCTCCGCGTCTCCGCGTCGCGTACCCCCAACGGGATTCGAACCCGTGCTACCGCCGTGAAAGGGCGGCGTCCTAGGCCACTAGACGATGGGGGCCAGAACCGAATCACTTCGGGGGCACTCGCAACGCAGTTACCGTTGGGAGCCAAGCAAGCTTAGGTCACCACGGGCCCAATCCTCAAACGAGCGGCGTTCGAGCGCCGTCCCGGACGAAGTATCCTGAACCTTCGCGCCCCTATAGCTCAGTTGGTAGAGCTACGGACTTTTAATCCGCAGGTCCTAGGTTCGAGTCCTAGTGGGGGCACTGACCAGCGCTTATTACCCGCGAGATGCCCGGCGGCGCCCAGGCCGATCTGCGGGGCTCACCGCCCCGGCCGACACGCGGTATGCCCCGGTTTGACCGCCGGACGGCATGACTATGCTCGGCGATATGAGTGTCGATGCGGCCTACCCAAACGCGCCAGTAGCGCTGGTAACCATGGAAATCCGTCACCCGGCAACGGATTCCCTCACGGAGTCATCGAGTGGGGAACTCAGGCGTCTGCTCGCGGATCTGCTTCCCATCGAACGCCAGGCGCAGGACGTGGCCTGGGCGATGGGCGCCGGCGGACAACCGCAACCGGCCGCCGAGCGGTTCGTCCGTTACGTCAACCGCGACAACACCCTCGCCGCCTCGATGAAAGCGCAGGCGGTGGTGATCGAGACCACCGCGTACAGCAACTTCGAGGCGCTGCTTGACCTGGTGATGCGCGTCATCGACGCCCGCGCGCAGTTCTCGCCGATCGTCGGGGTGGAACGTCTCGGCCTGCGCTACGTTCTCGAGATCCGGGTCCCGCAGGGTGTGGATGGCCGCATCGAATGGAGCAACTGGATCGCCGAGCCGCTGCTCGGGCCGCAGCGCATCGCGCCCGCCGGCCTGACCCTGACCGAATGGCAGGGCGCGGCGGTCTACCGCGAAGCGCAGCCGGGCAAGTCGATGATCGTGCGCTACGGCCCGGGCGTGGGTCAGGCGCTGGACGCGAGCTATCACCTGCGCCGGACCATGCCGGCCCAGCAGGGACCGTTCTTCCTGATGGACATCGACAGCTTCTGGACTCCACTGGGATCTATCCCCGAATACGACCGGAACACGGTGCTGGTCACCTTCCAGGACCTGTACGACCCGGCGCGCACGGTGTTCCAGGAGATGCTCACCAACCGCCTGAAGGACGACCTGCTCAGCCGCTGAGCGTCGCGCTGCTGTAAGTCACGTCGCCGAAGGCCTCGGCGAGTTCGTCGTCGGGATAGACGAAGCCATTGGCCGCATGCAACTCCTTCGTGGTTTGCGATGACGTCCGCCAGCCGCGCTGGTTCAGATGGTCCAGGATGTGGCTGCGGTGGCCGTGGTAGACGAGCTCGTTGAAGTCGATCTCAAACCCGAGTTCGCTCATCCGGTCGTGGTGTGCGCGCCACCGCCCGTCGGCGAAAATGGTTGTGTCGGGCACGAATTCGAAAGCCAGGCGGCTGCCGGGGGCGCTCAGCGCGGTGATGTTGTCGAACAGCGCGTCCTGCGCCTCGTCGGGCAGATATACCAGTAGGCCTTCGGCGCTCCATGCCGCGGGAGCCTGCGGATCGAACCCGGCCGCCCGCAGCGCCGCGGCCCAGTCGTCGCGCAGGTCGATGGCGACGGTGCGCCGCTCGGCGGTCGGCTCGGCGCCGAGGTCGCGCAGCGTCGACGTCTTGAACTCGATCACCTCCGGCATGTCGACCTCGTAGACGACGGTGCCCGCCGGCCACGGCAGGCGGTACGCGCGCGCGTCAAGTCCCGACGCGAGGATGACGACCTGGTTGACGCCGCTTAGCGCGGCGTCGAGGAAGAACCGGTCGTAGAACCTGGTGCGGCAGGCCATCGCCCGGGCCATGCGCTGCGGGTCGAACTCGGATTCCCCGCCGACCGGGATCTCGCCGTTCACCAACCGCACGTAGACGTCGATGCCGACGGCGCGAACCAACGGCGCCGCGTAGGGGTCGTCGATCAACTTCTCGTCGGTCGACAGCGCCCGCTGGGCGGCGACCATGGTCGCCGTCGCCCCGACGCTCGTCGCCAAGTCCCAACGATCACGATCGGTGCGCGCCATGAGATTCCCTCGTCCCCAAGCCGAAAAATATAGACAGTCTAGTTACTATCACAGCGCTGATCGCGTGCCCGCTCGGGACTACCCTGCGTACCTGTGACGGACTTCGCCCAACGGACGATCGAGCTTGCCCGCCAGAACGTCGCCGAGGGCGGTCGCCCGTTCGCCACGGTGATCGTCAACGACGGCCAGGTCCTCGCCGAGAGCGCCAACAAGGTGGCCCAAACGCACGACCCGACCGCGCACGCGGAGATACTGGCGATCCGGGAGGCGTGCATGCGACTCGGCACCGAGCACCTGGTCGAAAGCACCATTTACGTGCTGGCCCACCCGTGCCCGATGTGCCTGGGCTCGCTGTAATACTGCTCGCCCCGCGAAGTCGTCTTCCTCACCACGCGCGAGGCCTACGAGCAGTACTACCTCGACGACCGGAAGTACTTCGAAGTCGCCACCTTCTACGACGAATTCGCCAAGGCCTGGGACCACCGTCGGCTGCCGATGCGCTACCAACCCGAAGAAGCCGCGGTGGATGTTTACCGGTTCTGGAACGAGCGCAACGGCGGGCAACGCCAGTCGACGGTCGTCCCGCCGGGGTGAAGCGGCTACTATCTGCGTATGCATGCAGGTAATAGCGAAGGCCGCTTGCCCGATGACCAAGCCAGCCTGGTTGTCGAGGTTTTTCGGATGCTCGCCGACGCCACCCGCGTGCAGGTGCTTTGGTCGCTGACCAACCGCGAGATGTCGGTCAACGAACTGGCCGAACACGTGGGAAAGCCCGCGCCATCGGTTTCCCAGCACCTGGCCAAGCTGCGGATGGCGCGGTTGGTCCAGACGCGTCGCGAGGGAACCACCATCTTCTACAGCCTGGAGAACGACCACGTCCGCCAACTCGTCATCGATGCGGTCCGCAACGCGGAGCACGCCGGTCCGGGCGTGCCGCCCCATCACCGGGGCGAGAGCGTGCTGAAGGCCGTGTCGTCGCCGAACGGCCCTAAACGACAAACCGTTTCACACTCGGAAGGTAAACGATGACCGAACAGCACACCCATGACGCGCCGCACGCGCACGAGCACCGACATGCCGACGGCACTCACTCACATGCGCACACCACCCACGAGCATGACCATGTCACACACGAACACGCCCACACCCACGACGACGGAACCGAACACACTCATCAGCACGTGCACCAGTCCGACCTCGAAGGGTCGCACAGCCACGCTCACGAGTGACGCCACCCGCCCCGAAGGCCGCGGGCTAGGAGACGTTCGGGCAGTAATGCTTCGGATTGTCGCGCTCGTCCAACGGCGGTAGGTTGCGCGCCGGCGTCTGCACCAGTGGTGTGTCGCAAGGGATTCGGCCGGTCGCGCGATCGAAGCCGGCGCGCGCCCGCGGGTGTTTGCGGTATCGCGTTGGCACGCAGGCAAAGACGAGGCGAACGAGGTCGCCGAATCGGCGGTGCAGCCATTCGTCGCGGCGCGACCACCGATACCCCATCAGCTCGCGCACCGGCGGATCGTAGAGGCCGACGGTGAGCCAGACGAAGAACTGCGCCATCAGTTTGCGCTGCGCGACCCATAACCGATCCGGAAGCCACTGGGCGAAAGGCGGTTTGGCCAACTCGGTCAGATCGAGGACGGCGCGGGCCGCGTAGTTGTCCTCTAACACGTTGCGGCACATGTGGTCCCAGTACTCTTGGAATTCTTCCCAGGACGCCGGAACCGGCCGCATGCTCATGCCGTACATGCGATACCACTCGACATGTTCGTCGAAGAGCTGGCGCCGCTGCGCGTCGGTCAGCCCCCCGCAAAACCGCTCTGCCACATGGATTGTGCCGACGAAAAAGGTGGCGTGCGCCCAGTAGAAGACGTCCGGGTTCAGCGCGTGGTAGCGGCGGCCCTGTTCGTCGACACCCTTGATGTCGGTGTGATAGTCGCGCACCTCGGCACCCGTGTCCGGGGCGCGCTCGCCATCGAAGACGACACCGCCAATCGGGTATAGCGAGCGCAGCAGGCGTGGCCAGCGCTCCCGGAAGAACGTCGAGTGATCGATGACCGCCGCACCGAGTTGCGGATGCATGTTCTGCATGGATCCTGCCCAGGGGCCCTGCAGCATGCCGCGCCAGTCCCCGAAGTACCGCCAGGTCAATGAATCGGGGCCGAGCGGGGCGGGTGGCGAGGCGTAGCCCAGCGGCGACACCGGACACCCGCCGGCCACGCCGTCGGGGGCGCCGCTGTTCAGCGGGCGCGCTGCGGACGTATGTTGGGTCACTATTAGATCCCTGTAAGTATCGGCAATTCTGACTACATGCGTTGTCACTTTAGAGCTTAGGAGCGATGTGCAGACGGGTCAACGACGGGGTCGTTGGACCGGCGTTCCCCTAGAGAGCCGCCTCGCCCTGCGCCGCGACAATCTCATCACCGCGGGCGTGCAGCTGCTCGGCAGCGACAGCGGCCCCGCGCTGACGGTCCGTGCGGTGTGCCGGAAAGCCGCGCTGACCGAACGCTACTTCTACGAAAGCTTCTCCGACCGCGACGAATTCGTGCGCGCCGTCTATGACGATGTCTGCGCGCGGGCGATGGACACCCTGGTTTCGGCGAAGACGCCGCGCGAGGCCGTCGAACAATTCGTCGAGCTCATGGTCGACGATCCCGTGCGGGGACGGGTGCTGCTGCTGGCCCCCGCGGTGGAGCCGGTATTGACCCGGTCGGGTGCCGAGTGGATGCCCAACTTCATCGACCTGCTGCAGCGCAAGCTGTCGCGCATCGGCGATCCGGTGCTGCAGAAAATGATCGCCACCAGCCTGGTCGGCGGGCTGACGAGCCTGTTCACCGCCTACCTGAACGGCCAGCTCGCGGCGACCCGCAAGCAGTTCATCGACTATTGCGTCAACATGCTCTTCAACGCGGCGGCGCCCTACGTACCCCCGGCCGAGCAGGACAAATCCGAGTAGCGGTTTCGCCCACACCCCGAAGCGGTTAGCCCTTTGAAAACTGCGGCGTGCCGCGCCGCCGAGGAACTTGATGCTACCGGGGGACACAGATATATTGACTGCTACCCGCAGACACAGATAACTGGAGGGGCCATGTCAGCGGAGCTGACGGACTTACAGCTTTTGCATGAACTCGAACCGGTCGTGGAGAAGTACCTGAACCGGCATCTGAGCGTGCACAAGCCCTGGAACCCGCACGACTACATCCCGTGGTCGGACGGCAAGAACTACTACGCGCTCGGCGGACAGGACTGGCACCCCGAGGAGAGCAAGCTGTCCGACGTCGCGCAGGTGGCGATGGTGCAGAACCTGGTCACCGAGGACAACCTGCCGTCATACCACCGCGAGATCGCGATGAATATGGGTATGGACGGCGCCTGGGGCCAGTGGGTCAACCGGTGGACCGCCGAGGAGAACCGGCACGGCATCGCGCTGCGCGACTACCTGGTGGTGACCCGCGCGGTCGACCCCGTCGAGCTGGAGTTGCTGCGCCTCGAGGTGGTCAACCGGGGCTTCAGCCCGGGCCAGAACCACCAGGGCGAGTACTTCGCCGAGACCCTCACCCACTCCGTCTTGTACGTCAGTTTCCAGGAACTGGCCACCAGGATTTCGCACCGCAACACCGGCAAGGCCTGCAACGATCCCGTCGCCGAGCAACTCATGGCCAAGATCTCGGCCGACGAGAACCTGCACATGATCTTCTATCGCGACGTCAGCGAGGCCGCGTTCGAGCTCGCCCCCAACACGGCGATGAAGGCGCTGCACCTGATCCTGCGGAACTTCCAGATGCCCGGCTTCCAGGTGCCCGAGTTCCGGCGCAAGGCCGTGATCATCGCCATGGGTGGTGTGTACGACCCGCGTATCCACCTCGACGACGTCGTCATGCCGATTCTGAAGAAGTGGCGCATCTTCGAGCGCGAGGACTTCACCGGCGAGGCGGCCGAATTGCGTGACGACCTCGGCGTGCTAATCAAGGAACTCGAGGCGTCCTGCGACAAGTTCGAGGTGTCCAAGCAGCGCCAGCTCGACCGCGAGGCCCGGACCGGCAAGAAGACCACCGCCTACGAGCTGCACAAGACCGCCGGCAAGCTCGCCATGAGTCGTCGGTGACCCTTCGGTAGACGCCTTGCGTATCGGTCCGATCACGCTCGCCAGCCCGGTGGTGCTGGCCCCGATGGCGGGCGTAACCAACGTCGCGTTCCGGACTCTGTGCCGTGAGCTGGAGCTATCCAAGGTCGGCACGGTCAGCGGGCTGTACGTCTGCGAGATGGTGACCGCGCGCGCCCTGGTGGAGCGGCATCCGGCCACGATGCACATGACGACGTTCGCGCCCGACGAGTCGCCCCGCTCACTGCAGCTGTACACCGTCGACCCCGCGACCACCTACGCAGCCGCCAGGATGATCGCGGACGAAGGCCTGGCCGACCACATCGACATGAACTTCGGCTGCCCGGTGCCCAAGGTCACCAAGCGGGGCGGCGGGGCCGCGCTGCCGTTCAAGCGGCGGCTGTTCGGCCAGATCGTGGCCGCGGCCGTGCGGGCCACCGAGGGCACCCGCATTCCGGTGACCGTGAAGTTCCGCATCGGCATCGACGACGAGCACCACACCCACCTGGACGCCGGCCGCATCGCCGAGGCCGAGGGCGCGGCCGCGGTCGCGTTGCACGCCCGCACGGCGGCGCAGCGCTACTCGGGGACGGCCGACTGGGACCAGATCGCCCTTCTCAAGCAGCAGGTACGGACCATCCCGGTGCTCGGCAACGGCGACATTTACGACGCCAGCGATGCGCTGGCGATGATGGCCAGCACGGGATGCGACGGCGTGGTCATCGGTCGCGGTTGCCTAGGCCGGCCCTGGCTCTTCGCCGAGTTGTCGGCCGCGTTCACCGGCACCCCGGCCCCGACGCCGCCCACCCTGGGCGAGGTCGCCGACATTGTGCGCCGGCACGGCCGGCTGCTGGCCACGCATTTCGGCGAGGACAAGGGCATGCGCGACATCCGCAAGCACGTCGCCTGGTACCTGCACGGCTTTCCCGCCGGATCGGAGTTGCGGCGCGCACTGGCGATGGTCACGACGTTGGATGAGCTCGACACTCTGCTCGACCGGTTGGACCGCACCGTCCCGTTTCCGGACGCCGCGTGCGGTCCTCGTGGCCGGCAGGGTTCACCGGCCCGGGTGGCCCTTCCCGAGGGCTGGCTGACCGACCCCGACGACTGCACGGTGCCCGCGGGGGCGGACGTGATGCACTCGGGTGGCTAAGCGTTAACACGCTCGAAATCGCGTCCGCGCCGATAACTCAGTACGATGTGGACCTTGCTGCATTGCGCTTCGGTGGGGGTCGGTTGCGTGCCGCCGCGGGAGCGTGAGAACACCGCGTGACCACGGGTGGCGCGGCTCGCGGCGCTGATGGCTAGTCCCGGCGTCGCATCGGAGTTGCATCAGAGTTTTGGAGGCCGATAGGACATGGGTGATGGCGGCACTGACGCCACTCGTGGCCATCGGCGCACCCCGCAGCCGACGCCGGGAGCCGCCCCGTGGGAGCGGTTCGCGCAACCACCGTCCGATCACAGCGTCCACCGCTGGCTGACCGAGCCGGCCCCGGATGAGCCCGTCGAGGCCGTCGACCCCGCCGAGCCGCCCGCCGAGACCGAGAAAAGCGGGTGCCACACGGACGGCGGGCTCACCGTCGCCGAGCTGATCGCCAAGGTCGGGGCCCCGAGCACCAGCCGGCGCAGTCGCCACCGCGTCGCGCCCGACCCCGAGCCCTCCGAGCCTCCCGAGCCCGAGCCCGACCCGCCGATCGACCTGCAGGAAACGCAGGTGATCGACGCCCCGGCCTATCTGCTCGACCCGCCGTCGGAGCTGCCCGACCTGGGGACAGCCGACTACGCGGATTACGACGAGTTCGAGCCCGACGAGGCCGAGGGCGGCCCGGGCCCCGGGGCGGGATCCGAGAACCTCGAGCCGAAGGCCAAGCGACGGCGGCGCCCGATATTGCTGGCCGCGCGCTCGATGGCGGCGTTCTCGGCCGTGCTGGCGCTGGTCCTGACCGGCGGGGCGTGGCAGTGGAGCGCGTCGAAGAACAACCGCCTCAACATCATCAACGCACTCGACCCGAACTCGAGCGACATCCGCGACCCCGGCGGCCAGTACGGCGACGAGGACTTCTTGATCGTCGGGATGGACTCCCGCTCTGGGGAGAACGCCAACATGGGTGCCGGGGACACCGAGGACGCCGGCGGGACGCGGTCGGACACCGTGATGCTGGTCAACATTCCCGCCAACCGCAAACGCGTGGTGGCGGTGTCGTTCCCCCGCGACCTCGCGATCACCCCGATCCAATGCGAGGCGTGGAACCCGGACACCGGCAAGTACGGACCCCTGTACGACCAGAAGACCAAGACCTGGGGTCCGAAGATGGTCTACACCGAGACCAAGCTGAACTCCACCTTCGCCTTCGGCGGCCCGAAGTGTCTGGTCAAGGAGATTCAGAAGCTGTCCGGCCTGAGCATCAACCACTTCATCGGCGTCGACTTCGCCGGCTTCGCGAAGATGGTCGATGCCCTCGGCGGCATCGAAGTATGCAGCAGCACACCGATTCACGACTACGAACTGGGCACAGTCCTCGAGCACGGGGGACGCCAAGTGCTCGACGGACCGACCGCGCTGAACTACGTGCGGGCCCGCCAGGTCACCACCGAGACCAACGGTGACTACGGCCGCATCAAGCGCCAACAGCTGTTCCTGTCGTCGCTGTTGCGCTCGCTGATCTCCGAGGACACGTTGCTTGACCTCAACAAGCTCAACAACGTCGTCAACATGGTCATCAACGACACCTACGTGGACAACGTCAAGACCAAGGACCTGGTCCAGCTCGGCCAGTCATTGCAGGGCATGGCGGCCGGACACATGACGTTTGTCACCGTGCCCACCGGCGTGACGGACCAGAACGGCGACGAGCCGCCGCGGATGGCCGACATGCGTGCGCTTTTCGACGCGATCATCAACGACGACCCGCTCCCCGAGGAAAACGACCAGAACGCGCTGAATTTGGGGAAGTCGTCCGCGCAGGGGTCCGGCTCGGGCTCAACCAAGGCCCCGACCACCAAAAAGGCGCCCAGCCCCACCGCGGCCCCGGAAGCCCAACACCAGCAGGTGACGACGACCGCGCCGCAAGACATCACGGTCCGGGTATCGAACGCCACCACGCAGAGCGGGTTGGCCGCCACCGCGACCAGCCAGCTCAAGCGGAACGGGTTCAACGTGATGACGCCGGATGACTATCCCAGTTCGGTGAACACGACGACCGTGTTGTTCTCGCCCGGCAACGAGCAGGCCGCGGCCACGGTCGCCTCGTCGTTCGCCAACGCGAAGGTCCAGCGGGTGTCGGGCTACGGGCAAGTCATCCAGGTGGTGCTGGGGCCGGACTTCAACTCCGTCGCCACTCCCGCGCCCAGCGGCTCGTCGATCAGCATGCAGATCGAGCGCGGGTCCGGCAACACCCCGACCAAGCTGCCCGACGACCTGACGGTCACTAACGCGGCCGACACCACCTGCGAGTAAAGAATTTTGGCGCTACCGCGTCACCCGTTTCCGGCATCGAGAACGTAGGCTTGGCAGCATGCGGACGGCCTACCACGAGCAGCTCACCGAGTTATCCGAGCGCCTGGGCGAGATGTGCGGGCTGGCGGGTATCGCCATGGAGCAGGCCACCCAGGCGCTGCTGCAGGCGGATCTGGTGCTGGCCGAACAGGTGATTTCCGACCACGAGAAGATCGCGACACTGAGCGCCCAGGCCGAGGAAAGCGCGTTCGTGCTGCTGGCGCTGCAGGCACCGGTCGCCGGTGACCTGCGGTCCATCGTCAGTGCGATCCAGATGGTGGCCGACATCGACCGGATGGGCGCGCTGGCCCTGCACGTGGCCAAAATCGCGCGCCGGCGCCATCCTCAGCACGCGCTGCCCGAAGAGGTCAACGGATACTTCGCCGAAATGGGTAGGGTCGCAGTCGAATTGGGCAACAACGCCCAAGAGGTGGTGTTGTCACGCGACCCGGAGAAGGCCGCCCGGATCCGTGAGGAAGACGACGCCATGGATGATCTGCACCGGCATTTGTTCTCGGTGCTGATGGACCGTGAATGGAAGTACGGCGTCGCCGCCGCGGTGGACGTGACGTTGCTGGGCCGCTTCTACGAGCGCTTCGCCGACCACGCCGTGGAAGTGGCGCGGCGGGTCATTTTCCAGGCGACCGGGCATCTTCCCGAGGACGACACCAAACCGACTTCGCGCTAGCCGAAGCGGCCGGAGATGTAGTCCTCCGTCGCCTTCTGCGTCGGGTTGGAGAAAATCTTCTCGGTGTCGTCGACCTCGATGAGCTTGCCGGGCTTTCCGGTGGCTTCCAGGTTGAAGAACGCGGTCTGATCGCTTACCCGGGCGGCCTGCTGCATGTTGTGCGTCACGATGACGATGGTGTAGTCCTGCTTCAACTCGCTGATCAGTTCTTCGATGGCCAGCGTCGAGATCGGGTCCAGCGCGGAGCACGGCTCGTCCATGAGCAACACATCGGGTTGCACGGCGATGGCGCGTGCGATGCACAGGCGCTGCTGCTGGCCGCCGGATAGTCCACCGCCGGGCCGGTCCAACCGATCCTTGACCTCTTCCCACAGGTTCGCCCCGCGCAGCGAGTGTTCGGCCGTCTCGTCGAGCAGCTTGCGATTGCGTACGCCTTGCAGCTTCAGGCCGGCGACGACGTTGTCCCGAATGGACATAGCGGGGAACGGATTCGGCCGCTGGAACACCATCCCGATCGCCCGGCGCACCCCGACCGGGTCGACGCCCGGGGCGTAGATGTCTTGATCGTCGAGCAGCACGCTGCCCTCGACACGCGCACCGGGGATCACCTCATGCATCCGGTTCAAGGTGCGCAGCACGGTCGTCTTGCCGCAGCCCGACGAACCGATGAACGCGGTCACGCTGCGGGGCAGGATCGACATCGTCACATCGGCGACCGCCTTGAACGACCCGTAGTAGATGTTGATGGACTTGAGGTCCAACCGCTTGGCCACTAGTGCTCCTGCCTACGACTTCCTGGGGGCATAGAATTTCGCGATCACCCTGGCCCCGACATTGATGACCGCGATGACCAGAATGAGGGTTAGCGCCGCACCCCACAACCGATCCGTGGGTACCGGGTTGACGCCCGCGCCCGCCACGGTCTGGTCGTACATCATGCCGGGCAACGATCCCATGAATCCGTGGAAGATGTCGAAGTTCATCGACTGCGAATAACCGACGAGGATCAGCAGGGGCGCCGTCTCACCGAGCACCCTGGCCACCGCCAGCATTATCCCGGTGATGATGCCGGACAGCCCGGTGGGAATCACGACGCTGGCAATGGTTTTCCACTTCGGGATGCCCAGCGCGTAGCTGGCCTCCCGCAGATCCACCGGCACGATCCGGAGCATCTCCTCGGTGGCCCGCACGATCACCGGCAGCATCATCAGGACCAACGCCAGCGACACCGCGAATTGGGAGCGGGGCAGCCCCAGCGTCGACACCCACAGCGCGTAGATGAACAACGCCGCCACGATCGAGGGCACGCCGGACAGGATGTCGACCATGAACGAGGCCAGCCTGCCCAGCGGTGTGCTGCCCCCGTATTCGACCAGATAGATCGCCACCATGATGCCGATCGGCACCGAGATGAGGGCGCACACCAATCCCTGCAGCAGCGTTCCCACGATCGCGTGGTAGGCGCCACCGCCGGCGACGAACGCCGTCATGCCGGCCTGGGAATGCGTCCACCACGCGGTGGAGGCGATCACCTTGAGCCCCTTGGCGATTACGGAGCACAGCACCAACAGCAACGGGATCACGGCGATCACCATGGCCAGCGTCACCAACACCGTCGCGGTGTTGTCTGCGACCCGGCGGCGCCGGCCGAGATCGGACAACGCCCGCGCCTTGAGCGGACGATCGAGCATCGAGGTCATCGGCGGCCCCTGCGGCTGCGGGCCCCGGCCGCGGCGCCACGGGCCAGGGTGTCGACCAGGAAGGTAAGCACGAACAGGACCAGCCCCGCGGCGATGTAGGCGCCGGCCTCGTAGCGGTCGTCGAATTCCGCTGCCGCGCCGGCGATCTTGGTCGCGAAGGTCGAGCCGCCGTCGAACAGCGACCACCCGAATGCCGCCTGGGTGCCCCGCAAGATGATCAGCAGCGCGACCGTCTCGCCCAGGGCGCGGCCCAGGCCCAGCATCGCGCCACTGACGTATCCGGATCGCCCGAAGGGCAGCACGGTCGTCTTGACCACTTCCCACCGGGTGGCGCCGAGGGCCAGTGCCGCCTCGATCTCCTCGTGCGGTGTCTGGACGAACACTTCCCGGGTGACCGCGGTGATGATCGGCAGAATCATCACCGCCAACACGATCCCGCCCGTGAAGATGGTGCCGCCGCCCGCCACCGACGCGTTGCCGGTGGCGAACAGGAAGCACCAACCGAGGCTGTGATTCAGCCAGTTGGCGACCGGTCGCAGCTGCGGCGCCAGGACGTACAGGCCCCACACGCCGTAGACGATCGAGGGAACCGCGGCGAGCAGATCGACCGCGTAGGACAGCGGACCGGCGAGCCGCCGCGGTGCGTACTGCGTGATGAACAGGGCGACGCCCAGGGCGACCGGCATGGCCAGGACCAAGGCGAACACCGAGACGAACAGGGTGACCTGCAGCAGATCGGGGATTCCGAAATGCATGGCCGACGTGTCGGTGGTGACCCAGCTACCGCCGTAGGTGAAGAAGTTCTCGTGGTTGCGCTTCAGGGCCGGGATCGCACGCAACAACAAGAATCCGCCGATGGCGGCGATCAGCACCACGATGAGAACGCCCGAACCCCTGGCGAGCCAACGGAATATCCGGTCCGCCATGCGCGGCTGGGCGCGTCCCCACGGGCTGATCGGCACGACGGGCGATTCCGGAAAGGGCGCAGCGACGACCGCACCCGCACCCGCTGCGGAAGGGTTCGGGATCGAAGACTCTGTCACTGTGATTCCGTCACAGTCGTGCTGTCGCTCATTGCGCCCACCGGTCACTGCATGGCGTTGATCGCGGTAACCAATCGCCCCTTGACCTTATCGGTCAGCGGGACATAACCGGCGGACGCGAGGCCCTGCTGCCCGTTGGTCGCCGCCACGCCGAGGAACGATTTGATCGCCGCGGAGGTGGCCGGGTCGTAGCCCTTCGAGCAGACGATCTCGTAAGTCGCCAGCACCAGCGGGTAGGCGCCCGGCTGCTGGGCGGCGTACATCGGGTTCAGATCGAGCACCAGATCGTTGCCATCGGCCACGAAGCTGGCCGCCTGGATGGCCTTGTTGGCGGTGTCGCCGGTGAGCGGAACCACGCCGTTGCCGGTGTCGATCAGGGCATACGGCAAACCGCCCTGGTCGGCAAACCCCTTCTCGACGTAGCCGATGGCACCGGGTGTGGACCGCACGGCCTGGATCACGCCGGCCGACTTCGCGGCCCCTTCACCGATGCCGCCCTGGAACTCGGTGCCCACGCCGCGGGTCCAACTCTGCGGCGCGGCGGCCGTCAAATACTTCTGGACGTTGTCGGTCGTTCCCGAGGAGTCCGACCGGTAGATCGGCACCACTTTGGTAGCGGGTAGCGCCACGCCGGGATTGAGCGCCGCGAGTATCGGGTCGTTCCAGACCGTGATCCGGCCGCTGAAGACCTTGGCCAGGGCGTCACTGCTGAGAACCAGGTTCGAAACGCCAGGCAGGTTGTACACCAGCGCGACCGGGCCGAAGACGAGCGGCAGGTCCCACGCCGGGTTTCCGTCGCAGCGCTTGGCGGCCGGGCCGATCTGGTCGGCGACCAGCGGGGAATCCGTTCCCGCGAAGTCGACGTGGCCCGCGATGAACTGCTCGCGGCCGGCGCCCGACCCGGTCGGGTTGTACGACACGCCCTTGCCCGGGCAGTACTGTCCCCAGACCTGGTTGAACAGCGACATCGCGTTCTGCTGAGCGGTCGAGCCCTCCGCCGTCAACCCGTTCTTCCCGCCGCACCCCGCCGTACCGGTTGGTCCCGAGAGGGTGGTCGGCGAAGCGCCGCTGTGGTTGTCGTCGCTGTGGCAGGCGGTCAGGGCTCCACCGCAAACGGCCAGCGCCAGCGCGACCCTCGCCAGCGCCCTCCCCTGCCTGTCGAGCCTCACCGATCTCGCTTTCTGACGCATTCCGGGACGCGTGCGGGCGTCGCCGGCCGCTTCCCCAAGGAGGTTGCCAAGCCACCGCGAAAATATGCGGCGACTAGACCCACAGAAGTCGGTAGAGATGAATGCAATGTGAACACTTCGCGTCCACACGGCTAGCGTCAGCCGGGCGCGGGCGCGTACGCGGTGTCGACGCTGTAGGTGGTGAACCCGAGGCGCTGGTAAGTCCGCACGGCGGCGACGTTGTCGGACTCCACGTAGAGCATCACGGTCGGCTCGGCCAAGCCGGACAGCCGGCCTGCCAGGTACTGAATTCCGATGGCCGTCAGCGTCTGCCCCAGGCGCCGGCCCTGCGCCGCGGGGTCGACGCCGACGACGTAGACCTCCCCGATGCCCGGCCGGTCAAGGTGGACTTTGGTCCAGTGGAAGCCGAGCAGCCTGCCCGCCTCGTCGCCATCGGGGGCGCCGAACGCCAGGAACAAGCCGGCCGGGTCGAACCAGGGTTCGCTGCGCCGCTCCGCCAAGTCGGCCTCGGTCCACCCGCCCTGTTCGGGGTGGTAGGCGAACGCGGCGTTGTTGACCCGCAACAGCTCGGCGTCGTCGGACGTGCCTCGGTAGGTACGGATCTGCACCCCGGGAACGGGCGGCACCGGGTCGCCGGCGTCACGCAGCGATCGTCGCATCTGGACCAGCTCGCGGACCGCGACGAGGCCGAGCGCCGACGCCGTCGCCCGGGCCGGCTCCAGGGTGCCGTGCGCCCAGAATTGGTTGCGCCCGGCGGTCTTGGCCACCGCAGCGCGCCCCATCGCCGCACCGATACCGCGCCGGCGCGCCTGTGGGTGCACCACCATTTCGGCCATGCCCGCGCCGCCGTCGCGGGGCGGGCTGAGATTCAGATAGCCGTCGATCGGGCCCGGGTGGCCGCCGGTGACCAGCAGGTGCTCGGTGCGGTCGTGCCCGAGTTCACGCAGCACCTGTTCGCCGACCGGCGCCACGCCGTCGAAATCGGTTGCCGCCGAGACGATTTCGCGCACCTCCCGCTGCTCATCGGGGGTCAGAGCGGAGCGCCACTCCGGCGAATTCACTGACTGCGCAGCGGGTCGCCCAGCGGGTGTTGCAGCTCCTCGGCGTCGGGCTCGGCGTCGTCGACGGCGTCGACATCATCGGGTCCGGACAACGGCGCGCGGCCGCGCGCCGGGCGGACGGCCTTGTAACCCACGTTGCGCACCGTGCCGATCAAGGCCTCGTACTCCGGGCCGAGTTTGGCCCGAAGCCGACGCACGTGGACGTCGACCGTGCGGGTGCCGCCGAAGAAGTCGTAACCCCACACTTCGTGCAGCAGTTGCGCCCGGGTGAAGACCCGGCCCGCGTGCTGGGCCAGGTACTTGAGCAACTCGAACTCTTTGTAGGTCAGATCGAGGGGGCGGCCCCGCAGCCTCGCGGTGTAGGTGCCCTCATCGATCACGAGCTCGCCGAGGCTGACCTTGCCGGCACTCTCCTGGTCGGCCAGCCCGCCGCGGCGGCCGACCACCAGCCGCAGCCGCGCGTCGATCTCGGCGGGCCCGGTGCTGGGCAGCAGGATCTCGTCGAGTCCCCAGTCGGCGCTCACGGCGACCAGGCCGCCTTCGCTCACCACCGCCAGGACGGGGACCGACCGGCCCGCCGTGCTCAGCAGCCGGCACAGCCCGCGCGCCGACGACAGGTCGGTGCGCGCGTCGACGAGCACGGCGTCCGCGGTTCCGGCCTCCAGCAACGAGGAGGGTTCTGGCGGCGCCGTCCGAATGGTGTGGGGAAGCAACGACAACGACGGCAGCACCGGATCGGGATGCAGCTCCGAGGTCAGCAGTAAAAGCTCCAAAAAGCCCCTCCAAATCGTGGGAAAGGCGTCTCCCAATTTCGATAACGCCACGACGCGTTGGTTGCCAGGTCATCTAACGATAACTTGCCACCTGCCATTTCGGTGCAGGGTGTGAGCCACTGTGAGGCCCGCCACCGGACGGTCCGCGGCACGGCGGCCATGGTATTACGAGACAATGTGCGCATGCGCAAGGTGCTGATCGGCCTCGGGGCGGCGGGCGTCGCCGTGGCCGTAATCGTGATCGGCGCAGTCGGCGTCGACTACGGAACCAGCATCTACGCCGAATACCGGCTGTCCACCAGCGTGCGCAAGGTGGCGAATCTGGGGTCCGACCCATTCGTCGCCATCGTGGCTTTTCCGTTCATCCCGCAGGCGCTGCGGCGGCACTACAGCCAGGTGGAAATTAAGGCCAACGCGATCGATCACGCGATGGTAGGCAAGGCCACCCTCGAGGCCACCATGTATTCGGTCGACCTGAGCTATGCGTCCTGGCTGATCAGGCCCGAGGCGAAGCTGCCGGTGGGCAGACTGGAGAGCCGCATCATCGTCGACTCGATCCACCTGGGCCGCTACATGGGCATCACCGACCTGATGGTCGAGGCGCCGCCCAACGAAACCAACACCGCCACCGGGGGGGTCACCGCCTCGGGCATCTCCGACAGCCACGGCCTGGTGTTCAGCGGCACCCCCAAATCGGCCGACTTCGATCATCGGGTCAGCGTCTCGGTCGACCTGTCCATCGCCCCCGACGACCCCGCGACGCTGGTGGTCGCCCCCACCGGCGTCCTCACCGGGCCCGACACCGCCAACCAATCCGTTCCGGACGCCAAGCGCGACGCCGTCCTGCGCGCCTTTAGCACCAGGCTGCCCAATCAGCGGCTGCCCTTCGGCGTGGCGCCGACCTCGGAGGGCGCTCGCGGCTCGGACATCATCATCGAAGGAGTCACCCAGGGAGTAACCCTGACGCTCGACGGGTTTAAGCAGTCATGATGACCGTGATCGTCGCGCTCGTGGCGGCCCTCCTGGTGGCAAGCCTCGCCGGATGGTTGCTTACGCGCCGCTCGGGACACGTCCGTGAGGTCGCCTCGCAAAGCGCCGAGCCCGACACCGCGGACCTGGGCCTTTCCCGCAGCGGGCCCACCATCGTGCATTTCAGCGCCGCGTGGTGCGGGCCCTGCGATCGGGTCCGTCGCGTGGTGCACCAGCTCTGCGAGGACATGGACGACGTGGCCCATCTCGAGATCGACCTGGACGCCGATCCGGCGACGGCCCGGCGGTTTTCGGTGCTGTCCCTGCCCACCACGCTGATCTTCGACGCCAATGGGCAACAGCGATACCGGGCCTCCGGGGTCCCGAAGGCCGCCGACCTGCGCTCGGTGCTGCAGCCGCTGTTGGCTTGAGCGCGGCGTCATTGGGTAAGCTTGCCGACGTGTCAGCCCGCCTCGAGCCCATGCTCACCATGCGTCGCACAGCCGATCTGTGCCGCATCGCGGGTTGTTGTTGTTGCTGTAGCTGCTGAGTAGCAGCGCCCCGCGCGCACTCGGAGCAGCTTCGGAGCCCCCTACCCAGGCTTCCCAAGGCGCGCCTCCCCCTTTCCGCGCAACAAGATTTCTAGGAGTAATCCCGTGCCGAGCAACAAGACCGCCGTCGAGCCGGACCGCGTGGACGTCCGCGGACCCAGGTTCGCGGCCTGGGTCACCACCGCGGTCTTGGTCGTCGCCCTCGCCGTTTCGGCCGCCAGCCCCCTGGCGGCCGCGGTCATTCTGGCGGCGCAGGCCGTGGTCTTTGCGATCGGCGCCGTCGGCGGCCCCCGCCGGCATCCCTATGGGCGGGTGTTCGCCACCGTCGTTGCGCCCCGGCTGGGGCCGGTCACCGAACGCGAACCGGTCGCGCCACTGAAGTTCGCCCAGCTCGTCGGCTTGATTTTCGCGGTCGTCGGGGCGGCGGGATTCGCCGCCGGCGCCTTCCTGGTCGGGGTCATAGCCACCGCGTTCGCGCTGGTTGCCGCATTCCTGAACGCCGCCTTCGGCATCTGCCTGGGCTGCCAGCTCTACCCGCTGGTCGCGCGCCTGCGACCGACCCCCTCCTAGCCCCATTCATCAGCAGCAACCGAAAGGAATCCATCCATGGCACGCTCCGACGTCCTGGTCTCCGCAGACTGGGCCCAGAGCAATCTCGACGCCGAGAACGTCGTCTTCGTGGAAGTGGACGAGGACACCAGCGCGTACGACACCGGCCACATCCCGGGAGCGGTCAGGCTGGACTGGCGCACCGATTTGCAGGACCCGGTCAAACGTGACTTCGTCGACGCGCAGCAATTCTCGAAGCTGCTGTCCGACCGCGGCATCGACAACGACGACACCGTGATCCTCTACGGCGGTAACAACAACTGGTTCGCCGCCTACGCCTACTGGTATTTCAAGCTCTACGGCCACGAGAAGGTCAAGCTGCTTGATGGCGGCCGCAAGAAGTGGGAGCTCGACCGGCGCCCGCTGTCCACCGACCTGGTCAACCGGCCGGCGACGTCGTACACCGCGGCCCCGCCGGACAACACCATCCGGGCCTTCCGCGACGAGGTCATCGCGGCCATCAACGTCAAGAACCTCGTCGACGTGCGCTCCCCCGACGAGTTCTCGGGCAAGATCCTCGCGCCGGCGCACCTGCCCCAGGAGCAAAGCCAGCGGCCGGGCCACGTCCCGGGAGCGATCAACGTCCCGTGGAGCAAGGCCGCCAACGAGGACGGCACCTTCAAGTCCGACGAGGAGCTGGCCAAGCTGTACGCCGACGCCGGCCTGGATGGAACGAAGGAAACCATTGCGTACTGCCGAATCGGGGAACGCTCGTCGCACACCTGGTTCGTGCTGCGGGAATTACTCGGCCATAAAAACGTCAAGAACTACGACGGCAGTTGGACGGAATACGGCTCCCTGGTGGGTGCCCCGATCGAGTTGGGAAGCTGATATGTGCTCTGGACCGAAGCAAGGACTGACGTTGCCCGCCAGCGTCGATCTGGAGAAGGAAACGGTCATCACCGGACGGGTCGTGGACGGCGACGGTCAGGCGGTGGGTGGCGCATTCGTCCGACTGCTGGACTCCTCGGACGAGTTCACGGCCGAGGTGGTCGCGTCGGCCACCGGTGACTTCCGGTTCTTCGCGGCACCGGGGTCATGGACGCTGCGTGCGCTGTCCCCTGTCGGCAACGGCGACGCCGTGGTCGCACCGTCGGGTGCCGGCATTCACGAGGTCGACGTCAAGATCGCCTGACGGACCGGCCGGCCCCGGGGATCCGCGGGACGAATAGACTCGTCCCCGTGGTGCTCTTCTTCGAGATCATGCTGGTCGTCGCAGTCGTGGTCATCTCATGGTTCGCGCTGTACACCCTCTACCGGCTCATCACTGACGAGTCGTGACGTCCGAAGATCCTGACGGCCCAGTCGTTTCCGGCGGCTCGGGCGACCGCGCCGTCGCGGCCGCCGCCGAACGCGCCAAGCTGACCGCGGCCCGCAACATCCCCGGCTTCGACGACCTGCCGGTGCCCGCCGACACTGCGAACCTGCGCGAAGGGGCTAACCTCAACGACGCGCTGCTGGCGCTGCTGCCGCTGGTCGGGGTGTGGCGCGGCGAGGGCGAGGGCCGCGGGCCCGACGGGGATTACCGGTTCGGCCAGCAGATCGTGGTCTCGCACGACGGCGGCGACTATCTCAATTGGGAAGCCCGGTCCTGGCGGCTCGACGAGGCGGGTGGGTACCGCGAACCGGGCCTGCGCGAGACGGGCTTCTGGCGCTTCGTCAGCGATCCCGACGACGATCCCACCGAGTCGCAGGCGATCGAGTTGTTGTTGGCCCATTCGGCCGGGTACATCGAGTTGTTCTACGGGCGGCCCCGCACGCAGTCGTCGTGGGAGCTGGTGACCGACGCGCTGGCCCGCAGCCGGTCGGGACTGCTGGTCGGTGGCGCCAAGCGGCTCTACGGCATCGTCGAAGGCGGCGACCTGGCCTACGTCGAGGAGCGGGTGGACGCCGACGGCGGCCTGGTGCCCCATCTTTCGGCGCGGCTGTCGCGGTTCGCTGGATAGCCGCCTCGGAGCGCCGCCGCCGAGATAACCTCGGCCCGTGCGTACACGCCGGCAGGTAGCCCGCTGGGTGGTGTCGTCCATCGGCCTGTTGCTGGTCGGGTATCTGGCGGTGCTGGCGCTGGTGCCCTCGATCATCGACGCGCTGCCGCCGTGGCTCGGGTGGTTCGGCCGCCCGGGGTCGATGCCAACGCTTGCCATCGTCATCGCCGTGCTGGTCGCGGCCTGTGTGCTGATCTTCCGCAAGGGCGGCAGCCACCGCCTGGTGGGCGTCTCGTTCACGGTGATCGCCGCCCTCATCACCATGGGCGCCGTCCTCGGCCTGGCCTCCTATTGGGGATGCCATGACGCCAATCATCCGGCGTTCTTCACCCCACTGATGGCCACGGCCCAGCTGGTCAAGGGCAGCACCAGCGACTTTTCGGTGGGTGGGCGCACCTGTCCGAACCCCACCCCGGTCGGTCTGGAACTGGCGAGGATCGTGGCGCTCGCGGCGATCTTCACCGGCCTGGGCGGCGTCGTGGTCGGGGTCTTCCGGTCCCAGGTGGACCGGTTGCGGGCCAACCTCGCCGATCACGTCACCGCCATCGTGGGCGTGGACGACGACAGCCAATCGATGATCAGCGCCGTCGCGCGCACGTTGGACCGGCGCAGCACGTTGGTGGTCATTACCGGCGCCGGTGACGACCGCGTCCAGCGGGCCCGCAGGCAGGGCGCCCGGGTGGTGCTGGTGGACTTCAACAACCCGGCGACCCTGGTATCACTGCGGCTGTGGCGGCACCTCGGCCGGCTCTATCTGATGGGGCGCGACCCCGCGGTCAACCTGTTGTGGCTGGACCTGATCAGTCGCCGGCTCGCCGAGCTGGACCACAAGCAGCGGTTGCCCCTCATCGTGCGCATCGACGACCCATGGCTGGCCAAGGCGTGGCGCGCCCAGCAATTCGGCGGATCGGATACCCGCTGGGCCGCCGACGTTGTCGGCAAGTACGAGGTGACCGCCGGCAGGCTTCTCGACAGCATCATCGCAACGGGGCGGACCAAGCGCGTATTCGTCTGCGGCACTTCGCAGTTGACGCTCGCCCTGTGCGCCGACCTGACCCGCCGCGCCCTGGAACGCGACTTCTACACCCCGCCCGACGCCGCGCCGCTGCCCGCGCTCACCCTCGTCGAGCGAGACGCCGAAGAGTACGTGCGGGATCACGAGTTCTACCGTCAGCAAGCCGGATTCCTTTCGGAGGGACCCAATATCGATGCGGTGACGGAGGCGCCGACGGTGCCGACGGTGCTGCGCTTGGTCGGCGATGCCGAACCCACCGGCACCGCGGTGATTCTGGTCGACACCCTTCCCGCGATGATCGGCACCCGACTGGCGGCCCGCTTCCCCGAAATGCCCGTCTACGCCTCGGACCTCAACACCAGCATCGCCGACGACGCGATCCAGGTCGTCGGCTCGCTGCAGTCCTACTCCCTGGCACTGGACACGCGCGAGGGCCTAGTCCAGGACGCGTGGGAGCGGGCCGCCAGGCTGATTCACGAGCGGTACGTCGCCACGCTCGATCCCGCGGGGCCGCGCTCCCCCGCGGCGATGTCGTGGTCCGAACTCAGCGACTTTTACCGCGGTTCGAACCGGCGCCAGGTGCGCAACGCGCTGTGGATGGTCGAACAGATCGCGGGACACACGTGGAACACGTGGGGCACGCCGCCGGCCCAGCTGTCCGGGCACGACATGGCCGATTCACCGCCGCTGCAACAACTTGCGCTGATGGGCTTCGACCACCACTCGGCGATCGGCATGGCAAAAGCCGAACACGAGGACTGGTGTCGCTATTACCGCCGCAATGGATGGAAGTACGGTGCGACGCGCGACGACTCGCGCAAGATCCACGACAAGCTTGTCGATTGGTCCGTGGTCGAAACCAAACCCGAGCTGCTCAACGCCGCGGTGCGCAGCTTGGCGGCCACCCTGTGGAGCCTGCGCCAGCTCGGCTATCGGTCGCGTCCGCTGTGGCAGACCTTCACTCGGGTGGGAACGGTCGCCGCCGAACAGCGCAGCGCGCCGTGGACCTGGACGTCGGAGTCGGGACACACGATGCTTGCCGACGCCGGCGATTGGGCGGTGCACGAGGACGGCAAGGTGTGGTCGGTGCGCGACGACATCTTCCGCGACACCTATGAGCCGGCCGACGACGGGCGATGGCACAGGAAGGGAACCGTCCAAGCGCGCCCCGCGCGTCCGGGCGAGACCGTCAACACCCTGGAAGGCCTGACCGCGGCGGCGGAGGGTGACTGGGTCGTGCGGGGAGCCGGCGGCGAGCAATGGCCCGTCCCCGGTGACGAATTCGCGCGCCGCTATACCGAATTCCATCCGCCCGAGGACGACGACGGCGGCGGCGGCGGCCGCGGATAGGCCGTCGCGCGTTAGCGCAAGAATGACAGTGAATATTTGCGCATCCCGATAGGGCTCAACACTGATACGGTATCGGCGCATGTGAAACAGCTGCATGCACGCTTTCGCCCAATTCGTCCGCTCCGCCTTACCGTAGGAGACAGCGATGGCGCTGTTCATCAGCTATTCGAGCCAGGACAGGTCGACGGTAGACGCCCTGACGACCGCCCTCAGGCGCGCCCAACAACAGGTTTGGTTCGACCAGGAACTGGGCGGCGGCGACTCGTGGTGGAACAAGATCCTCGAGCAGATCCGCTCCTGCGACATATTCGTCGTTGCGCTGTCGAACAACTGGCTGCAGTCCAAGCCCAGTCAGTCCGAGCTGCGCTACGCGCAGGCCCTCAATCGGCCGATCCTTCCCGTCCGGATCGGCGACATCGACAGCATGCGGGTGAATCCCCTCGCCGCGTTGCAGATCATCGACTATCGGGAGCCCACCGTCGACGCCGGCATCCAGCTCGTCACCGCGGTGCACTCGCTGCAGGCCAAACCCCAGCCGTTGCCCGACCCGCTGCCCGAAGAGCCCCCGGTGCCGTTCGGCTATATAACCCGGTTGGGTAACACGCTGGCCGAAAAGGAACTCAGCCCGCAGCAGCAGCTTCAACTGTTGGTCGAACTCCGACAGGGGTTCGACGAGGACGGCGACGATCCCAGCGCGCGCGGCGACATCGCCCAATTGCTGCGCATGCTCCGCCTGCGACACGATGTCACCTACCGCACCCGAACCGAAATCGACAACGTGCTGGCCGAAATCGAGGCGAGGGACGGTTCGCCCGCGGGCGCATCGGCGGCGACGGCCGTCGACGAGACGGCGCCGGCGAGCGCGGCGCCCGCGCCGGCCAGCCGGCCCGCTGTCGACGCCGGGGCAGCCAAGGAGGGCGGCCCGAACAAGAGGTTGCTGATCCTCGGCGGCGCGGCCGTGGCCGTCATCGCCGTGATCGCGGTGGCCGTCGTGCTGTTCAGCCAGGGCGGCAAAAGCAAACCGGCCGCCAAGCCGGCGGCGAATCCCAATCCCACCGCCGCCCCCAACGCGCCGGCGGCGAACTCCAATGCCACCGCGAATTCCACAAAAGTGGACTCCTTCCTGCTGGGTCCGCCCGATGTGGGCGCCGTCGTCGCCGACCCCAACATGGTGGTCTCCGACAAGACCAGCGGGATGCGCAATCCGAGGTGGACCATATCCATCCCGGACTGCCTGGGCGCCTACGAACCCATCGCCGAAGCCGCCTACCGAGGAAGCGGTTACATCGCGGTCGCCGGCCAGGCCGTGCACACGGCCGCGGACGAGCCGACGCACCGGGTCTTCGAATCCGTGGTCGCATTTCCGTCGCCCGGTCAGGCCAGCGCGTTCGTGCAGGCGTCCGCGGACAAGTGGAAGGCCTGCGCGGGACAAACGATCACGCTGAACTACAACGAGCGGACCGAAGCCTGGAAGTTCGACGATCTCACGGGCGCCCCGCCCCGGATCGCACAGGGGCGAACGAAAACGGACGGCAGGATCTGCCACCATGCGCTGCGCGCCGTATCCGATGTGGTGATCGACGTGCTGGTGTGCGGGCCCGACGCCGAGACCGGTCAAGCCGGCCGGATCGCCGAGCAGATCGGTAGCAGGGTGGCGCAGTAGCGCGACCCGGACATGGAGCGGCCCCCGAGCAAAGTTCCTGGTTGGACAGACCGGAAACTCGGGGGCCGGGTGGCTACGGGGATTTCGCCAGCATGCGCCGGCTCTTCCGAGCCAATTCAGCTAACTCGTAGCCACCTCACATGTCCATGAAGCTATCAATTTCGCGGACCACCTCCTTCCCTGTGTACGGCCGACCGTACCGGGTATCTTGCGAGCCGACAACCGAATTCAGCGCTCAGCGATCGCTGACGATCGCGGCGTCGACCAGCTCGGCGAATTGGGTGGCGATCGGGGATCGGAGCAATCGCCGGCCGTCGAGCGTGTGCACCCGGGCCGCCAGGGTCATGCTGGATACCAGCCAAATGCCTTGGGCGGCATGCAGATCCGCGACCCGCAGCGCGCGGTAGTCGCAGTCGTAGCCCTTGGCCCGGGCGACCTCGAAGAGGGCCTGTTGCGTGGTGCCGCGCAGGATCGGATACCAGGGCGGCGGTGTCAGCAGGCACGGGTTCCCGTCCGCTCCCGGTTCGGCGATCACGACCGTCGAGCGTGGCCCCTCCAGGATGTAGCCGTCGGAGCTGACGAAGATGACGTCGCCGGCGTCCTGGCGGGCGGCGTGGCGAAGGGCGGCCATGTTGACGGCGTACGACAGGGTTTTAGCCCCGGCCAGCAGCCACGGCATGGCGTCGGCGCCATGGGCCGGCAGCCCGCGGTCCAGCGTGACCGCGGAGAGCCCGTCGCGGCGAACCGCGGTCACTCGCTCCGGGACCGGGTTGACCATCACGTAGGCCGTCGGAGCCGATCCGCCCTCGCGGCCGCGCGTGTAGATCAGGCGCATCGCACCTTCGTCGGAGGTGCCCGCGGCCCACCGGCGCGCCGCCTCGTCGATGGCATTGCGCCAGGCGGCGAGGTCCGGCTCAGGCAGGTCCATCATCTTGGCGGACTGGGTCAGGCGCTGCAGATGGGAGCCCACCAGGCAGGCACGGCCGTCGCGCACCAGCAGCGTCTCGAAGATTCCGTCGCCGCGAACCGCGGCCAGGTCGTCGGCGTGCAGCAGCGGCGCCTCCGGCGGGTGCGCCTCGCCGTCCACCGTGAGGATCACACCCGTCTGGTCGGCCATGAAGGGTAAGCGTAGCCGCGAGGGCCCGTAGAGTTTGAGGGGTGAATGCCGTCCCCGCACCCGATCCCGGACCCGACGCCGGCGCGGTCTGGCATTACGGCGATCCGCTGGGCGAGCAGCGGGCGGCCGAGGCCGACGCGGTGTTGGTCGACCGCTCGCACCGCGCGGTCCTCACCCTGACCGGCAAAGACCGGCAGACCTGGCTGCACACCATCTCCAGCCAGCACGTCAGCGAACTCCCCGAGGGCGCCAGCACGCAAAACCTCAGCCTCGACGGCCAAGGCCGCGTCGAGGACCACTGGATTCAGACCGAGCTGGGCGGCACGACCTACCTCGACACCGAACCGTGGCGGGGTGAGCCGCTGCTGGAATACCTGCGCAAGATGGTGTTTTGGTCCGAGGTCACCCCGAGCGGCGCGAATCTGGCCGTGTTATCGCTGCTGGGCCCGCGGCTGGCCGACCCGGCGGTGCTCGACGCGCTGGGCGTGGACGCCTTGCCCGACGAGCCGACCGCCGTTCCGCTCCCCGGCGGCGGCTTCGCGCGACGGATGCCGGGCGCCCCGGCAGGCCAGATCGAATTGGACGTGCTGGTTCCGCGCGGCGATGCCGCCGACTGGCACGACCGCCTGACGCGGGCCGGCGTGCGCGCGGCCGGGATATGGGCCTACGAGGCCCACCGGGTGGCGGCACTGCGGCCGCGCCTCGGTGTCGACACCGACGAGCGCACGATCCCGCACGAGGTGGGGTGGATCGGCGGTCCCGGCGAGGGGGCCGTACACCTGGACAAGGGCTGCTATCGCGGGCAGGAGACCGTCGCGCGGGTGCACAACCTGGGCAAACCGCCGCGGATGCTGGTGTTGTTGCACCTGGACGGCTCGGTGGAGCGACCCTCCACCGGGGACTCGGTGCTCGCCGGCGGTCGCGCCGTCGGACGGCTCGGAACCGTGGTCGAGCACGTCGACCTCGGGCCGGTGGCACTGGCACTCGTCAAGCGCGGCCTGCCCGCGGACACGCAACTGACGACCGGCCCGCAGGCCGACGTCGCCGCGGCAATCGACGCCGATTCCCTGCCCGCCACCGAACACGTCGGCGCGGGACGGCGAGCCGTTGAACGGTTGCGGGGCGGTGCGGGATAATCCTCGATGAGGTCCGCCACAGCGGACAGGGGTCACCGACACCCGACCGTGAGGCACGGTAAACTGTCGGCAGGACAATAACGACACCAAGAGATCGGAGCCGCCTACTCGTTAGGCCGCTCCGTTATTGCGCGAGGGGGTTCCCCCATGGGCCGCGGCCGGGCTAAGGCAAAGCAGACCAAGGTTGCACGAGAACTCAAATACAGTTCTCCGCAGACCGATTTCCAGCGGCTACAACAGGAGCTGTCTGGCACGACCGCCGAGGAACCCGGCGACGACGGCCAAGACGAATCTTGGGACGACCCCGACGACTGGCGTCGCTGAACCTCTCGCCACCACTGTGCCGATGCGCTGAGCGTCGGCACAGTTTCTTTCAGAACCGCGGGTGTTGCCCGACCAGTGTGGCCCGCGGGCCGTCTTTTCCGCCTTTGCCGACGGTGCCCAGCACCCAGCAGTTCAGATGCCGCGCGGTCAGGATGGCCAGGGCCCGGTCTTGGTCTTCGGGAGCGACGACCGCGATCATGCCGACGCCCATGTTGAACGTCTTCTCCATCTCCTCGCGGGCCACCCGGCCGCGCTGGGCGATCATCGCGAACACCGGCGCGGGCGTCCAGGTGCCGCGGTCGACCTCGGCGACCAGCCCGGGCGGGATCACGCGTTGCAGGTTGCCGGCCAGCCCGCCGCCCGTGACGTGGCAGAACGTCCGGACATGGGTCTCGGCGGTCAGTGCCAGGCAGTCTTTGGCATAGATCCGGGTCGGTTCCAGCAGCTCTTCACCGAGGGTGCGGCCGAACTCCTCGACGTAGCCGGCCAGGTTCATCCGGTCGATCTCGAGCAGGACGCTGCGCGCCAGCGAGTAGCCGTTGGAGTGCAGGCCGGAGGAGCCCATCGCGATGATGACGTCGCCGGGTTTGACGCGGTCGGCGCCGAGGACGTCGTCGGCCTCGACGACTCCGATGCCGGTGGCCGAGATGTCGTAGTGGTCGGGTTCCATCAGGCCGGGATGTTCGGCGGTTTCGCCGCCCAGCAGCGCGCAGCCCGCGCGCACGCAGCCCTCGGCGATGCCGCTGACGATCGCGCTGAGGCGTTCCGGGACCGTCCGGCCGACGGCGATGTAGTCCTGCAGGAAAAGCGGTTCGGCGCCGCACACGACGAGATCGTCGACCACCATGGCGACCAGGTCGAGGCCGACGGTGTCGTGTTTGTCCATCGCCTGGGCGACCGCCAGTTTGGTGCCTACGCCGTCCGTTGAGGCCGCCAGGACCGGCTCGCGGTAGTCGCCGCGTAGGGCGAACAGCCCGGCGAACCCGCCCAGCCCGCCGCGCACCTCCGGTCGGGTGGCCTTGGTGGCCAACGGCTTGAACAACGCGACGGCGCGCTCACCGGCTTCAATGTCCACCCCGGCCGCCGCGTAGGTGATGCCCTGGCTGCCCGGGTTTCGTCCGGGACTTTTTCCGGGATCCGTCATCGCGATAAAGGCTACCGGGCGGCGCTTCGCGCCGGAATCAAGCGTCTTTGAAGCACCGGCTCAGCGCACGATCGGCACTTCATCGGGTGCCAGATCATCGAGCGCGGCTCCGCGCGCGGCGTTGGCGAGCATGTGCTCGATGACGTTTTTGCCCAGCGCGGATTCCTCGGGCAGTTCGATCGGGTACTTGCCGTCGAAGCAAGCGGTGCACAGCCGCGACGCCGGCTGCTCGGAGGCCGCGACCAGGCCTCGCAGTGAGATGTAGCCCAGCGTGTCGGCGCCGATGGCGTGCCGTACCGCCTCGAGCATCTCCTCTTTGTCTTGCACGGCGTTGGCGATCAACTCGGCCGGCGACGGGAAGTCGATGCCGTAGAAGCACGGCCACTTCACCGGCGGCGACGCGATGCGCACGTGCACCTCGAGAGCGCCGGCCTCGCGCAGCATGCGCAACAGCGCCCGCTGGGTGTTCCCCCGCACGATCGAATCGTCGACGACGATGAGCCGCTTGCCGCGGATCACCTCTTTGAGTGGGTTGAGCTTCAGCCGGATGCCGAGCTGGCGGATGGTCTGCGACGGCTGGATGAACGTGCGCCCGACGTAGGCGTTCTTCATCAGGCCCTGTCCGTACGGAATGCCGGATTCCTGGGCGTACCCGACGGCGGCCGGGGTGCCCGACTCCGGCACGCCGATCACCAGGTCGGCCTCGACCGGGCATTCGCGCGCCAGCCGGCGGCCGATGTCGACCCGGGTGGCGTGCACCGAGCGGCCGGCGATCGTGCTGTCGGGGCGCGCGAGGTAGACGTATTCGAAGACGCAGCCCTTGGGCTCGGGGTTGGCGAACCGGGTGGAGCGCACGCCGTCGGCGTCGATGGCCAGCAGCTCGCCAGGCTCGATGTCGCGGACGAACGAGGCGCCGACGATGTCGAGGGCGGCCGTTTCCGACGCCACCACCCAGCCGCGGTCGAGGCGTCCGAGCGAAAGCGGCCGCACGCCATAGGGATCGCGGCACGCATACAGCGTGTTTTCGTCCATGAACGTCAGGCAGAACGCCCCGCGCACGGTCGGCAGCAGCTCCAGCGCCGCCTGTTCCAGCGTGGAGTCGGCGGCGCCGTGGGCCAGCAGCGCGCCCAGGATGTCGGAGTCCGTCGTCGCCGGGGCGGGGTATCGGGTGCCCATCAAGCCCTCGTCGCGGGCGCGCGCGGCAAGTTCAGCGGTGTTGACCAGATTTCCGTTGTGCCCCAACGCAACCCCGGTGCCGGCCGCGGTGTTGCGGAAAACCGGCTGGGCGTTTTCCCACGTGGTGTCGCCCGTGGTGGAGTAGCGGCAGTGCCCGATGGCGACGTGACCCTGCATCGCCGCCAGCGTCTGCTCGTCGAACACCTGGCTGACCAGGCCGAGGTCCTTGAACACCAGCACCTGGGATCCGTCGGCGACGGCGATCCCCGCGGCTTCCTGCCCGCGATGCTGCAGGGCGTACAGGCCGTAATAGGTGAGTTTGGCGACGTCCTCGCCCGGGGCCCAGACCCCGAAGACACCGCACTCTTCACGGGGGGAGTTCAAGTCCTGCTCGGATGCATCCACTCCAGCGACGGTCACGGTTCGGCGGCTCCCTGGCGAACGATTGGTGACGTGTAGGAGTCTACGGGCAGCACCGGCTCCCCGACGAATCCGACGGGCGTGTTGGGCGGCGAAATTCCTGATTCACAACTCTAAACCTGCAGTTCAGGGTTGTATTCAGCTGACACCGAACAGCGGTAACCAGTGGCCAATTTCACCCGCCCGCGAGCCGGACAGCGTCACTGACCCGGAGGCTTTCGCCTCGTCCAGCGGCAAAAGGCCGGTCGCCAGCCGCAGCCAGGTCCGCGGATCGGTCTCGACCACGTTCGGCGGCGTGCCGCGGTTGTGCCGCGGCCCGGCGATGCACTGGACCGCGGCGAACGGCGGGATCCGGACCTCGACGCTGGCGCCCGGCGCCACCGCGGCGAGAGTCCGTGCGGTGAGACGCACCGCGGTAGCCAGGGCGTTGCGGTCGGGCGCCGGGCGGGACTCGTCGCGCAGCCAGTCCAGCACGGCCAGCACCGCCTGCCGGGCCTGGGCCGGGTCTGCGCTTTGACGGGCGGGCATACCTCAGGGTTGCACGCCTGAACGGCTTGGCGCGTTGAATCGTGATGTCGGTTGGACGGTGTACGGGACGAAGGGTTGTGCGTGGCTGAGCGTCGGACTGACATGGAACGTAAGGGGGCACACGAGCTCAGCGACGGTGGTCCAAAACGATCAGACTTCCCCGACGGCAACGGCATCGGCAGCAGGTCGGAAGTGCACTGCTTCGCCGGCGCAGCACAGGTTGACCCTTTTTTGCATGTCATATCGGAACAGTTGGTGCCGATGCAGTTATCAACCGACGACGTCGGCAGCTTTCAGTCTCGAACGCGCTCGGCGAAGCTAGGAGTCGTCCAACTACTGGACGTGTGGACGCGCGATGCATTTGTTGCCCGTCGTACTACCAAGCTCATCGCCAGGGGCAGTGCGGCCGAGTACCTCAAGATCGGGGTGCAGCGACGCGGGGGCTGCATGGTGTCGCAGGCAGGCCGAGAGGTCACAGTCGCCCCCGGCGACCTGATGCTGTACGACACCACCTGTCCGTACACGATCAGCAGCGGCCCTGCGTCTCACATGCAAACACTTCTGGTCTCGCGCGACATGCTGCGGCTGTCCCCGAACCAGGTGCGGCAGTTGACAACTCATCCAATGAGCGGGCGTGACGGCTTGGGGGCCTTACTGACGCAGTACCTGGCCGGCGTTGCCAGACAGCTCGAAACGGGCATCCCCGGCAGCGGATGGCATTTGGCCGACGCAATGTTGAGCCTGCTGAGTGCGTCGTTGTCCGAGCAGCTGGCGGCCGCGGGCGGAACCGACTTCGGCGATGAAAAGACCAGCCTCCTGCTTCGCGTCAAGGCTTATATTGAGCACCGCCTGCATGATCCCGACCTTAGTATCGCCAATATCGCTGCAGCACAGCATATTTCTCCACGCACCTTGCAAAAGCTGTTCGAACTGCAGGATCAGACGCCTACCGGCTGGATCCGCACTCGCCGCCTGGAGCACTGCCGCCGCGACCTTGCCAACCCAGCCCTGCTGCGACGCACGGTGCGTGAAATCGCCGCAAGCTGGGGGCTATTCGACGCGGTGCATTTCTCCCACCTTTTCAAAGCCACCTACGGCCTCTCTCCCCGGGAGTACCGAACAAGCACGCTGGCTCCATCGCCCGGCGAATCGCAATAGCAGCGGCCGCTCCCGAAGCGGGCCACGCACGCCGCGCAGACGCCGCAGGACTGCGTGACATTATTCGCGCATAGTCAACCGATCTGCGCGCGCACGCAACCACCCCCGCGTGCCAACGGGAATTATCGAGATGGCAGTAACGACGCTGCCTTGAAGCGAGTGCGACGCAAGGCCCGTCATCCGGTGCGATCGGCTGGCAGGTCATTGGGCGTCCGGTATCGCGTCCCCGCTTGCCCCGAGCGCCTAGCGCCAATAAGGAGACAGCCGAATGGAAGTCAGCACCCGCCCGGCTCGGCCCGTGACGTATCTGCGTTCACTCGGCCCGCTAGAACGCTTCTTCTGGCGGTACACCGAACGCAACCCCACGCATTTCTTGCTGGTCGCCGAATTTGACAGAACCCTTCGTGCCGATCACGTGCGCAAGGCGCTCGACGCCGTACAGCGCCGGCACCCATTGCTGTCGGCCCACGTTCACGACGACCCCGAGCTGGGTCTGGGCTTTTACCAGGCCGACCATGTGGCGCCGATCGATCTGACGGTCCACCGAGGGTTGGACTGGCAGTCGATTGCGGCTGAAGAGCTTGCGCGGCGCTTCAGCCGCATGGCGGCACCGCTGATGCGTGCCACGCTCGTTGACCACGACAACTCTTCGACGCTGCTGTTGACCTTCGATCACTCGATCGCGGATGGCATTTCATCTGTGTTGGTGCTCGACGATGTGCTCGCGGCGATCAACGGTGCGACGCCGCCGCCCCTGGCGCTGCCCATGTCGCAGGAAGATCTTGCGCGCCGCACGCTCGACTCCCCACCTCAGGTTGAGATGTCAATGCAGCAGGGCGATCCGCGCCTGGCCGTGCCGGTATCCGTTCGCCCATTCGAGTCCACCCCGCCGCACCTGCAAAGCGTCGAGATGAGCGACGACGATACGACATGCTTGATCAGGCGCTGTCGTGAAGAGCGCGCGACGGTTCACGGTGCGATCGTGACGGCGGCGTCACACGTCCGCGCCCTCGAATCCGGCGAGCGTTATGTCCGTACTTACAGTCCGATCAACATCCGGGAGCTCCTCGGCCAGGGCCCAGACTGCTGCTTACGGATTGGCAGCGCATGCACCGGGATGGCACCGGCCGAAGGCGCCGACTTCTGGACACAAGCGCGTGCAGTCAACGGCCAGTTGAACTTTGCGAAATCCGACGCCGGCGTGCTCATGGGAACTGAGCTCGTTGAGCAACGATTACCCACGGACGCAGGCTGCGACGCGGCCGAACGGTTCTTTTGCACCACATTGCCGTTCGAACTGCTGATCACGAATTTGGGTGTCCAGCATCTCACCGAATCCGGACCGGTCCGGCCGCGGGCCATTTGGGGCCCGATCGTCTTGGCGCAGATAGAACGCGAGCAAGTAATCGGAGTCATCACCTATGGCGGCCGACTACGCATGGTGTGCTGCGGACACACGCCCACCCCTGGTTTCCTGCACAACGTGCGGGAGAGGCTTCGGGACGCGTCGAGGTGCTAGCGACCCGTATCACGGCGACTGAAGAGCTCACGCACACACAACCATCCCAGGAGGACCGACGGCAATGCTTACGACGAGAAGCCACCCGCCGATACGAATAGGAGCTTCTGTGGCTCAAAAGAAATCGCACCAAAGCGATGCGCCTACCAGGTTGTTCGGCCCGAGATGAGACATGCCATAGCGACCTTCGTCACGGACGAAGGCATTGCTCCCGGTGCGCTCGCCGCCGCCGTCGAGGAGCGAGGGTTCGACACCTTGATCGTTACCGAACACTCCCATATGCCTGTCGAGTATGAGGAACCGTTCGCGGGGGCAAGCGCGCCCCAACGTGAGTATTACCGGACGCTGGACCCCTTCGTCGCTCTGACCGCCGCGGCCGCGGCTACGCACACATTGAAGCTGATGACCGGCGTGATCCTGCTAGCCCAGCGCGACGTGTTCTACACGGCGAAGGAGGTGGCCAGCCTTGATCTCGTATCCGGCGGCCGCTTCAGGCTGGGCGTCGGTGTGGGCTGGAACCGACGGGAAATGCAGCATTGCGGCGTGGACCCCGCCACCCGCGGCGAGAAGATGACCGAACAGATTCACGCGCTGAAACAGATCTGGATGAATGACGTCGCCGAATTTCACGGCACCTTCGTTGATTTCGCGCCGATACACTCGTGGCCCAAGCCAGTACAGCGGCCGCATCCGCCAATCTATATAGGCGGGGGCAGCCGGGCTGCCCTGCATCGGCTGCGCGAGTTGGGCGATGGCTGGCTGGCTCCCCCGATGCCGGCCGATGAGGTCGCCGAGGGGCGTCGGTGGCTGGCCGACAACGGCAGAAATGACGTTGCCATCACCATGTTCGGCGCCCCGGCAGATCGCAATGTGTTGGTCGACTACGCGGCTGCGGGCGTGGGCGAGGCCGCTTTCCTGTTGCCGACGTTGCCCGAGACGGACACCCTGCACGCGCTCGACAAGCTGGCGGAAATCGCTGATGCGCCAGTGTAGACACGGGATCACACCCGTTCGTGCCGCAGCGGATTCGGGTCCAGGAAAGCGTCCAGTGGAGCAGCTGCCAAGGGTCGAAAACGTGAATGATCTCTGTCATGACGTCGTGGGCTCGGGTCCTGCCCTGGTACTGATCCACGGAACCAGCAGTACGCCGCGCGGCACGTGGGGCTCGTGTGTGGACATATTGGCGAAGTCCTTCACCGTCGTGCTGCCCTACCTCCCGGGGTCGGGTGAAAGTCCACTACCCGCAGCACCGATCGAGGCGGCCACCGTAGCCGAACAGATCGTCCGTCTCGTGTCGCGCATTGGGGTTCGCCGGTTCGCAGTTGCCGGCGCGTCGTTGGGGGCTCCGATCGCGATGAAGGTCGCAGCGATGTATCCCGACCGGGTCACGCATCTGGTGTCCGTGTGCGGATACGCCAAGGCGCGCCCCAGTCTTCGCCTGCGGGAGCAGGTATTTGAAGCAGTCCTCGCTGCCGACAGCACCACCATTGGGCGACTACTCCTGATATTCGGCCTCACCGAGGCGACGTTGACGAGCCTCTCGGACGACGCACTGGACACGTTGGCCACACAGCTCGGGTCGAATCTCGCGGCCGGCACGCGCGAGCAGATCGTGCTCGCATACACCATCGACGTGGAGCACGAGCTCACGTCCATCTATGCGCCCGCGCTGTTCATCGCCGGCACCGAGGACAACTTCGTCGACCAGGCGCACTCCGCGGAGGCTGCTCAACGTATTCCGACTGCGGTTCTGAAATTGATGGCCGGCGGGCACGGGCTGACATTGGAGCGCAGCGAGGCTATCACCGAGGCCATCACTTCATTCATCAATGACACCAGCTGAATTGATTGAATCCGCCGATTACGCCGCTCCCGAGGGTCCGACACGAGCCAGCGAACGTCGCAACCGATGGAAGAGGTTTTAGATGCTCGAAGTGATCGAACAAGGGGGCGGGCAGCAAATCTCATCCCGTGCCGCTGCTCTTTGTCCATGGATCCTGGCACGCGGCCTGGTGCTGGAACGAGAATTTCCTGGGCTTCTTTGCCGATAAAGGCTATCGGGCGCTTGCTCTCAGCCTCCGCAACCACGGGAACAGCTACAAGCACAAGCCCCGGACATGTTCGGTCGCCGACTGGGTGAGCGATGTCGCGGCGGTCGCAAATGGGCTCCCCGCCGATCCAGTGGTCATCGGCCACTCGATGGGAGGCCTACTGGTGCAGAAGTTTCTTGAGAGGCACAGCGCTCCGGCGGGAGTCCTCCTCGCGTCAATGCCCTTGAACGGCGCTAGCCGCGCCCTATTTCGCATCATGAGAAGGCATCCGCTGCGGTCCGCACGAGCCTTAGTCACGGGCACGTCACTGTGCGCACTAAACACGCCACGCGCGGCGCGCGAAAATTTCTATTCCGCAAGCACTCCCGAGACAGTCGTTGCGCGCTACGCGGCGCTGCTCGACGAGGAATACACCGGGCGGCAAACGTTGGATTTGCTGATACTCAGCCGCCCTAAGCCTGAGCGAGTAACCACACCGCTGCTTGTCCTGGGAGCGGAACTTGACGCGTGCTTCAGCCAAGACGAAATACGGAAGACAGCACGCGCGTACCGCACCGAAGCTGAGTTCTTCCCGGGCATGGGCCACAACATGATGCTCGAGCCTGGCTGGCCGGCGGTCGCCGAGAGAATCGACGGCTGGCTCGCGACCCGTGGGCTATGACGCCGGGCTCGCGTGTCGCACGGTCAGCGCGGCGATCGCACCGGCCTCGTTGATGGCCAGGTGGGTCAGCATCGGCGCGGCGAGGCTGCCGGATCGGTCGGCCAGCCAGCCGAACGCCCAGCCTGCGATGCCGGTCACCAGCACGGTGGCGGCCACCGGCGCACCCGTCGCCCGCGCGTCCGGAATATGTGAGAGCCCAAAAGCGCCGGCCTGCAACAACCTTCCGCCGCGCCGCCCGAAGGCGCGGGAGCCCACGGTGGCCAGCGCGGTGCGGAACGCGGCCTCCTCGGCCCAGACGGTGCCGACGGGAATGTTCAGCAGCAGCCAAACCGGCGCGGAGATCGGCAGTTCGCGGGTCGCCATCGAGGCCCGCACCATCGGCACTGCGGTCGTCGCGGCGATCGCGCCCGCCGCCGCCGCCCCGGCGGCCGCGCCCAGCCGCAATCCCGGCCCCAGCCGCGCCGGGCGCAGGCCCAGCGGCGCACCGCTCACCAACACCAGCAACGCACCCACGCCGGCCTGCAGGGTGACGCGCCACGCCGAGGGCAGCCGCGGGCTGACGAAGCTCCAGCCGACTAGCGCGGCCGCCAACGACAGCGCCCGAAGCCGGCTTACCCGAAGAATCGCGGCAGCACCGCCTCGGACGTCTCCCGCAATTCCGCCAGCGACACCGTGAACAGGCCCTGGACCTCGACGGCGTCCGAGGCCTGATCGACGACGCCGATGCGGGTCGCGGGCAGGCCCCGCGCCTCGCACATCGACCGGAACCGGCTTTCCTCGGTGCGCGGGACCGCGACCAAAACCCGGCCCGCCGATTCGGAGAACAACATCACGAACGGATCGGCGTCGTCGGGAAGCACGATGCGGCAACCGGTTTCACCGGCCAGTGCGGATTCCACGATGGCCTGGGCGAGGCCCCCTTCGGAGAGGTCGTGCGCCGCGGACACCAACCCGTCGCGCGACGCCGACGTCAGCACCTCGGCCAGCAGCTTCTCGCGCACCAGGTCCACCGCGGGCGGCAACCCACCGAGGTGGTCGGCGGTCACCTGCGCCCACACCGAACCGTCGAACTCGTCGCGGGTGTCGCCCAGCAACAGCAGGGTTTCCCCGGGCTCGGCGCCCAGGCCGGTCGGGATGCGCCGCGCCACATCGTCGATCACGCCGAGCACGCCGACCACGGGCGTGGGCAGGATCGCCGCGGACCCGGTCTGGTTGTAGAAGCTGACGTTGCCGCCGGTCACCGGAATCCCAAGGGCCGCACAGCCATCGGCGAGGCCGCGGACGGCCTGCGAGAACTGCCACATCACCCCGGGGTCCTCGGGGGAACCGAAGTTCAGGCAGTTCGTCACCGCCACCGGGGTCGCGCCCGTGACGGCGACGTTGCGGTACGCCTCGGCCAGCGCGAGTTGGGCGCCGGCGTAGGGATCCAGCAGCGTGTAGCGGCCCGACGCGTCGGTGGACACCGCGATGCCCCGCCCGGTCGACTCGTCGACGCGCAGCACGCCGCCGTCGGCGTGCTCGGCGAGCACCGTGTTGCCGCGCACGTAACGGTCGTACTGCTCGGTGATGAACGCGCGGCTGCACAGGTGCGGACTGCCAAGCAGCGCAAGCAAAGTCGCGCGCAGCTCGTCGCCGGTGGCCGGCCGGGGCAGGCCCGTCGAGCGGTCCCCGTTCAGGGCGTCCTGCGATTCGGGGCGCGCGACGGGTCGCTGATACACCGGGCCCTCGTGGGCCACGGTGCGCGGGGGCACGTCGACGACCGTCTCACCGCCCCAGGTGATCCGCAACCGGTCGCCGTCGGTGACCTCGCCGATGACGGTGGCCAGCACCTCCCACTTGCGGCACACCGCCATGAAGGCGTCGACATTCTCCGGCGCGACCACCGCGCACATGCGCTCCTGCGACTCGCTGCACAGAATCTCGGCGGGCGTCATCTCCTTGGCCCGCAGCGGGACGTTGTCGAGCTGGATCGCCATCCCGCCGTCCCCGGCCGAGGCCAATTCCGAGGTGGCACAGGATAACCCGGCGCCGCCGAGGTCCTGGATGCCGATCACCAGCCCACCCGCGTATAGCTCGAGGCAACACTCGATGAGCACCTTTTCCATGAACGGGTCGCCCACCTGAACCGACGGCAGCTTCTTGCGCGAATTTTCGGCGTCGAACGTGTCCGACGCCAGCACCGACACCCCGCCGATGCCGTCCAGCCCGGTGCGCGCGCCGAACAGGATGATCTTGTTGCCCGTCCCCGACGCGAACGCCAAATGCAGGTCCTCCTGGCGCAGTACGCCGATGCACATCGCGTTGACCAACGGGTTGCCCGCGTAGCACGAGTCGAACACGGTCTCGCCGCCGATGTTGGGCAGGCCGAGCGAGTTGCCGTAGCCGCCGATGCCGCGGACCACGCCGTCGACCACGCGGCGGGTGTCGGGCGCGTCGGCGGCGCCGAACCGGAGCTGATCCATCACGGCGACCGGGCGGGCGCCCATGGCCATGATGTCGCGGACGATGCCGCCCACCCCGGTGGCCGCGCCCTGGTAGGGCTCCACGTAGGACGGGTGGTTGTGCGACTCGACCTTGAAGGTGACGGCCCAGCCGTCGCCGATGTCGACGACGCCGGCGTTCTCGCCGATGCCGGCCAGCATGCCGGCGCGCATCTCGTCGGTGGTGGTCTCACCGAAGTAGCGCAGGTGGACCTTCGACGATTTGTACGAGCAGTGCTCGCTCCACATCACCGAGTACATCGCCAGCTCGGTGTCGGTGGGCCGGCGGCCCAGGATCTCGCGGATCCGCTGATATTCGTCGTCTTTGAGGCCGAGTTCGTGAAACGGTTGCGGCTGGTCAGGGGTGGTCGCGGCGTGTTCGACGGTGTCGATGACATGGGTGCGCGCGGTTGTCACGGGAACAGTCTAGAGAGCTAGTCGCCGCGGAGCAGGCGGGCGCTTTCGGCGTCGGCCGGATAGAACAGCTCGACGGCGAGCTCGGCGAGGGTGACGTCGAGCGGGGTCCCGAAGGTCGTCAGCGTCGTGAACATCGACAGCCGTTGTCCGCCACCGGCATCGAGTTCGAACGGCACGAGCAGTGCCGCGTTGTCCTGGGGCGAGCTCCACGCCCTGGCGGCCGACGCGACTCCCGGGTATCCGCGCACTTCCTCGTCGATCGCCCGTAATGCCGGGTCGCCCGTGAGCGCGATGGTGCGCCGCAGCTGGTGCAACAGGTAGCCGGCCCATTCGGGGAAGTTCAGGGTCCGCGCGGCCAGCCCGTCGGGGTGCAGGGACAACCGGTACACGTTGGCCGGCGGCCCGCGCAGGTCGTCGGGCAGACCCGCGGTCAGGGCGGACGCCGCGGCGTTGGCCCCGACGATGTTCCAGCAGCGGTCGATGACGATGCCCGGGTAGGGGTCGTGGGCGTCGAGCAGGCGCTGCACCGCGTCGCGCGCCGGGGAGAGCGCGCCGTCCTCGAGCGGGCGCGACTGGTAGCGCGGGGCGAACCCGGCGGCGAGCAGCAGCGTGTTGCGTTCGCGCAGCGGAATGTCGAGCCCCTCGGCGAGGGCGAGCACCATCTCGGGGCTGGGCCGGGCGCGTCCCGTCTCGATGAAGCTCAGGTGCCGCGCCGACACCCCCACGTTGAGCGACAGGTCGAGCTGGCTCACCCGTCGGCGCGCCCGCCAGTCGCGCAACAGCACACCAACCGTCGCCTGGCTCACGAAGCCACGGTAACCGCGCGGGCGTACCCGTCGCGATGACCTCGGAGGTAATTGTGCCGCCGCACGCGTCCCGCCCAGGCTTGAGATGACGCGCTCGACAGGGAGCGCCCGAGTCAAGGAGGAACGATGACCGACGTCCAATCCGCCCCGAAGTTCAGCGCCGAGGTGTTCGCCGCGTACTGGGCCGCGCCCACCATGTCGCGCGGCTTCGACATCCTGGCCGACGACATCGTCGGCTACTGGCCGGGCGACGCCGAGCCGGTCCGCGGCATCGAGGCATACACGGCGAAGATCGGCGAATTGCTGGATGCTGCACCGGATTTGACGCTCGATGTGGTGGACAGCGCGACGGTTCCCGGCGCCACCGAGGGCGAGGAGCTGGTGTTCTTGCACTACGTGGGTCGGGGCACCGGCCCGGACGGGCCGTTCCAGATCCGGGGGATCGACCGGGTGCGCACTCGCGACGGGATCGTCGTGGAGAACGTCATCCGCTACGACCCGCCGATCCTTACCCAGGGCTGAGCGGCTGAGTGTGCGCTCACGGCTTTCGGTGTGAACCCTGGGCGGGAATCCGGCGATTTTTGCGCCCAGGCTTCACAAGCAACGCCCAGGGCGCACACCCAATGGCTTATTGCTTGACGATGCAGAAGACGTTGCCCTCGGGGTCGGCCAGCACCACCCAGCGGAAGGTGTCGCCGAATTGGTGCTGGCCGACCTCGCTGGCCCCGGCCGCCGTCAGCCGCGCCACTTCGCCGTCGACGTCGACCGCGCTCAGGTCGAGGTGCACCCGGTTCTTTCCCGGCGTCGGATCGGGCACCTTCTGAAACCCGAGCCGCAGCCCCTCCGGGAACGTCACCGCGGTGAACTCATCGGCGAGGATGACGTGCGTCTTGCCGCCGAACTGCTCGGCCCACCAGCCGGCCAGCGCCGCCGGATCGCCGCAGTCGAACGTCACCATTTCCACGTTTAGCGCCATGGCCGGATCGTAGGTCAGCTGGGCGACAGAAACGCCTGCAGTGCCGCCGAATAGGCCGCCACGTCGTGCGCGCCCATCAATTCCCGCGCGGAGTGCATCGCGAGCTGCGGGGCACCGACGTCGACGGTCGGGATGCCGGTGCGGGCGGAAGCCAGCGGCCCGATCGTCGAACCGCACGGCAGGTCGGCGCGGTGCTCGTAACGCTGCAACTGAACCCCGGCCTGGCGGCAGGCGAGCTCGAAGGCCGCGGCGGTGCGCCCGTCGGTGGCGTACCGCAGGTTCGGGTGCACCTTGAGCACCGGTCCGGCGTTGACGTCGATCAGGTGACCGGGCTCGTGCCGCTCCGGGTAGTTGGGGTGGGTGGCGTGGGCCATGTCGGCCGAGGCCAGCAGCGACGCGGGCAGCCGGCGCAGGAAGTCGTCGCGGGTGCCGCCGGCCGCGAGCACGATCCGCTCCAGGACGGTGCTGAGCAGGTTGGACTGCGCGCCGCGGTCGGAGGTCGATCCGACCTCTTCGTGATCGAAGAGCACCAGCACCGGCACGAAGTCGCTCGGTTCGGCGGCGACCAACGCCTCCGTTCCCGCGTAGCAGCTGGCCTGGTTGTCCAGCCGGGGCGCGCTGATGAGGCTGGCAATCCCATTGTCCAAGGCGCCGATCACCGTCGACGGCGTCAGGTCGTGTGTCATCAGGTCGGCGCTCAGCACATCCGTCGCCGACACCCCGGCCCGCTCGGCGACGTAGTCGAGGAACGAACCCCGTTGCTCTCCAACGCCCCAGACCGCGTTGACGTGTCGCTGCGGGTCCAGCGTCAGCGACTTGCGATCCTCGGCCAGGTGGATGGCCAGCTGCGGCACCCGCAGGATCGGGTCGTCGATCCGGACCAGCCGCTGGCCGAACCCGGCACCGTCCCGCACCGATAGCCGCCCGCTGATGCCCAGGTCCCGGTCCAGCCAGGAGTTCAACCACACGCCGCCGTACGGCTCGAGCGCCACCACCCGCCACCCGGCGACCAGCCGGTCGGGGCGCTGCTTCACCCGCAGGTTGGGGCTGTCGGTGTGGGCGCCGACGATCCGGAACGGCCCATCGGGTCCGCTGGAGTTCCAGGCGACGAGCGAGCCGGCCCGCACCACGAAGTAGCGGCCCGGTCGGTCCGGCCAGCGGTCGGTTTCGCCGAGTTCGGCGTAGCCGGCCTCGACCAGCCGAGCGGCCACCGTCGCGCAGGCGTGAAACGGCGACGGTGATGCGTCGATGAAGTCGCAGAGGCCTGCGGCGCTGGCCGGCATGGTGACCATCATGGCTGTCGGCCTCTACGTCGCCACGATAGGGTCGGCAGGGTGCCTCCGGTTCAGCCCCAACCCATTCTCCAGCCGCTGACACCGGCCGCGATCTTCCTCGTGGTCACCATCGACGCCGGCGGGGAGGCGACGGTGCACGACGCGCTGGCCGGAATCTCCGGGCTGGTGCGCGCGATCGGTTTCCGTGAGCCGCCGAAACGGTTGTCGGCGATCACCTCGATCGGCTCCGACGCGTGGGACCGCCTGTTTTCCGGGCCGCGTCCCGCCCAACTGCATCCGTTCATCGCTCTGAAAGGCCCGCGGCACACCGCCCCGGCCACACCCGGGGACCTGTTGTTCCACATCCGGGCCGAAAGCCTGGACGTCTGCTTCGAGTTGGCCGACCGCATCCTGCGGTCGATGGCCGGTGCGGTCACCGTGGTCGACGAGGTGCACGGGTTCCGCTACTTCGACAACCGCGACCTGCTGGGCTTCGTCGACGGCACCGAAAATCCCGACGGCCCAATCGCCGTCAGCGCCACCGCGATCGGCGATGAGGATCCCGACTTCGCCGGCTCCTGTTACGTGCACGTGCAGAAGTACGTGCACGACATGTCGTCGTGGAATTCGCTGTCGGTCACCGAGCAGGAACTGGTAATCGGCCGGACCAAGCTGGAAGACATCGAACTCGACGACGACGAAAAGCCAGACAACGCCCACATCGCCCTCAACGTGATCACCGACGACGACGGCACCGAGTTGAAGATCGTCCGGCACAACATGCCTTTCGGCGAGTTGGGCAAGGCCGAGTACGGCACCTACTTCATCGGGTACTCGCGGACGCCGACCGTCACCGAGCGGATGCTGGAAAACATGTTCCTCGGCGACCCGCCCGGCAACACCGACCGCATCCTGGACTTCTCCACCGCGGTCACCGGCGGGCTGTTCTTCTCCCCCACCGTCGACTTTCTCGACGACCCACCGCCCCTCCCGGCACCGCTGGCCACGGCACGGCCGGCCGCCCCAGCCTCCAACGACGGTTCACTCGCGATCGGCAGCCTGAAAGGAACCTCTCGATGAACAACCTCTACCGCGACCTGGCACCCGTCACTGAAGTCGCCTGGGCGGAGATCGAATTGGAGGCCACCCGCACGTTCAAGCGCCATATCGCGGGGCGGCGCGTCGTCGACGTCAGCGAGCCCGGCGGACCGGTCACCGCGGCGGTCAGCACCGGTCGGCTCCTCGATGTCGACGCGCCCACCGACGGGGTGGTGGCGCACCTGCGAGAGAGCAAACCCCTTGTCCGCCTGCGCGTTCCGTTCACCCTGTCGCGCTATGAGATCGACAACGTCGAGCGCGGCGCGAACGACTCCGACTGGGATCCGGTCAAAGAGGCGGCCAAGAAGCTGGCGTTCGTCGAGGACCGCGCCATCTTCGAGGGCTACGCGGCCGGGTCGATCGACGGCATCCGCACCTGCAGCTCCAACCCGACGTTGAAGTTGCCCGAGGACCCTCGTGACATGCCCGACGCCATTTCCCAGGCGTTGACCGGGCTTCGGCTGGCCGGCGTCGACGGCCCGTATTCGGTGCTGCTGGCCGCCGACGTCTACACCAAGGTCAGCGAGACCACCGAACACGGCTATCCCATCCGCGAGCACCTGAATCGTCTGGTGGACGGGGACATCATCTGGGCACCGGCCATCGACGGCGCTTTTGTGTTGACCACCCGCGGCGGCGATTTCGATTTGCAGCTGGGCACCGACGTCGCGATCGGCTACCTCAGCCACGACGCCGACACCGTGCAGCTGTATCTGCAGGAGACGCTGACGTTTTTGTGCTACACCGCCGAAGCGTCGGTCTGCCTCGCCCCGTAGGGGTTGCCGAAGCTAATCGAGTCGCGGGTCGGCTCGTAGGCCTGGACGACGTCGTTTCCGGGGTCGTGAGCGCGCAGATTTCCGACCGCCCCGACGCAACATGCGCCTACCATTTTTGCGGCGTCGTTTGATATCTCGCATATCGCAGCGGAGGAGCACGATGGACGACATCCCGAAGACGGTGACCTGGATTCTCGGCGGATCATCGGTACCTGCGGCCGTGTTGGCGTTGGTCGGTCTGGCACCGCGTTTGTCGGCGGCATATCCGGGATGGGTGCAGGCGGCCATCTTCCTCATCCTTGGCGCCTTACTGTTCGGCAGCATCGCCGCGGTCGTGTACCTGGCCACGGAGCGCCGACGCGATTCATGGCTTGGCCGCCACATCCCGCTCGCCTGTGTGGCGCTGGGGATGGCGTCCACGATCCTCGCAACGGCCGTACTGGCGGTGTCATACAACGTTTTGCTGGACATCCCGGACGTACCCAGGCTGGCGCTCACCATCACCGCGACCGACCCCGAGGTCGCTACTGCCAAAGTGAAATTCGATGCCGACAATCTGCGGCCCGGAAATTTCATCGTCGTCGACGTGATTGCTGTCGGCGTTAAGACCCCGGCTCCGGTCGGTGAATGCGAACCGGCGAGCCCGCCCGCCGGCGGGCTGGTGTGCCCGGTGGTGCCGGGCCACCGCGTCTATCGGGCTGCGATCGGCTCGGACGCTAACGGGCAAATTGATTCCGAAATCCAAACACAGCTAAGCCGAAGCCAGTACCGGTTCGTTGTTGCCCAGGTCTACCCGGGACCCCTGCAGAACAACAACAGGGCGCCCAACAACGCTGACGCCACGACGAGTTTCTGCGCCGACATAGTGACCCGTACCCCGCGGTCGTGCGCATACGTCGAGGTTCCACCCGGGGACAAGGCGACGCCGGCCTAGCGCGGTCCCCGTGACGGGCACGCCCTGAGGTTGACGTCGCTAAAGGTCGAGCACAACGTCGCTATCGGGAACCGCGGAGCAGATGAGCACCGATTCGGGCCCGGGCGCCTCCAGCGGATTCTGGACGTAGCGGGTGGTCCCGGCGACGATGCCGGTAACACACACGTGGCACACCCCGCTTCGGCACGAGAAACGGGTCGGCACGTCGCACGCTTCCGCGAGGTCGAGGATGCTCGCATAATCGGGCGACCAGTTCACGGTCAGCCCGCTTCGCGAGAACGTGACCGGCGGTCCGGTGCCCGGAGTGCCGGCCGGCGGGTGGGGCGGCCTGCGGTCACCGGTCTCGACGACGCCGGGGTTGATCGCCGGTAGCGCACCGAACAGTTCGCTGTGAACGCGGTTGGGGTCGAGGCCGAGGATAGTGAGGTGGTCGCGCATGTCGGCCATGAATTGCGTTGGGCCGCAGAGGTAAACGGTGGCATCGGACGGGACGCCCAGGGCAGCGATCGAGTCTTGGTTAAGACGCCCCAGCGTCTCGGTGTAGAAGACCCGCTGCCGAGCGTGGGGCAAGGACTCAACGAGGGCCGCGACTTCGGCCGCGAACGCCTGGGTTTGGGGATTTCGGGTGGTGTGGACCCACCAGATGTCGCGGCCGCTGCCGGCGGCCGACAGCGCATGCAGCATCGCCAGCACGGGCGTAGCACCGATGCCCGCCGAAATGAGGACGACGGGATTGCCTTCCTCGATGAGATAGAAGTCACCGCGTGGCGCGGCCGCGTCTATCACCGCGCCCGGCTGGATGTGGGTGTGCAGCCAGGCGCTCACCAGGCCATGATCTTCGCGTTTGACGCTGATCCGGTAAACGCCCTCGGCGGGATCACCCGAAAGCGAGTAGCTGCGCAGGGGCGCCGGCTCCCCCGCCCCGGCGAGTCGCACCGGCAGGTACTGGCCGGGCAACGCAGGTGGCAACGGGGAATGGTCCTCGGACTCGAGGAGGATGGACAGCACCTCAGGGCTTTCCCTGCGTATCTGGCTGACCCGCAACGGACGAAACCCGCCCCACGCCGGTTCGGCGGCGGCTTGTGATTCCGCGCCGGCCGGCTCGGCCAGCATCTTACGGAAGGACTGTTGCCAGCCGGGGCTGAGCGCCGGGACCTCGACGACCTTCCGGAGTAGCTCGATGTCGCGGTTGGGCAGATACAACAGCGCGTCGACGTCGGCGACGCTGAGCTCGTGGCGGCCCCGCCGCGTCCGCACGATGGCATCGCCCGCGCAAACCCTGCCCTCGCTGATCACCCGGAAATAGAAGCCTGGGCGATGCTGGGACACAAGCAGATTGGGCATCTTCGGTTGGTTCAGGCGCATGCCGACCCGGAAGCAGGTGACGCGCGGCTGGGTGACCTCGAATTCCGCCTCGCCGATGCGATAGCGATCACCGATGCAGACCTCGTCGTCGGGAAGCCCGCTGATCGTGAAATTCTCCCCGAATTGACCCGCTTCCAGGTCGTCACGACCGAGGTAGGTCCGCCAAAAGTCATACGACTCAACCTGATAAACCATCACCGCGCGTTGCTCGCCGCCGTGGCCGCCGAGGTCGCCCTGACCGTCACCGTCGATGTTGAGGCGGCGCACCATGACCGGCCCTTCGACCGGCGCCTTCCATATGCCGGTGTAGACCGTTTGGTCACGCCATTGGACGTCCTTGGGCATGCCCACATTGACCGAAACAAGTGTGCCCACCGTGTCACCGCCCGCAGCGTGGTCAGTCTGGGATGATCGGCCCACACTATGCCTGCATGACCCGCAGGGCAACTCGTGACCAGGCTGTTGCGAGCCACCGCTTCTGGTGCATACTGGGTTATATAACCCAGAAATGCGGGAGGAAATACCTATGGTGACTATTCATCATCGCTACGTCACCGTTGACGGTCACCGGCTGTTCTTCCGCGAGGCCGGCGATGCAGGTGCTCCCGCTCTGGTTTTGTTGCACGGCTTTCCCACCAGCTCATACATGTTCCGCGGCCTGATCCCGGCGCTGGCCGATCGCTACCACGTGATCGCGCCCGACCACCTGGGCTTCGGCCTCTCTGACGCGCCCTCGGTAGCGGAGTTCGACTACACATTTGACTCGCTCACCGACCTGACCGCGGGCCTGCTGCGCACGCTCGGCATCGACCGATACGCCATCTATGTGCAGGACTACGGGGCCCCGATCGGCTGGCGCCTGGCCCTGCGCGATCCCTCCGCCATCACCGCGATCATCACTCAGAACGGCAACGGCTACGACGCGGGATTCGTCGAAAGCTTCTGGAAAGTGTTGTGGGCCTATCAAACTGAGCCCACGCCCGACACCGAGGCCCCGGTGCGGCAGTTCCTCACGCTGGACGCCACCCGCTGGCAGTACGTCACCGGCGTTCCCGACGAAACGCTCGTCGACCCGGAATCCTGGCATCACGATTACGCGCTCATATCCCGTCCCGGCAACGACGAGGTGCAGCTGAAGCTGCTGCGCGACTACGCCACCAACGCGCCGCTCTATCCGCGCCTGCACGAGTACTTCCGCGCGACCCGGGTGCCGCTGCTGGCGGTATGGGGCCGAGGTGATGAGATCTTCGGCCCGGCCGGCGCGGAGGCGTTTGCCGACGACCTGCCCGACGCCGAGATCCACCTGCTCGACGGTGGGCACTTCCTGCTCGAGTCCGCACTGGACGACGTGGCGCAGCTGGTCCGCAACTTCCTGGCAAGGGTGGCGTTGGCCGCCTAGACGGACCCGCGGCCACCATAGCCGCAGCAATGGGTTGGATATCCCATAGTTCGGGGCGGCCGCGGGTTAGCCTGACGCGATGGCAAATCCCGATGTTCAGGATGAACAACGGTTGACCGCCAAAGGGCGGGCCACCCGCGACCGGATCGTGGAAGCGGCCGCCCACGTCATCGTCACCGAGGGCCTGTCCGCGGCGAGCATGGAGAACGTGCGCCGCGCGGCATCGGTCAGCGGATCCCAGCTCGCGCACTATTTTGCCGACAAGGGCGCGCTGATCCGCGCGGTCATCAAGCGCCAGATCGGCGTGGTTTTGGACTTTCACCGGCAGCCCCTGCTTGGGGGCCTGCGGTCGTTTGACGACTTCGAGCGGTGGATCGACCTCAACATGCGCTACCTGCGGCGCATCGGATACTTCGGCACGCCCACCTACCACGCCCTGGCCGCACAGCTGGCGAAGTCGGACGATGCGACGCGTGGGACGCTGGGCGAAGGGTATTGGCAGTGGATCGAGCTCCTCGAGGAATCGGTCCGGCACATGAAGGACGACGGCCTCCTGGTCGCGGATGCGGATCCTCGACGAATAGCGCTGGTCATCGTCAGCGCTCATCAGGGCGGCGGCACTCTGGCCTTCACCTATCGGGCCGAGTGGCCGCACGCCGACGCGGTCCGTTTCGCGGTGAACTATCTGCGCACGTTCGCCACCGATGCCGCGGAACGGCTACCGCGGCCCGCCCGCCGTGCCCGGGGCCGACGCAGGACGGCAGCGACGTGACTGACGACAGCGCATCGCGGTTGACCCGCAAGGGAATTGCGACCCGGGCGCGGATCATCGATGCCGCCGCGCGGCTGATGTTCGAGCGCGGCGTCGCCAACACCAGCATCGAACAAGTGCGGCGCCGCGCCGGGGTGGGCGGGTCGCAGATCTCGCACTACTTCAGCGACAAGCGCGACCTCACCCGACACGTCATCGCCGCGCGGCGCGACGACGTGCGGGCCTTCCACGCTCGACCGTCATTGGGTGCGCTCGACAGTTTCGATGCCCTGCAGGCGTGGGCCGACGCCGTCGCGGCCGACATCGACACCGTCTACCGGCTCGGCGGGTGCGTCTACGGCTCGTTGGCCGGTGAGCTGATCGACGCCGACGACGAGGTGCACGACGACCTCGCCGCCGGTTACGACGTGTGGATCGGACTGTTTCAGGCTGGGCTTACGGCAATGCAGCGCCGCGGCGACCTGCGCCCCGACGCCGACCCGCGACACCTGGCTACGTCGCTGGTCGTGGCACACCAGGGTGGTGCGACGGTGACCTATGCCACCGGCGATCCGGAGCCGATGCGCGCCGCCGTCTTTGCCGCCATCGACTATGTGCGTTCCTTCGCGCCGCCGCCCCGCAAGACACGCAGAAAACCCAAATCCTGATCGGATTATCGCAGACCCCTCTGGACAGATTGGGTCTAGTAACCCATAATATTGGGCTAGATAGCCCATTCAACTTGGCTGCGGGCGGGGATGATCGCTTCGGTTCGGCGCCGCATAGCCATATCCGTAGGGCGCCAACAGATTAAGGAAGAGGCAGCAATGTCAGTCATCTCTTCACCCCAGCTGCCCACCGCGCCCGCCGTGGTTCGAGAACAGCCCGGCGGCGCCACCATGCGGGCGATTATCCTGACGGGATTCGGCGGCCTTGACAGGCTCGTGTACACCGACATCCCCAAGCCGTTGCCCCGAGACGGCGAAGTGGTAATCGAGGTCAAGGGATTCGGCATCAACCACGCCGAGATCCACATGCGCCGGGGGGAATGGGCGGAAGCCGCAGAAGTCAGCGGCATCGAATGCGTGGGCATCGTCGACTCGTGCCCGGGAGGCGAGTTCCCGGTCGGCGCGAAGGTGGCGGCCCTGATGGGCGGCCTGGGACGCACGATCAACGGCAGCTATGCCGAGTTCACCCGCGTCCGCGCGGCGAACGTCGTCCTCATCGAGTCCGGCCTGCCGTGGTCAGCGCTGGCCGCGCTCCCGGAAACCTACGCGACCGCTTGGACATGCCTATTCCGTAACCTCGAATTGACCGCAGGACAAACGCTGGTGATTCGCGGTGCGACGTCCGCGTTGGGGCAGGCGGCACTGAAAATGGCGGTGGCCACCGGTGCGAACGTCATTGCCACCGCACGCAGCCGCGACCGTTTTCCCTTGCTCGAGAACATCGGAGCCGTCCGCGTCGAGTTGGAGCGCACCGACCTTGCCGCCCACATCGCCGAAGCCAAGAATATCGACGCCGTCCTCGATTTCGTCGGCAACAGCACCATCCTGGACTCGCTCGACATGCTGCGCCGCGGCGGTTCGGCCTGTCTGGCCGGGTGGCTCGGCGGACTTGCGCCCATCGGCGATTTCAACCCGCTCGCGCGGATGGCCAGCGGTGTGAACTTCACGTTCTTCGCCAGCCCCGTCTTTGGCAATCCCGGCTTCCCGGTGTCGGACGTGCCGCTGAGTGACATCGCACGGCAGGTGGCGGAGGGCAAACTGGATGCAACGCCGGCACGCGTCTTTTCGTTCGACCAGATTCACGAGGCCCACCGAGTGGCGGAGTCCGGAGAGGCTGGCGGCAAGGTGGTCGTCGTGATGGACTGAGGCCGGAGATTCACACACCGAGGGATGCCAAAGGTTAGCCATGCCGACTACCACGCCGTCCGTGCTCGTCTTCGACGTGAACGAGACGCTCATCGATATCCATTCGCTGGCACCGCTTTTCGCTGAGAAGTTCGGCGACGGGCGGGTGCTGCGCGAGTGGTTCGCGCAGCTGATCATGTATTCGATGACCGTCACGCTGGCGGAGAACTACGTGAACTTCCCCACCCTCGCCCAGGGCGTGCTGCGCATGCTCGGCGACGCCTACGGCGTAGCCATCACGGACGACGACCTGCAGCGCCTCAAGACCGGCCTGCTGACGATGCCGGCGCACCCGGACGTGGCCGAGGGGCTCGCCGCCCTGCGCGACAACGGATTCCGCCTGGTGACCCTGACCAACTCACCGCCCAACCCGGACGGGCCGACGGCGCTGCAGAATTCGGGGCTCGCCGAGTACTTCGAGCACCAGTTGAGCGTCGATGCCTGCCGCGCCTTCAAGCCCGCTCCGGCGGTGTACCGGCACGCGTGCGACACGCTCGGGGTGGCACCCGCCGATTGCATGATGGTGGCCGCGCACGCGTGGGACACCCTGGGCGCGCAACGCGTCGGCTACAGCTCCGCTCTCATCACCCGGCCCGGCAATCCACCGCTGGCGGTCGACGGGTTGCCGCAGCCGGACCTCGTCGTGAGCGACATCCGCGAGCTCGCCGAGCGACTCATCGAGGGGAGGCGCTGACGGATGGGAGCAGATGTCGAACAGGGCTATGACGTCATCGTGCTCGGCGCCGGGCCGATCGGTCAGAACGCCGCGGAACGTGCGCGGGCGGCGGGTCTCAGCGTCGCGGTGGTCGAGCGCGAGCTCGTCGGGGGCGAATGTTCATATTGGGCCTGCGTGCCCAGTAAAGCGTTGCTGCGCCCGGTGATTGCCGTCGCGGACGCCCGACGGGTCGACGGCGCACGCGAGGCGCTCAAGGGTTCGATCAGCAGCGCGGGGGTCTTCGGCCGCCGCAATCGCTACGTCAGCGACTGGGACGACAGTGGCCAGGCCGACTGGGTGGTTGGAATTGGTGCCACGCTGATACGCGGGCATGGACGGTTGGACGGCCCGCGACGAGTCGCCGTCAGTACGCCCGCCGGCGAGCAGCCGGTGCTGACCGCGCGGCACGCGGTCGTGGTCTGCACCGGCAGCCGGCCGGCGTTGCCCGACCTGCCCGGCATCGCCGAGGCCAGACCATGGACCAACCGTCAGGCCACCGACAGCAGCTATGTCCCGGAGCGGCTCGCCGTCGTCGGCGCCGGCGGCGTCGGCGTCGAAATGGCCACCGCCTGGCAGGGATTGGGCGCACAGGTGACCCTCCTCGCTCGCGGTTCGGGCCTGCTGCCGCGCATGGAGCCCTTCGTGGGCGAGCTCATCGGCCGCGGACTCGCCGAGGCGGGCGTGGCCGTGCGCATGGGGGTGTCGGTCCGAGCGCTGCGCCGGCCCGATGGCGGTCGTGTCGTCCTCGAATTGGACGACGGATCCGAATTGGAAGTCGACGAGGTGCTTTTCGCGACCGGCCGGGCGCCGCTCACCGGCGACATCGGCCTGGACACGGTGGGGCTGACGCCGGGCAGCTGGCTCGACGTCGACGACACCTGCCGGGTGCGAGCCATCGAGGACGGCTGGCTCTACGCGGCGGGCGACGTCAACCACCGCGCCCTGCTAACCCATCAAGGCAAATACCAGGGACGCATCGCCGGTGCGGCCATCGGCGCCCGGGCGGCGGGAAGGCCGCTGGATACCGCGCCATGGGGCGTGCACGCGACCACCGCCGACCATTACGCGGTGCCGCAGGCCTTCTTCACCGACCCGGAAGCCGCCGCCGTCGGCCTGACCGCCCGGCAGGCCCAGGAAGCCGGACACCGCGCCCGGACAGTCGACGTGGAAATCGGTGACGCCGTGATGGGGGCCAAGCTCTACGCCGACGGCTACACCGGTCGAGCCCGGATGGTGGTCGATGCGGATCGCGGCCACCTGCTCGGCGTCACGCTGGTGGGACCCGGGGTCACCGAGATGCTGCACTCCGCGACCATCGCCGTCGCGGGCGAAGTTCCCATCGACCGGTTGTGGCACGCCGTGCCGTGCTTCCCGACGATCAGCGAAGTGTGGCTGAGGCTGCTCGAGGCCTACCGGGACGCCGCGGACGATAATTGACCCATGGCGACTGCAGACGGATTTCACCCCGACTTCGACGACGCGGCCGCGGTGGTTGCCCGCAACCGCGTGCACCACGTCAAGGCCTCGGACATCAGTTCCGACACCGCACAATCGGAGGGCCTGCGCCGGTTCGCCGCCCTGTCCGGCAAGTCGGTGGGCGCCGAGAAGCTGTGGATGGGTGAGACGCACGCGTCACCAGCGACCGCCTCGTCGAACCACCATCACGGCGAATCGGAGACCGCGATCTACGTCCGAAGCGGCAACCCGGAGTTCGTCTTCCACGACGGCGTCCACGAGGTCCGCATCGCACCGCGCCCGGCGATTACGTCTTCATCCCGCCGTACCTTCCGCACCGGGAGGAAAACCCCGACCCCGACTCCCCCGCTGAGGTTGTGATCGCGCGCAGCACCCAAGAGGCCATCGTCGTGAATCTGCCCGAGCTGTATCCGCTGATCGAGGATCAGTAGACCGCGATTTCGACGAGGTTCCCGTCGACGTCGCGGCAGTAGTGCGAGGTCATCGGCCCCAACGCACCGGTCTTGGTCACCGGCCCGGAGACGATGTCGACCCCGCAGGCGGCGAGGTGGGCGCGAACATCGTCCGGCGTCGCCTGTGTGACGAAGCACAAGTCCGCGGAGCCGGCCGCTTCGACGGTACCGGTCGCCCAGCCGGGATCGTCGGCCAGCGCCCCGACCGGTCGAAGGTTGATCTTCTGGTTCCCGAACGACAAGGCGGTTCGCTTCGACGGCCCGAACGTCTCTCGCCTCATGCCCAGCACCCGCTCATACCAAGCCGCGGTGGCCTCAATATCGTTGCAGTTCAACACGATATGGTCGATGCGTTCCACCGCGAAGCCCACCCTCAACCCTCCTCATCCGCGCGCAGCTGCGTCGCGAGCGCGGCCGCCAGCTGGTCGGCGGCGCGCTCGTCGAGCGCCTCGTGAGCGAAAATCATTCTGTACCAGAGTAATCCAAACACCTGATCGACAACGGTCGCCTGCGCTTCGGCGGTAGGGATCTGGCCGCGGGCTCGCGCGCGGGCGAGGATTCCCGCCAACTCGTCCCGCCTCGCCGCGGTGAATGCCGCGAGCCGATCCATGGTGGCGTCATCGGCCAGCGCCTCCCGCAACACCCCGAGGAGCAGGCTGCGGTTATCGGGCGCGGCGGTGAAGGTGGCGCGCAAAAACAGACGTAGGTCGGAGTGCAGGTCGCCGCTGTCCGGGGCCGGCGCGACCTGCCGCGCTTGGTGGATCATCGCGTCGAGCAGCACCGCGCTCTTCGAAGGCCACCAGCGATAGATGGTCTGCTTGCCGACGCCCGCCCGCTCGGCGACGGCGTCGACACTGATCGGCCCACCGCCGTCGGCAAGCAACTCGGCCGCCGCCTGCAGGATCGCCCGCTCCGCCGCGTCGTTACGTCGGTTACCAGTGTGCGGCCGTCGGGGCGTCACAGCCTGAAGGCTAGCGTTCCCATTGACGAGACCGCTAGTCTCGACAATGCTTGCGCCATGACCACCCCAGCCGGCGAACGCAAACGTCGCCGCACCGGCTTCTTCCATCGACGCATCGCCAACCCCATCACCCGGCGGCTCCCCACCCAGGTGCTGCTGGAGACCACCGGCCGCAACAGCGGGCGACCCCGACGAACGCCGATTGGCGGGCGACTCGACGGCGCCACGTTCTGGCTGGTGTCCGACCACGGCGAGGCGTCCGACTATGTGCGAAACATCAAGGCGAACAACAGGGTTCGGATTCGTCTCTGTGGCCGCTGGCGGGCCGGGTCCGCCACGCTGCTGCCCGACGACGACCCACACGCCCGCCTGGCAACGCTGCCGCGATTCAACAGCGGGATGGTGCGCGCGTTGGGCACCGACCTGCTGACCGTGCGGATCGACCTGGATCCGACGTAGGCGGCCGGGATTCCGTCGCTCAGCAAATTCTCAACAACTTCTTCGCTTCCCACTAGCTCGGCACAAAGGATCCGCCAAGCCACCGGCCTCAGTATCGACTCATGACGAACGAACCGCTCTGCGCAGAGCTGATCGAGCGGTACCTGTGCACCCGCGGCAGCCGGTATTTCCGGGGCCGGCACGACGGCGAGTTTTTCTATGTCGCCAACACCCGCCCGCGGCGGCTGCACGTCCACCTCGAGGCCTGCCCGACGCAGGGCGACGTGCTGATCATCCGGGTGACGCCCGCGTGCTTCTTTCCCGCTGCCGAGCGTCCCTGGCTGGTGCACTTCGCCGACACGTGGAACGCGCAGGACCGCGGCGTCGTCGCGGTCGTGCACGGCTCGTCCGACCCGCAGCGCATCGGCGTGGTGGCGCGCAGGTCGCAATGGATCCGCAAGGGCGTCTCCTTCGACGACTTTGCCGCCTTCGTCGACGCCGCCATCGCGGACGCGATCGACCTCTTCGGTCAGCTGGCGCCCGTCGACGAGTTACCGCCGACGACGCCTCCGTTGTTATGTGACGCCGGCTGAGGGGAGGCGAGCGTAACGCCACGGCGAAATTCTGGGCGGTATTTCGCGGTGGCGTTACGCTCGCGCCGATGTTTAGGGCCTGCGTCACATCGGCAATCCGTTGCGAATGGCAGGCATCAAACCGCCGGCGGCCCAGAATCACGAGACGGCGAAATGGGACCCGGAGTTCACCCGACAGGTCGCTAAGACCCTCGGCCCCCTGGTCAAGCGGTGGTATCGCGCGGAGGTGCGAAACGTCGAGAACGTCCCGTCGACCGGTGGGGCGCTCGTGGTGTCCAACCACTCGGGCGGCATGTTCACGCCGGACGTGTTCATCTTCTCGCCCGCCTTCTACGACAAGTTCGGCTACGACCGCCCCGTCTACACCCTGGCGCACTACGGCCTGTTCATGGGCCCCCTGGACGGCTGGCTGCGCCGCCTCGGCGTCATCGAGGCGAAGCGGGAAAACGCCGCGGCGGCGTTGCATTCGGGTGCGGTGGTGCTGGTCTTCCCGGGCGGGGACTACGACTCCTACCGGTCCACCTTCAGCGCGAACACCATCGACTTCGACGGCCGAACCGGCTACGTCAGGACGGCGATCGAAGCCGGCGTGCCGATCGTGCCCACCGTGTCCATCGGCGCCCAGGAGACGCAGCTGTTCCTGACCCGCGGCAACTGGCTGGCGCGCACGCTGCGACTGACCAAGGCCCGGATCAACATATTGCCGGTCAGCTTCGGTTTCCCGTTCGGCCTGAGCGTGATCTTCCCGCCCAACCTGCCGCTGCCGGCCAAGATCGTCACGGAGGTGCTCGAACCCATCGACATCGCCGCGCGCTTCGGCGACGACCCCGACGTCGACGAGGTCGATGCTCACGTCCGCGCGGTGATGGAGGCGGCGCTGAAACGGCTGGCGTCCGAACGCCGATTCCCCATCCTCGGCTGAGGCGTCGGCAGGGGCAGGGCGTGTGAAGAGACTCAACGGCATGGACGCCATGCTGCTGTACAGCGAGACGCCGAACCTGCACACCCACACGCTGAAAGTCGCGGTCCTCGACCCCTCCAGCTGCGATTCTGACTTCGGCTTCGAGGCGTTTCGGCGCCACGTGCGACGCCGGCTGCATCTGCTAGAACCGTTGCGCTACAAGCTCGTCGACATCCCGTGGCAACTGCATCACCCCATGTGGCAGGAGAACTGCGAGGTCGACCTGGACTACCACTTGCGGCGAGTGCGGGTGCCGGCGCCGGGCGGCCGCCGAGAGCTCGACGGCGTCATCGGCGAGGTGGCCTCCACGCCGCTGGATCGCAGCCGTCCGCTGTGGGAATTCCACTTCGCCGAGGGCCTGGCCGGCGGCCGATTCGCGGTGATCGGCAAGATCCACCACGCGCTGGCCGACGGCGTGGCCTCCGTCAACCTGCTGGCGCGCGCGATGGACCTCGAGGACGGGCCGACCGACGAGCGAGACAACGACGAAGCCTGCATCACGCCGTCAACGTCCGACCTGCTGCGGGCCGCCGCGCGCGACCACGCGCGCCAGGCCGCCAAGCTGCCGGGCCTGGTCAAAGACGCGGCCGTGGGGTTGGCGCGAGTGCACCGCCGGTCCCGGGAGCGCGGGAATCACCCCGACCTGGCCGACGCGTTCGACGCGCCGCCGACCTTCCTCAACCACGTCGTGTCGCCGCGGCGGCGGTTCGCCAGCGCGACGCTGCCGCTGCCCGACGTCAAGGCGACCGCCAGGGCGTTGGGCATCACGATGACCGACATGGTGCTGGCGACGGCGGCCGGAGGGCTTCGGAAGCTGTTGTTGGCCTACGACGGCGCGGCCGACCGGCCGATCATCGCGTCCGTGCCGACCGCCACCGACAGGTCGAACCGGGTCACCGGCAACGAGATCAGTGGCCTGTCCATTTCGCTGCCCGTTCACATCGCCGACGCGGCCGAACGGGCGCGGCTGGTCGCGCTGGCGACCCGAATCGCCAAGGAAGACCACGAAATCCTCGGCCCCCGACTCTACGGGCGGATGATGACCTATCTACCGACCGCGCTGGCCCCGGCCGCGTTCCGCTGGCTGGCCCAGCGCGAGGCACCGAACAAGATGATGAACGTCGCGGTGTCCAGCGTCGTGGGCCCGCGAGAGCGCGGTCACTTCGGGGGCGCGACGGTCAGCGAAATCTACTCGACCGGCGTGCTGTCGCCGGGCGCCCCCGTCAACATCACCGTGTGGAGCTACGTCGACCAGCTCGGCATCGCGGTGCTCACCGACGACCGGACGTTCGACGACCCACACGAAGCGACCGACGCGCTCACCGCGGCCTTCTGCAAATTACGCTGTGCCGCAGGGATTTCCACCTAAGCGGCCAGCACGGCGTCCAGCGCCGAATAGAACAGGCCCAGGCCGTCGTCGGAGGGCCCGGTCAGCGCCTCGATGGCGTGCTCCGGATGCGGCATCAGCCCGACCACGCGACCGTTGGCGGAGCTGATGCCGGCGATGTCACGCTGCGAGCCGTTGGGGTTGTCGTGGTAGCGGAAAACCACCCGACCCTCGCCCTCCAACTCGTCCAGCACGTTCGAGGGGGCGACATAGCGGCCCTCGCCCGACTTCAGCGGCACCAGCAGGTCCGCGTCGGGCTCGAAACGCGACGTCCACGCCGTAGAGGTCGACGCCACCCGCAGCCACACGTCGCGGCACACGAAGTGCAAGCCCGCGTTGCGGGTCAGCGCCCCCGGCAGCAGCCCGGCCTCGCAGATCACCTGAAAACCGTTGCAGATCCCCAACACCGGCATCCCGCGCCCCGCGGCGTCGACCACTTCGGCCATCACCGGCGCGAATCTGGCGATCGCGCCGGCGCGCAAGTAGTCGCCATAGGAAAAGCCGCCGGGGACCACCACGGCGTCGACCCCCTTCAGGTCGGCGTCGGCATGCCATAGCGCGATCGCCTCGGCGCCGACGCGCCGCGCCGCCCGGGCGGCGTCCACGTCGTCAAGCGTCCCGGGGAAGGTGATGACTCCGATCCGCGCCGTCACTGCGTCTCCCGGCTGATCGTCCAGTCCTCGATCACGGTGTTGGCCAACAGCGACTCGGCGATCTCGGCGAGCGTGGCGTCGTCGACGGACTCGTCGACCTCGAGCTCAAATCTCTTGCCCTGCCGGACATCCGAGATCCCCGGGTGGCCGAGCCGACCCAGTGCACCGACAATTGCCTGACCCTGCGGGTCCAGAATCTCCGCTTTGGGCATCACATGAACGACCACCCGGCTCACCGGCGCTCCTCCTCAGGGTTCATCTCGGCACCCAACTCTACCGGCGCGCGGTGCTAGCGGGCGGTCACGGGCACGAGGCGATATAGGCGTCGCACAGGGGCGCGACCATGGAGTTCAGCACCGAGTCGTCCGCCATCGCTGGCCAGGACACCTGCGGCGGCCCCTGCGACCACAGCGTGAGCTCGCTGACCGTGCTGCTGGCCACGTGGGCCACCAGGTAGGTGTGCATGATCACCGGGCCGCTGACCACCGCGGCCATCCGGTTCGGCTCGTCGCTGGTGATCGACGGCGACTGCGCCGGGACACGTTGCTGGCAGCCGCGCAGGGCGGCGACGGCGGTGCTGAATACCCCGGCCGCGATGGAGCCGCCGCGGGCGGTGTCGCCGCGCCAGTGCAGGATTTCGGCCTGCAGTTGCCATTGACCGTCCGGGTGGGTGATCGTGGCGCGCGCCGCGACCGCCGAGGCGCGGGCGTCCTGCGGCGCCTCCGGCGACGCACACAGGTCCTCGAAGCGAAACCTCGCCGTGCCGGTGCCCGTCAACGGAACCGATGAACCGGCCAGCATCGGCCAGTGGTAGACCGAATCCAGCGGCACCGCGCGCTGCTGAATCCAGGCGCCGTTGGGGATCTGGTCGCACACGGGCGGGCAGGTCTCCGGTTCCGCATGGGCGGGTACCACCACGATCAGAGCCACCGCGAAGCCGCCGACAGCCAGCATCGCCGCCAGGATTACCCGCATCGGCATCACCCCCGTCAGGGCACAATCGTAGATATGCAACTTACGCACTTCGGCCATTCCTGCCTACTCGCCGAGTTCGACAACACGCGTGTGCTTTTTGATCCCGGTTCCTTCGCGCACGGCTTCGAGGGAATCACCGGACTGTCCGCCATCCTGATCACCCACCAGCACCCCGACCACGTCGACGTCAGCCGGCTGCCCGCGCTGCTCGAGGGAAACCCCGACGCGGAGCTTTACGCCGATCCGCAAACCACCGAGCAGCTGGGCCCGCCCTGCCGGGCGGTGCACGTCGGCGACGAGCTGCAGATCGGCGAGCTGACCGTCCGCGCCGTCGGCGGCCAGCACGCCGTGATCCACCCGGAAATCCCTGTGATAGAGAACATTTCGTTTCTGATCGGCGACGGCGGCCACGCGGCGCGACTGATGCACCCCGGCGACGCGCTGTTCGTGCCCGACGAGCCGGTGGACGTGCTGGCCGCTCCGGCGGCGGCCCCGTGGATGAAGATCGCCGAGGCCGTCGACTACCTGCGCGCGGTGGCGCCGGCGCGAGCGGTGCCGATCCACCAGGGGATCATCGCCCCCGACGCGCGGGGGATTTACTACGGTCGGCTCACCGAGCTGACCACCACCGACTTCCAGGTGCTGCCCGAAGAAAGCGCGGTCACCTTCTAACCGCGAGCAGACGCAGAATCGCACGATTTCAGGCCGGATGATGCGATTCTGCGTCTGTTCGGCAGTCGGAACTAGGTGATGTCGTCGGCGGCGCCGCGGCCGGCGGCGCGCCCGGAGAAAATGCAGCCGCCCAGAAACGTGCCCTCCAGCGCCCGATAGCCGTGCACGCCGCCGCCGCCGAAGCCGGCCACTTCCCCGGCCGCGTACAGACCGTTCAGCGGGGTGCCGCCGGCGGTCAGCACCCGCCCGGCCAGGTCGGTCTCGATGCCGCCCAACGTCTTTCGGGTCAGGATGTGCAGCTTGACGGCGATCAGCGGCCCGGCCTTGGGGTCGGTCAGCCGGTGCGGCGCCACCACCCGGCCCAGCCGGTCGCCCAGGTAGCCGCGCGCCGCGCGGATCGCGGTGATCTGGCCGTCCTTGCTGAACCGGTTGGCCACCTCGCGGTCCCGGGCGGTCACCTCGGCCTCCACCGTGGCGTAGTCCAGGGGCTCCACATCGGGCAGCTTGTTCATCGCCCTCACCAACTCGCGAAGCGAGTCCGCGCTGACGAAGTCCACGCCCCGGTCAATGAAGGCCTGCACCGGTGCCGGCGGCCCGGAGCTGGCCCGATTGCGCACCAGCTCGCGCACGCTCTGACCGGTCAGGTCGGGGTTCTGCTCCTGACCGGAGAGCGCGAACTCCTTCTCAATGATCTTGGCGTTCAACACAAACCAGGTGTAGTCATGGCCGGACTTGGTGATGTGCTCAAGCGTGCCGAGGGTGTCGAAGCCGGGATACAGGGGCACCGGCAACCGCTTGCCGGACGCATCCAGCCACAACGACGACGGGCCCGGGATGATGCGGATGCCGTGCAGCGGCCAGATCGGGTCGTAGTTGGTGATGCCCTCGGTGTAATGCCACATCCGGTCGGGGTTGATGACCCGCGCGCCGGCCCGCTGGGAGATGCCGATCATCCTGCCGTCGACGTGCGCGGGCACGCCGCTGAGCAACTGCTCGGGCACGCGGCCCATCCGCCTGGGCCAATTCTTGCGCACCAGCTCGTGGTTGCCGCCGATGCCGCCGCTGGTGACGATCACCGCTGAAGCCCGGAACTCGAACTGCCCCACCGCGGTTCGCGATGACGCCACGCCGCGCGCCTCGGCCGAGGGCTCCAGCACGGTGCCGCGGACGCCGGTCACCGCGTCACACTCAACGATCAACTCGTCGACCCGGTGGCGATGCGCGAAGCGCACCGACGAGCGATCCCGCAACCGGCGGGCGAAGATCTCGACCAGCGCCGGCCCGGTGCCCCACGTGATGTGAAAGCGGGGAACCGAATTGCCATGTCCCTGCGCGCCGTAACCGCCGCGCTCGGCCCAACCCACCAACGGAAAAATCTTGAGGCCCCGGGCGCGCAGCCAACTGCGTTTCTCCCCGGCCGCGAAATCGACGTAGGCGTGCGCCCATTGGCGTGGCCAGTAGTCCTCGGGCCGGTCGAACGCCGCTGTGCCCAGCCAATCTTGGAGGGCCAACTCGTGGCTGTCGCGGATGCCGAGCCGGCGCTGCTCCGGGCTGTCGACGAAAAAGAGGCCGCCGAACGACCAGAAGGCCTGCCCGCCCAGATTGGCGCTGTTCTCTTGGTCGAGGATCAGCACTCGCAGGCCGCGCTCGACCAACTCGCAGGCGGCCACCAGACCCGAAAGACCGGCACCGACGATGATCGCGTCAGCAGCGAACCCCGCGACCGAAGAATCGCTCATGTGGCAACAGGGTAATGCCCGCGGCGGACGGCCAATCAGACGCTCGGTCAGGCGGCGTCGAGGACCGCGCTGTGGGGCCGCCACTTGTAGACGGTCGGGGTGCAGCCGTGCATCGAGGCCAGGTCAACGGCGTCCAGCATGGCCTGCAGCGGCCCCGGCTTGCGCAGTTGGTGCGCGGCGACGGCGACCCGCACGATGCCGCCGCGGCGCGCGATGCGCTCGGCGGACAGCACGACCATGCGGCACCACCACGGCTCGGTGAGGAAACCCTCGCCGATGCCCAGCACCCGGGTGCGGACCGTGCTGTGCCGGACCAGGTCGGTGATCCCGTGCAGATCGGCGAGCAGCCGAAAGCCGTTCTGCGGCAACGCCTTGACCACGCCCGGGGACACCACCCAGCCCGGTGCCGCGAAGAGGCGGGTGCGCAGCCCGAGGTGCTCGAGCACCCGGTCGGCGCCCATCAGTCGCAGGTTGGCCTCGTGCGCGCGCAGAACCGCGAATTCGCCGCGACGCTTCTTGGTTGCGGGGTCGTCGTAGCCGTGCAGCACGATGGCGTCGCCGCCGGCCCGACGGGCGGTCAGCCACTCCACGGTGCGCGGGTCGCGGTCGAGCCGGTAGTCGCCCTTGAGCCGGGGAGCAACCAGCAACGAGACCGGGACCTTGCGGGCGTCCATTTGTGCGCAGAACGCCTCGACGTCGCCCAGGGTCCGTTCACCGATCCCGGACACCGAGACGATCAATTTTCCAGACACACCTGCAGTTTGACGATTCCAGGTGTCGGGACGGTGAAGGACACGCAGACGGCAGGCGTATATCGGCCCAGGCGGAAATTCGGCCGGGCAAGCCGGCAAACAGCGAATCTGCGCGCGGCCGGGCGCCCGAACGGCGCGCGACAGCAAACGCGTCCCACCGTCGGCGGGAGCAATCGATTCGATATGCTAAGCAACGCCATGGACAAGGCCCGTTCAGCAGCGGCCGACACCTCGCCGCCCACCGCTCCGCCTCAGCATCCGGGCGCCCATGTCTACCCCGACAAGCTGGACGCCAGGCTGCTACGGGTCTCCGGGGTGTGCCTGCTGGCCACCGTGATGGCAATCCTGGACGTCACCGTCGTCGCTGTCGCGCAACGCACCTTCATCGACCAATTCGGGTCGTCGCAGGCCATCGTCGCCTGGACGATGACCGGCTACACGCTGGCGCTGGCGACCGTGATCCCGTTGACGGGCTGGGCCGCCGACCGGTTCGGCACCAAACGGCTTTTCATGGGATCGGTGGTGGCGTTCGCGCTGGGCTCGTTGCTGTGCGCGGTCGCGTCAACGATCCTGCAGCTCATCGTGTTTCGAGTGGTGCAGGGGATCGGCGGCGGCATGCTGATGCCGCTGGGCTTCGTGATCATGACCCGCGAGGCCGGCCCCGCTCGCCTCGGCCGCCTGATGTCGATCCTGAGCATCCCCATGCTGCTCGCCCCGATCGGCGGGCCGATCCTGGGCGGCTGGCTCATCGACACCTCCAGCTGGAGGTGGATCTTCTTGATCAACCTGCCGATTGGGCTCTTGACGCTGGTTCTGGCGGGTCTGGTGTTCCCCCGGGATCACCCCACCCGCTCGGAGACGTTCGATGTCGTCGGCGGACTGCTGCTGTCGCCCGGGCTGGCGACGTTCCTGTTCGCGGTGTCCTCCGTCCCGCGCTGCGGAACGGTGGCCGATCGCCGCGTCCTGATACCGGCGGCCGTCGGCCTGCTTTTGATCGCCGCGTTCGTCCTCCACGCGCGGCGCCGCACCGACCACCCGTTGATCGACCTGCGGTTGTTCCAGAACAAAGTGATCAGCCAGGCGAACGTGACGATGGTGCTGTTTGCCATCGCGTTTTTCGGGGCGGGCCTGCTGCTCCCGAGCTACTTCCAGCAGGTGTTGCACCAGACGCCGATGCAGGCCGGCGTGCACATGATCCCGCAGGGCCTGGGGGCCATGCTCACCATGCGGCTGACCGGGCCGCTGGTGGACAGGCAGGGCCCGGGCAAGATCGTGCTGATCGGCATCGCGCTGATCACCGCCGGCCTGGGGGCCTTCGCTTTCGGTGTGGCCCGGCAGGCGGCGTACCTGCCCACGCTGTTGGTCGCCCTGGCGGTCATGGGGCTGGGCATGGGTTGCACGATGATGCCGTTGTCGGTGGCGTCCGTGCAGGCACTCTCGCCGCACCAGATCGCCCGTGGCACAACGCTGATGAGCGTCAGCCATCAGGTCGGCGGCTCGATGGGAACCGCGCTGATGTCGATGATCATCACCAACCAGTTCAACCGCAGCGAGAATATCGCCGCGGCAAACAAACTCGCCGCCCTCCAACAAAAAGCCGCCGCCACCGGGACACCGGTCGACCCGTCGTCCATCCCCCCAAACGCGCTCGCTCCCGGCTTCGCCGACAGCGTCCTGCACGACCTTTCCCACGCGTACACAACGGTATTCGTGATCGCGGTCGTACTGGTGAGCCTGACCGTCATCCCGGCGATGTTCCTGCCGAAGCAGCCCGCGATCGTAACGGCGGGCGAGGACCTCGACTAACCGTCGAACAGCATGGTTGCGATCCGCAGCACGGTGTCCATCGGATCGGCCTGTTTGACGGCAGCGTTGACCGCGTCGTTGAGCCACAGCGTCGAAAAGCCGTGCACCAGTGACCAGGCCGCCAGCTCAGCGCCGGCGGGATCGGCCCGCGCGTTGGGATCCCGCAACGTCGCGACGCCGCGGGATAGCTCGGCCCCGGCGGCGGCCTCGGCGGCGGCCAGTTCGGCGTCCGCGGCGTCCAGGAGCGACCGGTTGAACATCACCTGGTAGTGGCCGGGGTGCTCGAGGGCGAACCGCACGTAGGCGAGGGCGGCGTCGGTGAAGCGGCCCCGCGCGCGGCTCAGCGTCTCGGCCAACAGCCGGAAGCCCTCGGTGGCCAGCGCGGTGAACAACCCGCGCCGATCGGTGAAGTGGTGCGCGGGGGCGGCGTGCGACACGCCCGCGCCGCGAGCCAGCTCGCGCAACGAGATCCCGTCGGCGCCGCGCTCGGCCACCTGGCGCGCGGCCTCGGCGAGGATCACCGCGCGCAGGTCGCCGTGGTGGTAGTTGGGACGGGCCATCAGGCCAGCATAACGATCGAACTTGACAGTGACTAGATAGCGGTTTACCTTCTGGTGCTAGGATCTTGTCATTGTCTAGATTGGAATCGAAATGGCCCCGTTGATCACGCTGCTAGTGGCCACCATCGCCGCGCGGAGCATCGGCTGGCTCGGCGTCCCCTACGTCAACAGCTGGACGGCCGCGCTCGCCGTCGGGCTGGCGGCGATGTTCCTGCTGACCGGGTTTTCACACTTCGCCCCGCCGCTGCGGCGCGACCTCATCGCGATCGTGCCGCCGCGCCTGCCCGCCCCGGGCTACCTGGTCACCATCACCGGACTGCTGGAGCTGCTCGGGGCCGTGGGCCTGCTCATTCCGGTGACCCGGGTGGCGGCGGCCGTCTGCCTCCTGGTGCTGATGCTGGCCATGTTCCCGGCCAACGTCTACGCCTCCCGGATGCCCGATCCCCCCAAGTCGATGACGACCCGGCTACCCCTGCGCACCGCGATCCAGGCCGTTTTCCTGGCCGCCGCCGTAGCGGTCGCGGTCGGCAGCGGCTAGCAGCCACGCGTACTGGAACGCGGTTTCCTGCCAGGCCTTGTAGCGACCGCTGACGCCGCCGTGCCCCGCGTTCATCTGGGTCTTCAACAGGATCGGATTTCCGTCGGTGTTGGCGTGCCGCAGCGCTGCGACCCACTTGGCGGGCTCGACGTAGTAGACCCGGGTGTCGTTCAACGACGTCATCGCCAGGATGGCCGGGTAATGCCTGGCTTCGACGTTCTCGTAGGGCGAATACGACTTCATGTACGCGTAGACATCGCTGTCGCTCAACGGGTTTCCCCATTCGTCCCATTCGGTGACGGTCAGCGGCAACGAGGGATCGAGGATGGTGGTGAGCGGGTCGACGAAGGGAACCTGTGCGAGGATGCCGGCGAAGAGGTCCGGCGCCAGGTTGGCCACCGCACCCACCAAGAGGCCCCCCGCGCTACCGCCCAGCGCGACCAGCTGCTGCGGCCGGGTCAGGCCCGAATCCACCAAATGCCTTGCTACCGCGACAAAATCGGTGAAGGTGTTCTTCTTCTCCAACAGCTTGCCATGCTCGTACCACAGTCGGCCCATCTCACCGCCGCCGCGGACATGGGCGATGGCGAACACCATGCCCCGGTCCAGCAACGACAGCCGGGCGATGGAAAAGCTTGGGTCGGTGCATATCTCGTAGGCGCCGTAACCGTAGAGCAGTGCCGGCGCGGGAAACTCGACGTCGGCGCGGTGCACGATCGACACCGGGATTCGGGTCCCGTCGTCCGCGCGCGCCCAGTCCCGCCGCTCCACGTAGTCGGCGGGCCGGTAGCCGCCGAGGACGGGCTGCTCGCGCAGCAACGTGCGCTCACCGGTGGCGAGGTCGATGTCGTAAACCTGCGCCGGGGTGATCAACGACCCCGCCCTGATCCGCAGCTTGGGCGAATCCCAGGTGGGGTTGCCGCCAAGACCGCTCGACATCAGCTCCGAGTCGAAGGAGATTTCCTCAGGCTCACCGTATTGCCCGTCGGAACCGATGGGCCACAACTGAATCCGGGGCAACGCCTCGCGGCGGTAGCTGACGACGAGGTGGCGGGCGAAGGCATCCATTCCGTCGAGCCGGACGTCGTCGCGGTGCGGGATCAGGGTGCGCTGGCGTGTCGGATCGCTGACGGGCGCCTCGGTGAGCGTGAAGTTCACCGCACCGTCGTTGTGCAGGATCAGGAACCGGTCCTCCCCGCCGACCACCGCGTGCTCGACCGAGTACTCGACGCCTTCGCGCCGCGGCAGCACGACGGTGAACGCTGCCCGCGGATCGGCGGCGTCGGCATACAGCATCTCCGAGGTGATCGACGAACCCGCCGCGATGAACACGTACTTCTCGCTTCGGGTGAGCCCGACGCCCAGCCAATACCGTTCGTCGGCTTCGTGATACACCAGCTCCGACGGTTCGCCGGAGCCGAGCCGGTAGCGCCAGACCTTGTCGGGGCGGTGAGCCGGGTCCAGGGTCAGGTAGTACACCGTGCGGTTGTCGGCCGCCCAGGTGGCACCCGCGGCGATGTCGGCGATCTCGTCGGGGTACTGCTCGCCCGTGCGTAAGTCCCTGAACCGCAGGGTATAACGTTCGTCGCCGACGGTATCGACGGAGTACGCCAGCAGGTTGCTGTCCAGGCTGACCGTGGCGGCGCCCAACGCGAAGAATTCATGGCCTTCGGCTTCGGCGTTCGAGTCGAGTAGGACCTGCTCGCCGGGGATTTCGGTGTTCTCGTCGAGGACCGGCGGGTCCCAGTCATCGGGGTCGGTGACGGGGCAACGGCATTGGACGCGGTACTGCTTTCCCTCGAAGGTCCGGGCGTAGTACCACCAGTCGCCCTGCCGGGTGGGCACCGACAGATCCGTCTCCTTGGTGCGCGACTTGATCTCGTCGAAGATCTTCTGCCGCAACGGTTCCAGGTGAGCCGTCATCGCATCGACGTAGTCGTTCTCGGCCTCCAGATAGCCGATGACCTCGGGGTCGGCCTTGTCGCGCAACCACTCGTACGGATCGATGAACACGTCACCGTGGAATTCCCGCCGGGTTTCCACCCGCTTCGCGACGGGCGGTGTGAGCGCGTCCAGTGCGGCGCCCGTCATGCGCCCGGGCCGATCCAGTCGCCGAAGCTCAAACCCGAAATGCGCTCGTAAGCCTCGATGTAACGGCTTCGGGTCGCGTCGATGATGTCGTCGGGAAGCGGTGGCGGGGGCTGCGACCCGTGGCGATCCCAACCGGACTCGGGGCCGGTCAGCCAGTTGCGGACGAACTGCTTGTCGAAACTGGTCTGGACCACACCGGGCCGGTAATCGCGGGCCGGCCAGTACCGCGAGGAATCGGGCGTGAAGATCTCGTCGGCCAGCAGCAGGTTGCCACCCGCGTCGGTGCCGAATTCAAATTTGGTGTCGGCGATGATGATTCCCCTCATGAGTGCGTGGTCGGCGGCCTGAACGTAGATCTGCAGGGTGCGGTCGCGCAGCTGGTTGGCCCGCACCCCACCGACCAGCTCGATCACCCGGGCGAACGAAATGTTCTCGTCGTGGTCGCCCAGCGCCGCCTTCGTCGCCGGGGTGAACAGCGGGTTGGCGAACTTGCTGGCTTCCACCAGGCCCGGCGGCAGCGCGATCCCGCAGACCTTGCCGGTCGCCTGGTAGTCCAGCAGCCCGGAGCCGGTCAGGTACCCGCGGGCCACGCATTCCACCGGAAGCATCTCGAGCCGTCGCACCACCAGCGCGCGGCCGAGCACCTCGTCGGGGATGCGCGGGTCGTCGGGCGGACCGGCCAGATGGTTGGGTGCGTCGACGAGTCCGAAGAAGAAGACGCTCATCGCGGTCAGGATGCGGCCCTTGTCCGGGATCGTGCTGTCCAGGACGTAGTCGTACGCGGAGATCCGGTCGCTCGCCACCAGCAGCAGGTGCTCGTCGTCGACGCGGTAGATCTCGCGGACCTTGCCGCTCGCGAGATGCTCGTACTCGGACAGTGCAGGGCGCATCGAGCCAGCCTATCGGGCGCCGAACGCCCGGCCCTGTGCTGGTATTGCGCTATGACATCGCTGCCCTCGCGGGTTCTGCCCTATGCCACCACCCCCGGACGGCTGGCCGTCCAACTGTTCAGCGACTTCGCCATCTTCCTGTGGACGGCGCTGTGGCTGGTCGTCGGCACGGCCGTCTACGACGCCATCTCGACCATCGCCGAGGCCGGCAGGCAGGTCGAGATCGGCGCGAACGGCGTCGCGGGCAACCTGGCGTCGGCCGGCCAGGGCGCGCACAACATCCCGGTGCTCGGCGATGCGGTCAGCAAGCCACTCGCGTCGGCCAGCGCCGCCGCCCTCGACATCGCGGCGGCCGGGCACAGCCTGGAGACCACCGCGGGTTGGCTCGCGGTGCTGGCGGCGCTGGCCGTCGTCGCCGTGCCGCTGCTCATCGTGGTCATCCCGTGGCTGTTACTGCGGCTGCGCTTCTTCCGGCGCAAGTGGACCGTCAGCGGCCTGGCGGCGACCCCGGCCGGCGAACAGCTGCTGGCGCTGCGGGCACTGACGAACCGGGCGCCGCGCAAGCTGGCCGCGATCAGCGCGGACCCGGTCGGCGGATGGCGGCGCGAGGATCCGGTCACCATCCGGGCGCTGGCCGCGCTCGAACTACGGTCGGCCGGAATCGCGCTGCGCGCCCGCTAACCGCGCTATGCGCCGAGCGCCGGTCCGGCGGTGGGTGTTTCCAGGGACTCCCGCATCTAGCGCTTACGGGCGGTCACCCACCGGCCGTGACACGCGCAGTAACCCAGCGAGGACCACAATCAGCCACGCCGCCAACGCGTCCCAGAAGAAGACCAGCGAAACCGTGGTCAGCCAACGTTGACCGATTTCGCCTGCCATGGCGTAGCTGGCGGCGGAGTACATGCCCAACGGGAACACCAGCGCCCACCACACACCCGCGAACCGCAGCGAATCGGGTCGACGGTTGATCCGGCGCAGGCCGAAGTAGATCAGCGGCGGTATCCACAGGGTGGCGGCCACCCATGTCACCACGGTGACCACCCGCACCGGCCCGGCCAGCCCGTGAGGTGCCACGGCGTGGATGTCGTCGCCGGCCAGGGTGGCGACGGCCAAGCCGCCCATCAGGATCCAGCTGTCCGGCTCGAACCCGTCACGATCCTGGCGCTCGGCGATCGTGCGCCACAGGATCAGCCAGGTCATCAGGCCGTAGATGCAGATCGCCGCCGCCCACATCGGCAGGGCAACCGTCAGCCACCAGCGATGGCCGGTGCGGTGCGCCAGCTGAGCCATCACGATCGCCAGACCGGATGTCCCGACACTGGCCAGTTCCCACGCGCCATGGGCGTGATCACGCAGCGCGGTCCGGCTGGGCGCCAACATGTTCCGCGCGCTGAGCGCGATGAGCACCAGCCAGGCCGACAGCGCGACCGCACCGAGCACCCGCAGCACCCACACGTTGGACGACAACCGTGCGTCGATCACCGCGCACGCGGCCACGAAGGTGAACAGCCTCAGGGTGACGTCGGGGTCCGTGAGGTCCCAGCGGAGCTTCCGGCGCGCGGCGGCGACGACCGTGAGGGCAACCAGGGCAGCCAGAACAACGGAGGCCACGACGCCGAGCGCGTCGCTGGGCCACCGGTATCCGTGATCGCGCGCACCGACCGACAAGATCCCGGTCGCCATCACCGCGGCGAACACATCGGGTGACGGCTCGGCATCGGCGAGGCGGATCGTCACTGCTCCTCGCGTAGCTCCACAACCAGGTGCCGGATGCCGGTGTGCCGATTGCTGCGCGTCCATTCGACGGGCCGGGCGACCCGCACGCCGCCGAAGCGCGTCAGCAGTTCCTCGAACAGGACCCGCAGCTCCAGCCGGGCCAGATTGGCGCCCAGGCAATAATGGATCCCCTGGCCGAATCCCAAGTGCGGGTTCGGCTTCCGGCCGATGTCAAATTCGTCGGGGCGGTCGAACACGTCGGCGTCGCGGTTGGCCGAGCCCTCCCAGATCTGGACCTTCTGTCCCGCCCGGATGTACTGCCCGCCGAGCGTGACGTCGCGGGTGGCGGTGCGCCGCTTCGACGGCGACGGCGACGTCCACCGCACCATCTCCTCGACCGCCGTCGGCAGCAGGCCGAAATCCGAACGCAGCGCGCGCAATTGCTCCGGGTGCTCGGCCAGCGCCAGCAGGCCGCCGGCGACCGCGTTACGTGTCGTCTCTGCGCCCGCGCTGAACAGCAGGCTGAAGAACAGGTACAGCTCGAGATCGGAAAGCGCCGGGGCGTCCTCGTCGTCGACGGTGGCGTTCGCGACGACCGACAGCATGTCGTCGGTCGGCTCGGCGCGCTTGGACGCGATCAGCTCCTGGCCGTAGGCGTACATCCGTGACCCGGCCTCCGCCTCGGACAGTTGCGACAGGGCGGCCTTGCGCGAGCCGCCGAAGTCGAACTGTGGTTCGATCGCCTGAAAGAGCCAATGCCGTTCGGATTCAGGCACTCCCAGCAGGATGCAGATCATCTGCATTGGCAGTTCGGCGGCGATGTCGACCAGGAAGTCGAACGGTTCGCCCGGCCCCACCGAGTCGAGCAGCCGGCGCGCCCGGATGCGCAGGTCGTCCTCGACGCGGCCGATCATGCGCGGCGTCAGCCCGGAGCTGACGAGCCGCCGGATCTGGGTGTGCCGCGGATCGTCCATCATGTTGAGCACCTGGCCTGCGATGGCCAGGTCCTGCAGCAGCGTGCCCCCGTACGGCCGTTGCCCACCGGTGACCGACGAGTACGTGGCCGGGTCCTTCAGCACCTCAAGGGTTTCCGCGTACGTGGCGACGGACCAGAAGCCCTCGCCGTCGGGGGTGTTGTCGGTCGGCTCGTGCCAATAGACCGGCGCCTCTCGCCGATGCACGGCGAACAGCTCGTGCGGGAACCCACTGGCGAAGTTGTCGAGGTCGGTGAAGTCGATCCCCGAGAGCGCGCCCGCGAGCGTCACAGGATTGCGCCCGGGGTGTATTTGGCCGCGTCCGGGTAGCGACTGACCAACGCGTCCACCGCCGCGACCACCTCGTCCACCTGGTCACCGGCGGCACCGGTGAACGCCTTCTTGTCGGCCAGCGCGGCGTCCAGCGCCGCGCGGTCCAGGGGCAGCCGCTCGTCGGCGGCCAAGCGGTCCAGTAGGTCGGGCTCGGCGCCGCGTTCCCGCATGGCCAGCGCCGTCGCGACCGCGTGTTCCCCGATCACGTGGTGGGCCGCCTCGCGACCCATGCCGGCGCGCACCGCGGCCATGAGCACCTTGGTGGTGGCCAGGAACGGCAGGTAGCGATCCAGCTCGTGGGCGATCACCGCCGGGTAGGCGCCGAACTCGTCGAGCACGGTCAGGAATGTCTCGATCTGCCCGTCGATCGCAAAGAAGCTGTCCGGCAAGGCAACTCGGCGGACCACCGAGCAGAACACGTCGCCCTCGTTCCACTGCGCGCCGGCCAGCTCGGCAGCCATCGAGGCGTAGCCGCGCAGCACCACCTGCAACCCGTTGACCCGTTCGCAACTGCGGGTGTTCATCTTGTGCGGCATCGCCGACGAGCCGACCTGCCCTTCGACGAACCCCTCGGTGACGAGTTCGTGCCCGGCCATCAGCCGGATGGTGTGCGCCATCGACGATGGTCCGGCGCCGAGCTGCACCAGCGCGGAGAGCACGTCGTGGTCCAGTGACCGCGGGTAGATTTGCCCGACGCTGGTCAATACCGTTGCGAAGCCGAGAAAGTCGGCGATGCGCCCCTCGAGTTCGGTCAGCTTGGCCGCGTCCCCGCCGAGCAGGTCGAGCATGTCCTGCGCGGTGCCCATCGGGCCCTTGATGCCGCGCAGCGGGTAACGGTCGATCAGCTCCCCCAGCCGGCCCAACGCGATCAGCGTCTCCTGGGCCGCCGAGGCGAACCGCTTGCCCAACGTGGTGGCCTGCGCGGCGACGTTGTGGCTGCGTCCGGCCATCACCAGGTCGCGGTAGGTCACCGCCCGCTCGGCGAGCCGCGCCGCAACCGCAACCCCATGGGAAAAAACCAATTCCAGTGACCGCCGGATCTGTAGCTGCTCGACGTTCTCGGTGAGGTCGCGGCTGGTCATCCCCTTGTGTACGTGCTCGTGGCCGGCCAGCGCGTTGAATTCCTCGATGCGGGCCTTCACGTCGTGGCGCAGCGCGCGTTCGCGGTTGGCGATCGAGGCCAGGTCGACGTCGTCGAGCACCCGCTCGTAGTCGGCGATCGCCTCCGGCGGAACGTCGACTCCGAGCTCGGCCTGGGCCCGCAGCACGGCCAGCCACAGCCGCCGCTCGGCGACGACCTTGGCCTCCGGCGACCAGATCGCGACCATCTCGGCGCTGGCGTACCGGGTGGCCAGCACGTTCGGAATGCTCACAAGCACACAGCTTACGGTTCGTGTGCGCGGCAATACCCTAAGCGGATGTACTTCGCCGGCGTCGACCTGGCCTGGGGCGGTCGCAAGCCGACCGGCGTCGCGGTGGTCGACGCCGACGGCCATCTCGTGCAGCTCGGCGCCGCGCGCGACGACGCCGACGTGCTCGCCGCATTGGCGCCCCACACCCGGGGTGATTGCCTGGTGGCGTTCGACGCGCCGCTGGTGGTGACCAACGCAAGAGGCCAACGGCCCGCCGAGGCGGCGCTCAACCGCGATTTCCGCAGGTTTGAGGCCGGCGCGCACCCGTGCAACACCGGCAGACCGGAGTTCGCCGAGGCACCCCGCGCCGCACGGCTCGCCGCGGCGCTGGGCCTCGACCTGGACCCGCGGTCGTCGGCCACTCGGCGCGCCATCGAGGTCTATCCGCATGCGGCGACGGTCGTGCTGTTCCGGCTCGAGCGGACCCTGAAGTACAAGGCCAAACCGGGCCGTGACGTCGCGCGGCTCAAGTCGGAGCTGCTGCTGCTGATGGACGGCGTCGAAAAGCTCGCCCACGCCGCGATGCCGCTGCGAGTCGACAGCCACGACGGCTGGGCGGAGCTGCGCCGGCAAGTCGTCGCCGCGCAACGCAAAAGCGAGCTGCGCCGCGCCGAAGATCCGGTCGATGCCGTCGTCTGCGCCTACGTCGCGTTGTACGCCGAGCGCCGCCCGGCCGACGTCACGATCTACGGCGATGTAGCCAGCGGGGCCATCGTGACGCCGTCGCTGCCGTGACGGCTCAGATCTGCACCGGACGCGGGTCGATGGGGGCGAGCACGTCGACCAGCTCGACCACGGTGCCGAGCGCTGCGGCGGCGGGGTCGCCGCCCTCGACCAGGGCGGAGACCACGGAGCCGTCGACCGCGCAGATCAGCGTGCACACCAGCTCGATGCGCACCGATCGGCCGGATCGCTCCAGCGCCTCGGCCACTGCCTCGGCGCGCTGGCGCAGGCTGCGGCGCATGGTCTCGCGCAGGGCGGGCAGGCGTGTGCAGGCGATGTGCCGCTCGTAGCGCGAGATCAGTTGCTCGGTGAGCGCCGGATCGGACAGGTCGCCCACCAGCAGATCCGCCAGGACTTCGGCGGTGGTCTCGGGTCCGCGGCGCCGCCGGGACAACGCGTTGACCCGGGAGCGCAGCTGCGCGATCTCGATCATTCCGATGTGCTCGACGGCACGCGCGATCAGGTCGTCAAGCGATGAGAAGTAGTAGGTGGTGGACGCCAGGGGCAGGCCGGCGCGCCGCGCGACCGCCCGGTGCCGCACCGCCTCGAACCCACCCTCGGCGAGCAGCTCGGCGGCGGCGCTCACGAGCGCATACCGTCGACGTTCTCCCTTTGGAGTAACTGCTGCAGTCACGAGTAGCCATCGTGCCAGCAAAAGTGGTACTGCATTGCCATTTCGGCCAAACGGTCATGGCATGATGGCCCGCATGCCCGACCTGAGCCGCCGAACCCTGCTCGGTCTCGGCGCCGGCGCGGCCATCGGTGCTACGGGAGCATACGCCCTGTTCCAGCCCCGAACGTCACACGCCACGCCGGTGTCTTGGGGCGGCGGCCGCCCACCCGCGGCGCCCGCACCGCTCGAGCCCGCGGCGCCGGCCCAGGCCGCGCCGACGATGGTCACGGGCTCCTTCGTGTCGGCGGCTCGTGGCGGCGTCAGCACTAACTGGGCGATCGCGCGGCCGCCCGGACAGACCAAGGCACTGCGGCCGGTGATCGCGCTGCACGGTAAGGGCAGCGACGCCGCCACCGTGATGGCCGGCGGCGTCGAACAGGGCCTCGCGCAGGCGGTCAACGCCGGGTTGCCGCCGTTTGCGGTGGTCGCCGTCGACGGCGGCGGTGGCTATTGGCACAAGCGGGCCTCCGGCGAGGACGCCGGGGCGATGGTGCTGAACGAGCTGATCCCGATGCTTGGGAGCCAGGATCTGGACACCTCCCGCGTGGCGTTCCTGGGCTGGTCGATGGGCGGGTACGGCGCATTGCTGCTCGGCGGGCGGCTGGGGGCCGGGCGCACCGCCGCGATCTGTGCGGTGAGCCCGGCGTTGTGGCTGTCGTCCGGGGCGGCCGCGCCCGGCGCGTTCGACGGTCCCGACGACTTCGCGGCGAACTCGGTGTTCGGAATGCCGGCGCTGGCGTCGATCCCGATCCGGATCGACTGCGGCGACAGCGACCCGTTCTACGGGGCGACGAAGCAGTTCATCGCGCAACTGCCCAACCCACCCGCCGGCGGCTTCTCGCCCGGCGGGCACAACGGCGAATTCTGGAGCTCGCAACTGCCGGCCGAGCTGACCTGGATGGCGCCGCTGCTGACGGCCTGAGTTGGCAGCCACGCGGTCTGAAGAGCCGGCTCTCCTTGGGGATATGCGAGTCCCGAATCCGATAGCACATGCGCTATCAAGTTTGAGCACAGTCATATGGCCCTGACAGGGGGTTCACAGGGCGCCCGTGCGACGATCCGACCGTGACCACACCGTTCGGTTGGAGCCTCCCCTACGCCTGGCCGCGAAAGCCCGTCCTCGCGGCGAACGTCGTCTGCACCTCGCAACCCCTCGCGGCCCAGGCTGGTCTCCGCATGCTGGCCGAGGGCGGCAGCGCGGCCGACGCCGCGATCGCGACCGCCGTCACCCTCACGTTGGTGGAGCCGGTGTCAAACGGCATCGGCTCGGACGCGTTCGCCATCGTCTGGGACGGGCAGCGCTTGCACGGCCTGAACGCGTCCGGTCGCTCCCCCGCCGGCTGGACGCCGGAATACTTCGGCGGCAACGCCATTCCCGCGGCCGGCTGGAATTCGGTGACCCTGCCCGGGGCCGTGTCCGCGTGGGCGGAGCTACATGCAAAATTCGGCAAACTTCCGTTCGATAAGCTCTTCGAACCCGCGATCTCCTACGGCCGCAACGGTTTCCTGGTCTCGCCGACCGTCGCGGAGCAATGGGCCGCCCAGGTGCCGCTGTTCAGGGACCAGCCCGGGTTTGGCGAGGCTTTCCTGCCCCGGGGCCGGGCACCGAAACCCGGTGAGCTGTTCAGGTTTCCCGCTCATGCGGCCACGCTCGAGCGGATCGCGGCGACCAAAGGCGAGGCGTTCTACCGCGGAGACATTGCCGCCGAACTCGAGGCGCACTCGTCGGCCAACGGCGGCGTGATGCGGGCCAGCGACCTCGCCGCGCACCGCGCCGACTGGGTCGGCACGATCGATGCCGGTTACCGCGGATACACCGTGCACGAGATACCGCCCAATGGCCAGGGGATCGTGGCGCTGATCGCGCTGGGCATCCTGGAGCACTTCGACATGTCCGCATTGCCGGCGGATTCCGCCGACAGCGTGCACCTGCAGATCGAAGCGGTGAAGCTCGCTTTCGCCGACGCGCACGCTTATGTCGCCGACATCGACCACATGGCCCTGGCTCCGGATCGCCTGCTGGACAAGGATTACCTGCGCGAGCGCGCGGCCCTGATCGATCGAACACGAGCCAAACCGGCGTCGGCCGGCACCCCGCGCGGGGGCACGGTGTATCTGACCGCCGCCGACTCCAGCGGGATGATGGTGTCGATGATCCAGTCCAACTACATGGGGTTCGGCTCGGGTGTCGTGGTGCCGGGCACCGGTGTCTCCCTCCAGAACCGGGGCGCGGATTTCGTTGTGACGGAGGGCCATCCGAACCGGGTCGGGCCCGGCAAACGCCCCTACCACACGATCATCCCGGGATTCGTCACCAAGGACGGCGCCCCGGTGATGAGCTTCGGGGTGATGGGCGGCACCATGCAGCCCCAGGGCCACGTGCAGGTGATGGTGCGCATCGCCGACCACGGGCAGAATCCGCAGGCCGCGTGCGACGGCCCGCGGTTCCGCTGGGTGCAGGGCATGCAGGTCAGTTGCGAAAACGGCTTTCCGCCAGCCACGCTCGACGAACTCCGCCGGCGCGGTCACGACCTCGTTGCCGTCGACGACTACAACCAGTTCGGCAGCTGCCAGGCGATCTGGCGCCTCGATGACGGGTACCTGGCGGTGAGCGATCCACGCCGCGACGGGCAAGCCGCGGCTTTCTAGACGCTGATCTTGCCCTCCGCCGCCGCGAGGGCGATGTCACTACGGAAGTGACTGCCGGGCAACTTAATCGAGCCCAGAACTTTGTACGCATTCGCGCGGGCGGCGGACAGGTCCGCGCCGGTACCCACCACGGACAGCACCCGGCCGCCCGACGAGACGACAGCGCCGTCGTCGCGGCGCGCCGTTCCCGCGTGCAGCACTCCGTCGGCTTCGGACCCGACGACGACGTCGCCGACGCGGGGGCGCCCCGGGTAGTTTTCGGCCGCCAGCACCACGGTCACCGCGGCGCCGTCACGCCAGCGCAACTCCCCGAACTCGGCGAGCGTCCCGGTGCCCGCGGCGTGCAGCAGCTGGCCGAGCGGCGACTCCAGCAGCGCCAGCACGGCCTGGGTCTCGGGATCCCCGAAGCGGCAGTTGAATTCGACCACTGCGGGTCCCTTTGCGGTGATCGCCAGGCCGACGTAGAGCAATCCAGAAAACGGGCTGCCCCGCTTAACGAGTTCGGCGGCAACGGGTTCGACGATTCCGCTGACGATTTCGCGGTACACGTGCTCGGGCAGCCACGGCAGCGGCGCGTACGCGCCCATGCCGCCGGTGTTGGGTCCGCTGTCGTCGTCACCGACGCGCTTGAAGTCCTGCGCCGGCAACAGCGGCACCACGGTGGCGCCGTCGACGACGCAGAACAGCGATACCTCAGGCCCGTCGAGATAGGACTCCAGCAGCACCGGGTGTCCCGACTCGAGCAGGCTGGCCGCGTGTGCGCGCGCCACATCCCGATCGGGGGTCACAACCACGCCCTTGCCGGCGGCCAGGGCATCGTCCTTCACCACCCAGGCGGGGTCACCGGCGGGTGGCCCGAACCGGTCCAGGGCAGCATCCAAACGCGCTGGGCTGTCTACGATTTCGCTGGACGCGGTGCGCACGCCGGCCGCGGCCATGACCTCCTTGGCGAACGCCTTGGAGCCCTCGATGCGGGCGGCGTCCTTGCTGGGCCCGAAGCAGACGATGCCGGCCGCGCGCACGGCGTCGGCCACCCCGAGTACCAGCGGCACCTCGGGACCGATGACCACCAGGTCGGCGAGGACCTCGCGCGCCAGCGCGACGACCTCCTCACCCGAGGTGATGTCGACGTCGTGCTGCTCGGCGAGCCGGCCGGTGCCGGCGTTGCCCGGCGCGACGACCAGGCCCGTGACCTGCGGGTCTTCCCGAAGCGCCAGCAGCAGCGCATGCTCACGGGCACCGGAACCGATTACCAGGACGCGCACGACACGTCAGACTAGCTCAGGCATTCAAACGATTCGCTCCAGCAGGCCTTTGAACTCCTTTTGCTGCGCGGCCGTGAGACGACTGAGGCGCTTGTCGAACTCCGCCGAGAGCAGCCCCAGCCCGTCGGCGGCGACCTTGCGGCCGGCGGGGGTGAGCAGCAGTCGGTGGCGACGCAGATCGGCGGGGTCGATCTCCCGGTGGACGAATCCCGCGGCCTCGAGCCGTTTTAGGTAGACCGTCACCGTCGCCTTGGGCATGCACAGCGTCGCCGCGAGTTCGGCCGGATAGGGATGCTCGTCGATCTCGGCGAGCACAAACAGCTCCTTGGACTCGAGCCCGAGCGCGCAAATGTCGGCCTCGGCGCCCGAGATGACCGAAACCAGCAGCCGGTAATTCAACGACCAGATCTTGGCCGCGTCGCCCGATGACATCGACTTGCCAGATCGTTCAGGTATAAACTAGTTTAGAACGGAACAAGCTCATAACCGAACAATCTACCAGAAAGCGATCCTATGTCTGCGGAAATGCGACTGGACCAATACGTGACACTCGGACGCTCCGGCTTGCGCGTCAGCCCGTTGTGCCTGGGCGCCATGACATTCGGCGAAGACCTCGGCTGGGGCACCAGTGTGGAAGAGTCCCAACAAATCATCGATCGCTACACCGAAGTCGGCGGGAACTTCATCGACACCGCCAACTTCTACACCAGGAGCCACTCGGAGAAGATCATCGGCGACCACGTCGGGCGCAACGCCGCCCGCCGCGATCGCTTGGTGATCGCCACCAAGTTCAGCGGCAACCTGTATCCCGGCGATCCCAACGGTGGCGGCTCCGGCCGCAAATCACTGATCAGCGCGTGCGAAAACTCGCTGCGGCGCCTGCAGACCGACTACATCGACCTGTACTGGCTGCACATCTGGGACGCGAATACCCCCATCGAGGAGACAATGGCGGCGCTCGACGACCTCGTCCGGTCGGGCAAGGTGCGCTACATCGGCGTTTCCGACACCCCGGCGTGGAAGATCGCCCAAGCCAACCTCATCGCGGGCTTCCGGGGCTGGTCGGCGTTCGTCGGCCTGCAGGTCGAGTACTCGCTGCTGGAACGTTCCATCGAACAGGAACTGGTGCCGATGGCGTCCGAATTCGGCCTGGGCATCACACCTTGGTCCCCGCTCAAAAGCGGCGTGCTCAGCGGCAAGTACACCCGCCGAAACGCCGGACAGCACAATCCCGGTCGCGGCGCGCTGGTGGACGCCTTCCTCAACGAGCAGACCTACGCGGTGGTCGACGAACTCGAGATCATCGCCAAGGCGCACGAGACGAACGTCGCCAGCGTGGCGCTGGCCTGGGTACGCGCACAACCTGGCGTCTCGTCCGTCATCATCGGAGCTCGCCGGCTTTCACAGCTCGACGACAACCTCCGCGCCGTCGACGTCGCGCTCGGCGCCGACGAACTCGCCCGGCTCGACGTGCTCACCAAACCGACGTTCGGATTTCCCAACAACATGCTGGAAATGGCGCCGGGCATCATCAACGGCGGAACGACGGTCAACGACGTGTCCGGGCCGATATCGGAATATGTGATGCCGCAGGGCGTCCAGCCGTACTGAGGTCCGTCAGCACCGCGAGCGAAGCTAGTCGGAAGCGTTGCCCGAGTGCATCTTCAGCGCGGCGTCAACGTTGGCCTTCTTGTCCTCGCCGGCACCCTTAGCGGCGGCCTTCTTGCGCTTGGCCACGACGGCGTCGACCGCGCCGTTGAGCGCCGAGCCGAGCGGGAACCCGAGGTAGTGGGTCAGGAAGACGGCCATCTCTTTCAGTTCGGTCTCGCTGAGTTCCCCGTTGAGCAGCGCGGCGTTGATCTGGATCTCGGCGAGGTCGCGATTTCCGACAGCGGTCACCGCGGTCAGGGTCATGATGCGCTTGTCGCGCATTGACAGCCCGGGGCGGGTCCAGATGCTGCCGAACAGGTGGTCGACGGTCAGGTCGAAGTAGGGGTCGCCCTCGATGTTGGGCATCTCCCAGCCGTAGACCTCGTTCATCTTCTCGAGGCCCTTGCGACGCAGCTCGTCCATGAGCCCTCCAATCAGTCCGACGCGGTGTGCGGCAGCCCCAGGCCGGCCGCCAGGTTTTCAAATGCCAGCTGCGCCAGCGGCAGGTCGACCGACAACGCCTCACCCAAACCTAGCGCCAGGCTCAGGTCCTTCTCCCCGAGCCCACGCGTGTGCAGGAACGGCTGGTACAGGAAGTTTTCCTGCTCTAGGTCTTTCATGTTCTCGCGCACCATGATCGCCCCCGGCCCACTGGTGAGCGCATCGGTGTGGCGGACCACCCGGCCCAGCGCCTGCAGATCCAGCCCCGCCGCCTCGGCCAGTTTCATGGCCTCGCACGCCGCGACGTACGAGGTGAACGTCAACATGTTGCGCGCCAACTTCATTCGGGTTCCCGCGCCGGGCTCACCGGCATGGACGACCATCGCGGCCCAGTGCTTGAACGCCGGCTTGATCCGTTCGTATACCTCACGATCGGCCCCCACCATGGTGGCGAGCTCGCCCTTCGCGGCGGCGGCCGCGCCACCGCTGACGGGCGCATCGACGACGTGAATGTCGCGCGGTTTCAGTTCGCGGGCCAATTCGACGGCGGTGGTGTCGCTGATGGTCGAGTGGATCGCGATGACGGTGCCGGGCTTGGCGTGTGCCGCGAGCTCGCCGACGACCTCGCGCACCTGCGCATCGTCCAGGACGGTGACATGGATGATGTCGGCCGCGGCCACGTCGGCGACGCTGTCGGCAAGGGTGGCGCCCTTCTCGGCCAGCGGCGTCATGGCCTCGGTCCGGATGTCGTAGACCGTCACCCCGCCGGGCCATTCCGTCATCTTGGTGGCCATCGGCGCGCCCATGTTGCCAAGGCCGATGTAGCCCAGGCGCAAGTGCTCAGTCATTTGCGCCGCTCCTCTCCCCCGCAAGCGGGAGGTGCCCCCACATCGCTTTTTCGCTCTGCATCGTCGCCGGCGCGGTCATGACCGAATTATCTGCCCGCCGTCGACATTGAAAACCTGCCCGGTGATCCACGACGCCTCGTCGGACAGCAGGAACAGGCACATCCCGACGACGTCGTCGGGAGTTCCCATCCGCGACAGCGGCAGCCCCTTGACGATGTCGGCGACCATCTCTTGCGGCGTGGTGGTCCGGTTGGCCTCGGTGTCGATGGGCCCGGGCGCGATCGCGTTGATCCGGATGTTCTGCCCGCCCAGTTCGCGCGAGAGCTGCTGGGTCAGGCCGTTGATGCCGACCTTGGCCAGTGCGTAAAAGTTGGCGTAAAGCCATGCCGCAGTGGAAGACTGGTTGACAATCGCCCCGCCACCACGCTTGGCCATCTTCGTGTACACGGCGCGGGTGCACCACAGGGCGCCGTCGAGGTTCACGCTCATGAACTTCTTGTAGTACTCGGGGTCGACGGTGAGCAGGAAGTCCAGCTTCATGCCGCCGAATATCGCGGCGTTGTTCACCAGGTAGTCGATGCCGCCGAACTCGGCCAGCGTGCGGTCGGCCATCTCCTTGGCCGACAACGGATCCGACACGTCGACGGGTAGGGCCAGCGCCGTACCGCCCTCGCCCTTGATCCCGTCGGCCACCTTCTCAGCACCTTGCACATTGATGTCGGCGACGACGACGCCCGCGCCCTCGCGGGCCAGCGCCTCGGCATAGGCCTGGCCGATGCCACCGCCCGATCCGGTGACGATGGCAACCTTGTTCTCGAACCGCATGCCGCTCCTCTAGCTAACCGCTGTCGCAATGGTTTTGATTTCCAGGTATTCCTCGAACCCGGCCAGGCCCATCTCGCGGCCGTTGCCGGACTGCTTGTACCCGCCGAACGGCGCGTCGGCCGAGTACCAGACGCCGCCGTTGACGTTGATGGTGCCCGCCCGGATCCGCGCGGCAACCCCCGCGGCCCGCTCGGGGTCGGCGCCAAAGACGGTGCCCGACAGGCCGTATGGCGAGTCGTTGGCGATGCGCACGGCGTCGTCGTCGCCGTCGTAGGGGATGACGGTGAGCACCGGCCCGAAGATCTCCTCCCTGGCGACGCGGGCGTCGTTGCCGAGGCCGGCGATCACGGTGGGCTCGATGAAGAAGCCGACGTCGCGGTCCGCCGGGCGGCCGCCGCCGCACGCGAACGTCCCGCCCTCGGCGACGGCCGAGTCCAGGTAGCCCTGCACCCGATCACGCTGTCGCGCCGAAATCAACGGACCGCAAATGGTTCCCGCGTCGTTGGGGTCTCCGGCCTTGATCCCGCCCACCGTGGCGGCCGCGATGGAGACGGCCTCGTCGTAGCGGGCCCGCGGAACCAGCAGCCGGGTGGTGATCGCGCACCCCTGCCCGGCATGCATGCACACGGAGAACCCCGCGACACCCACGGCACCGCCGAGGTCGGCGTCGTCGAGCACGATGAACGCCGACTTGCCGCCCAGCTCCAGGAAGACCTTCTTGATGGTGGCAGCGCCGTCGGCCATCACGCTGCGCCCGGTGGCCGTCGACCCAGTGAACGAAACCATGTCCACCCGTGGGTCTTTGGCCAGCAGCGCTCCGACGGCGTGATCGCTGGAGGTCACGATGTTGACCACGCCGGGCGGGAAGTCGGTGTGTTCGGCGATGAGCTCGCCCAATACCGCCGCGCACCAGGGCGTGTCGGGCGCGGGCTTCAGGACGACGGTGTTGCCCGCGGCCAGCGCGGGACCCAGCTTGGCGAGGTTGATCTGGTGTGGGAAGTTCCACGGCGTGATGGCGCCGACGACCCCGACGGCCTCGCGCGCGATCGTGCGCCGGGTGGGGATTCCCATCGGCGACGCCTCACCGAGATCCTGATTCCACACGTAGGACTCGGCCGTGTCGGCCGCGAACGCCAGGTCGTTGACCGGGACCTCGAGCTGGGCGATGGCGGTGAGCATCCGCGGCGCGCCGACCTCGGCGATGGTGATGTCGCGCAGCTCCTCGAGGTGGGCTTGCATCGCGTCGCGCAGCTGGCGCACGCACCGCACCCGCAACTCGGTGTTGCGCGACCAGTCCGTGTCGTCGAAGGCCCGCCGCGCCGCATCGATGGCGCGCCCCATGTCGTCGGCGTCGGCGTCGGCGGCGACCCCCAGCACTTCCTCGGTTGCCGGGTTGATCGTCGGGAACGTGCCCGCGTTGCCCGGTGCCAGTTTGCCGTCGATGAACAATGCGCTCGCGCCGTCGGCCAATAACGCCATATCTCCCGCTCCCGAATAGTCATGGCAGGTGGACAGTTGTCCGATCGAACCCTAGCCGCCGGGCGGTCCGAGGTGCAAGGGCCGATGTCTTCGGTGGCCGCCGGCAAGCGTGATATACCGCGTTAAGCTGGGTGTTCACAACTCGTGCTTGCTTCCTGTCGCCGACTTCCGATAGCGTGGACACGTGTCCAGCGATGCCCTGGTTACCGTCGTATCCCAGGCCGACCAGCAGACCGGAGAGCCTGTGCGCAACCGCCGCCAGGAAGAGACGTTCCGTAAGGTGCTCACCGCCGGCATCGAAACCCTGCGCGAGAAGTCCTACGCCGACCTGACCGTCCGCGCGGTGGCCGCCCGGGCCAAGGTCGCCCCGGCCACCGCCTACACCTACTTCTCGTCGAAGAACCACCTGATCGCCGAGGTCTACCTCGACCTGGTGCGGCGGGTCCCGTACTTCACCGACGTGAACGAAACCATGCAGACCCGGGTGGACAAGGCGTTGCGCCAACTCGCCCTCGTGGTGGCCGACGAACCGGAGGTCGCCGCGGCGTGCACTACGGCACTGCTGTCGGGCGGCGCCGATCCGGCGGTGCGAACGGTGCGCGATCGCATCGGCGCCGAAATCCACCGGCGCATCACCTCGGCGATCGGCCCCGACGCCGACCCGCTGACGGTGTCCGCGCTCGAGATGACGTTTTTCGGCGCGCTGGTCAACGCCGCCAGCGGCGCCTACACCTACCACCAAATCGCCGACCGTCTCGGCTATGTCGTCGGCCTCATCCTGCCCCGCCCCGGAGAAGAGCAATGACCGTACAGACCGAGAAGCCGGTCTTGGATCCCTACGACTACGACTTCCACGAAGATCCGTACCCGTATTACAAGCGACTGCGCGACGAGGCCCCGCTGTATCGCAACGAGGAGCTGAAGTTCTGGGCGTTGTCGCGGCATCAAGACGTGCTGCAGGGGTTCCGCAACAGCACAACGCTTTCCAACAAATACGGTGTCTCGTTGGATCCGGCGTCGCGCGGCCCGCACGCCAGCAAGACCATGTCGTTTCTGGCGATGGACGATCCCGCTCACCTGCGTCTTCGGACACTGGTCTCAAAAGGCTTCACCCCGCGCCTGATTCGCGAACTCGAGCCCCGCGTCACCGAGATCGCGACGCGGCACCTGGACACCATGCTGGAAAAGTCCAGGGACGGCGCGGTCGACTACATCGACGAGTTCGCCGGGAAGCTGCCGATGGACGTCATCTCCGAGCTGATGGGTGTTCCCGAGCCGGATCGAGCACAGGTCCGGGCGTGGGCCGACGGCGTGATGCACCGCGACGAGGGCGTTACGGACGTGCCGCCGGAGGCCGTCGAGGCCTCCATCAACCTCATCGTCTACTACCAGGGAATGGTGGCAGAGAGGCGCGAAAAGCTGACCGATGATCTGACTTCGGCGCTGCTGGAGGCCGAGATCGACGGCGACCGCCTCACCGACGACGAGATCCTCGGCTTCATGTTCCTCATGGTGATCGCCGGCAACGAGACGACCACCAAACTCCTTGCCAACGCCGCCTTTTGGGGCCACAAGAACCCCGACCAGCTGGGGCCGGTCTACGCCGATCTGTCCCGGGTTCCGCTGTGGGTGGAGGAGACGCTGCGCTATGACACCTCCAGCCAGATCCTGGCCCGCACCGTGTCGGGAGAGCTCACCCTCTACGACACCACGATCCCGGAGGGCGACGTCCTGCTGCTGCTGCCCGGTTCCGGGCATCGTGACGAGCGGGTCTTCGACAAGCCCGACGACTTCCTGATCGGTCGCGAAATCGGGCCCAAGCTACTTAGTTTCGGTAGCGGCGCGCACTTTTGCCTGGGCGCCCACCTCGCCCGGATGGAGGCCAGGGTGGCGCTGACCGAGTTGTTAAAGCGGATCCGCGGATATGAGGTAGACGAGGCCAACGCCGTCCGCGTCCACTCCAGCAACGTCCGCGGATTCGCTCACCTACCGATCACCGTGGAGGTCCGCTAAATGCCCCGCTTTGACCCGTTGCCCGAACGCCGGCCCACGATCGTTGCCGGCGCATCCTCCGGGATCGGGGAGGCCACCGCCATCGAACTCGCGGCGCACGGCTTCCCCGTCGCCCTGGGGGCGCGCCGGGTGGAAAAGCTCAACGACATCGTCGGAAAGATCAACGCCGAGGGCGGCGAGGCGGTCGGATTCCACCTCGACGTCACCGACCCTAATTCGGTGAAATCCTTTGTCGCGCAGTCGGTCGACGCGCTCGGTGACATCGAGGTGCTGGTGACCGGCGCGGGTGACACCTACTTCGGCAAGCTCGCCGAGATCACCACCGACGAGTTCGAATCACAGCTGCAGATCCACCTCGTCGGCGCCAACCGGTTGGCCGCCGCGGTCCTGCCGGGCATGCTCGAACGTCAGCGCGGCGACCTCATCTTCGTCGGCTCCGACGTAGCCCTGCGCCAGCGGCCGCACATGGGCGCCTACGGCGCGGCCAAGGCCGCGCTCCTCGCGATGGTCACCAACTTCCAGATGGAGCTCGAGGGCACCGGTGTGCGGGCCTCGATCGTGCACCCCGGCCCGACGAAGACGGCGATGGGATGGAGCCTGCCGGCCGAAAAGATCGGCCCCGCCCTGGAAGATTGGGCCAAGTGGGGCCAGGCCCGCCACGACTACTTCCTGCGCGCGGCGGACCTGGCGCGGGCCATCACGTTCGTCGCCGAGACGCCGCGCGGTGGCTTCATCGCGAACATGGAGCTCCAGCCCGAAGCCCCGTTGGCCGACAACAAACATCGCCAGAAACTCGCACTCGGCGAAGAGGGGATGCCGTCATGACAACCACCGCAACCGTGCCCCGGGTTTCCGGCGGCGAAGAAGAGCACGGTCATCTGGAGGAATTCCGCACCGACCCAATCGGTTTGATGCAACGTGTGCGTGACGAGTGCGGAGACGTCGGCTGGTTCCAGTTGGCCGGCAAGCATGTCATCTTGCTGTCCGGTGCCAATGCCAACGAGTTCTTCTTCCGCTCCGCCGACGAGGACCTGGACCAGGCCGAGGCCTATCCGTTCATGACGCCGATCTTCGGCAAGGGTGTGGTGTTCGACGCCAGCCCCGAGCGGCGCAAGGAGATGCTGCACAACTCGGCGCTGCGCGGTGAGCAGATGAAGGGCCACGCCGCCACCATCGAGGGCGAAGTCAAGAAGATGATCGCGAACTGGGGCGACGAGGGCGAGATCGAGCTGCTCGACTTCTTCGCCGAGCTGACCATCTACACCTCGACGGCCTGCCTGATCGGGCTGAAGTTCCGCGAGCAGCTCGACCACCGGTTCGCGGAGTACTACCACATGCTGGAGCGCGGCACCGACCCGCTGTGCTACGTCGACCCCTACCTGCCGATCGAGAGTTTCAAGCTCCGCGACGAGGCACGCGTGAAACTCGTTGCGCTGGTGCAGGAAATCATGGATCAGCGAATCGCGAACCCGCCCAAGGACAAGGCCGACCGCGACATGCTCGACGTGCTGGTCTCGATCAAGGACGAGGAGGGCAACCTGCGCTTCTCGGCCGACGAGGTCACCGGGATGTTCATCTCGCTGATGTTCGCCGGGCACCACACCAGCTCGGGAACCTCCGCATGGACCCTGATAGAGCTGATCCGCCATCCCGAGGTGTACGCCGAGGTGCTGGCCGAGCTCGACGAGCTGTACGCCGATGGTCAGGAGGTGAGTTTCCATGCGCTGCGCTCGATTCCGAAGCTGGATAACGTGGTGAAGGAAACCCTGCGATTGCACCCGCCGCTGATCATCCTGATGCGGGTCGCCAAGGGCGAGTTCGAGGTCGAAGGCTTCCCGATTCACGACGGTGACTACGTCGCGGCCTCCCCGGCGATCTCGAATCGGATTCCCGAGGACTTTCCCGAGCCGGACGCCTTCAAGCCCGACCGCTACAACAAGCCCGAGCAGGCCGACATCGTCAACCGCTGGACCTGGATTCCGTTCGGCGCAGGCCGGCACCGCTGCGTCGGCGCCGCGTTCGCCCAGATGCAGATCAAGGCGATCTTCTCGGTCCTGTTGCGCGAGTACGAGTTCGAGATGGCGCAGCCCGCCGACAGCTACCACAACGACCACTCCAAGATGGTCGTCCAGCTCGCCCGGCCGGCCAAGGCCCGCTACCGCAATCGCAGCGCGTAAGGAGTCAGTCCCATGGGCGGATTCAGGATCGAAGCGGATCTGGATTTGTGTCAGGGCCACGCCATGTGTGAATTGGAGGCGCCGGACTACTTCCGGGTACCCAAGCGGGGCAAGGTCGAGATCCTCGACCCCGAACCGCCCGAAGACGCCCGCGACGAAGTCGAGCGCGCGGTCGCTATGTGCCCAACCCAAGCACTATTCATCAAAGAGAAAGAAGACTGACAATGACGTCGGAGCCGTCACACTCACGCGCGGAACTCGAGGCATGGGTCGACCGCTGGCTGCAGGCCAACCGGGACTGCGAAAAAGCCGGTGACTGGAAGCCGCTGGCGGACTTCTACGCCAAGGACGCCACCTACGGGTGGAACATCGGTCCCAAGGAGGACGTGATGTGCGTGGGCGTCGACGAGATCCGCGACATCGCGCTCGGCCTGGAGATGGAAGGCCTGGAGAATTGGGTCTACGAGTACCAGAAGGTGCTCATCGACGAAAAGCAGGGCGAGATCGTCGGCTTCTGGAAGCAGATCGTCAACAAGGCCGACGGCACCCAGGATGAGATCTACGGCATCGGCGGCAGCTGGTTCCGCCTGAACGGAGACCAGCTCATCGAGTGGCAGCGCGATTTCTTCGACTTCGGTCACGTCGCGAAGATGTTCGCAACCCTGATCGAGTCCGGCGACCTGTCCGCGGGCATGCAGAAGCGCATCGAGCGCAGCCTGGCCGGCGAGAAACTTCCCGGCTACTACCCGCTCGGCCAGGCTCCGGTACCCATTTGGTGATCTCCCCACCGGTTGGTGGTCCCCCCCTGTCGACAGCCCGGTGATGAAGGTCATAATGGTCTGCGAATGAGAACACGTTCTAAATTGCCGTCCGGCACCGGCCGGCCCCTTTCGCCGACACTCGGGTCAGGGCATGCTGATGGAGGTCCTTCATGAAAACAAAAGGCGCGCTGATCTGGGAATTCAACCAGCCGTGGTCCGTCGAGGAAATCGAGATCGGTGACCCGCAGGCGCATGAGGTCGAGATCCAGATGGAAGCGGCCGGGATGTGCCATTCGGATCACCATCTAGTTACCGGCGGCATCCCGATGGCGGGGTTCCCGGTGCTGGGCGGACATGAGGGCGCGGGCATCGTCACCGAGGTGGGGCCCGGCGTGGAGGACATCGCCCCGGGCGACCACGTGGTGCTGTCGTTCATCCCGTCCTGTGGGTCCTGCCCGACGTGTCAGGCCGGCATGCGCAACCTGTGTGACCTTGGGGCCGGGCTGCTCGGCGGCGCCGCGGTATCCGACGGCACCTTCCGCATCCAGGCCCGCGGCCAGAACGTCTTTCCCATGACGCTGCTGGGCACCTTCTCGCCGTACATGGTCGTGCACCGCAGCTCGGTGGTGAAGATCGACCCGTCGGTCCCGTTTGAGGTGGCCGCCCTGGTCGGCTGCGGCGTCACCACCGGCTACGGTTCGGCGGTCCGCACCGCCGACATCCGGCCGGGCCAGGACGTCGCCATCGTCGGCGTCGGCGGCGTGGGCATGGCGGCGCTGCAGGGCGCCGTCAACGCGGGCGCACGCTACATCTTCGCGATCGACCCGGTGGAGTGGAAGCGCGACCAGGCCCTGAAGTTCGGCGCCACACACGTCTACCCCGACATCAACGCCGCGCTGGCGGGCATGGCCGAGGTGACCTATGGCCTGATGGCCCACAAGGTGGTCGTGACGGTCGGCGAGCTGCACGGCGCCGACGTCGACGCCTACCTGAACATCACCCAAAAGGGCGGCACCTGCGTGCTGACCGCGATCGGCAGCCTGCTGGACACCAACGTGACCCTGAACCTGGCGATGCTCACCCTGATGCAGAAGAACCTGCAGGGCACCATCTTCGGCGGCGGCAACCCGCAGTACGACATCCCGCAGCTGCTGTCGATGTACAAGGCCGGCAAGCTCAACCTGGACGACATGATCACCCGCCAGTACAAGCTCGAGCAGATCAACGACGGCTACCAGGACATGCTGGACGGCAAGAACATTCGCGGCGTCATCCGGTACACCGACGCCGACCGGTAATCCGACCGGTCCTCGGTGACCAGCTTTCCCCACCTCTTGGCGCCGGGACGAATCGGCGCCATGACGGTACGCAACCGGGTCGTCATGTCTCCGATGGAGACGATGTACGGCACCCCGGACGGGCTGCCGTCACAGCGCACTCGCGACTACTTCGCCGCGCGCGCCAAGGGCGGGGTCGGCCTGATCACGTTGGGCGCCACCGGCGTCGACCATCGTCACCCCGAGACGCCGGGAGGCCTGCACCTGGCCACCGACGATGCGGTCGAGGCGCACCGGGCGCTGGTCGAAGTGGTGCACGAATACGGCGCCAAGATCCAGCCCCAGATCGTGCACGCCGGGCCCGACGGGCTCGGCCCGGAGATGTTCGGCGTCACCTCGCTGGGGCCCTCGGTGATCCCCTCCTACCTGACCGGGCGGCCGTCGGCTGAGATCAGCAAGCGCCAGCTCTGCGAGGTGTTCGATCTGTTCAAGGCCGCGGCGCGCCGTGCCGTCGAGGCCGGCTACGACGGTATCGAGCTACACGCCGCGCACGGCTACATGTTGCTGGGTTCTTTCCTTGCCCCGCAACGCAATCGGCGCACCGACGACTATCGGGGCGACTCAGCGCGGGGCCGGGTGCGGGTGGTGCTGGAGGCGCTGGCCGCGATCCGCTCCGAGATCGGCGACGCCTTGCCGATCACGTTACGCATCTCCGGCTACGAGCGGGTCGCGGGCGGGCGGCCGATCTACGAAACCGCGCGTCTGGCAACCGAACTCGTCGCCGCAGGCGTCAGCGCGTTTCACGTCAGCGGCGGCGTGATCGACCGGCTCGTCACCGGGATGGTCAACGGCGCCGACGACGGCGACGAGCTCAACGTCGGCGCCGCGGCGGCGGTCAAGCAGGTGGTCGACGTGCCGGTGATCGCCGTGGGCCGCATCCACGACCCGGTGCGGGCCGAACGGATCCTGGCCGACGGGCGTGCCGATTTCGTCGCGATGGGCCGCCCGCTGCTGGCCGACCCGGACCTGCCGGGCAAGCTGAGGTCCGGCCGTGCGCACCAGGTCCGCAAGTGCATTTCGTGCGAAAACTGCATCGATGCAATGGAACAACGCTTCTCGGTCGACTGCGCTGTCAATCCCCGCACCGGCAAGGAGCGGGAGCTGGCCGCGCCCCGCGCCGACCGCACCAAGCGCGTGGTGGTGATCGGCGGCGGTCCGGCCGGGCTGGAGGCCGCCCGCGTGGCCGCCGAGCGCGGCCACCGCGTGACGCTTTTCGAGCGCGGCGGCCAACTCGGCGGGGCCTTGCGGTGGGCGTCGGTCCTGCATCCGGAGAACCAGCCCTTCCTGCAATACCTGCGCCAGGAGATCAAGGCCAGCACGGTGAAAGTTCGTCTGGGCCGCGGTGTTTCGGCCGACGAAGTGGCCGCACAGGCCCCCGACGCGGTCGTGGTGGCCACCGGCGGGCACGTCGCCGTGCCGGCAATTCCCGGCGCCGACCTGCCGCACGTGCACACCGGTCCCGGGTTGCGCGAATTGCTCGATGGCCGACTGTTCGCCGGCCGGCGACAGCGGCTGGTGCACCCCGCAGCGTTCCGGCTGGCAAGTCGCGCGTGGATGCCGTTGGGCCGGCGGGTCGCCATCATCGGCGGTGACCTGGTCGCTCTCGAACTCGCCGAGTTCCTCGCCGCCCGCGGCCGGTTGGTGTCAATTCTCGAGGCAGGCAAGGACATCGCGCCCGAGGTGGGCAACAAACGCAAGACCGAGCACATGGATCGCCTCGACCGACTCGGCGTCACCGTGCACGTCCGCGCGGCCGTCGAAAGAATCACGACCCAGGCCGTGGTGTTCACGCCGGCCGGCGGCGCCACCCGGCACCTGACCGCCGACAGCGTCGTCATCGCCGGAACGGTCCAGCCCGACACCGGCCTGTTCGACACCCTGGTCGCCGCCATGCCGGGCGCCGAGGTGCACGCCGCCGGCGACTGCACCGGCCTCGGCCTCATCCGCAAAGCCACCGAGGAAGGCGCACGCGCCGCGTGCGCAATCTAGAGACAGGAGAACACCATGACCGAAACCGCTCAGGCCTCACCGGCACTGGCCGCGTCGCAATCCTCGTGGCGCTGCGTGCAAGCCCACGACCGGGAGGGCTGGCTCGCGCTGATGGCCGACGACGTCGTCGTCGAGGACCCGATCGGCAAGTCCGTCACCAACCCCGACGGCGACGGTGTCAAGGGCAAGGAGGGCGTCGCGGCCTTCTACGACAACAACATCGCGGCCAATCAGCTGACCATCACCTGCGAGGAAACGTTCCCGTCGAGTTCGCCCGACGAGATCGCCCATATCCTGGTGCTGCACAGCAAGTTCGAGGGCGGGTTCACCAGCACGGTGCGCGGGGTGTTCACCTACAAGGTCAACGATGCGGGCCTGATCACCAACATGCGCGGGTACTGGAACCTCGACATGATGAAGTTCGGCAAGGAAGAGTAGGCCGCTCAGCCGATGCGCCCGAGCCCGGTGAGGTTGCCCTAGTGTCAACATCTTCCGCTGAGGCCGCGAGCGATCGGCGAAGACGTCTTGTCACCTCCGTCACGTTGGCCTCTGACGGGAGGGATGCTCCTTCGTGCCCGCCTCGGAGCGACAATCCGGCGTGATCGAGTGTGCGCCTGCAGTTGTCGCTAGGAGGCGGGCACAAAAGGTGCCCGCTCCGGCGGAGACTCCTGCGGCGGGTGTGACTCCACCCGCGCCGTCTGGCCGGTTGCCCGGCTCGCCCGCGACGCTTAGCGGCGCGTGAAGCTCAAGTGCGTGACACCGCTCGGGCTGGTCACCGACTCCACCGCAAACCGCCGCTCGAGGCCTTCCAGTCCCTGCCACAGCGATTCCCCGCGCCCCAAGATGATGGGCACCACGGCGACGTGCATGCGGTCGACCAGGTCCTCGGCGAGGAACTGCCGGATGCTCGACGGTCCCCCACCGAGGCGAATGTCGCCGCCTCCGGCCGCTTTTCGGGCGATCTCGAGGGCTTCCGCCGGGGTGGCGTCGATGAAGTGGAAGGTGGTGCCGCCGTCCATCTCGATCGATGGCCGGGGGTGGTGGGTAAGCACGAAGACCGGGGTGTGAAACGGCGGGTCGGCTCCCCACCAGCCTTTCCATTCGTCGCCGCTGATCCACGGGCCACGCTGTGGGCCGAACTTGTTGCGTCCCATGATTTCGGCGCCGATGCCGGGCTCCCAAGTGCGGGCCAGGGCGTCGTCGATGCCCGTCGTCCCACCTGACTCGCCGTGCATCGCGCGGAAGGTGCGCGTCCCGAAGAACCACTCGTGCAACCGGCCGCCGGCATGCCCGAACGGCGCGTCCTCGCTTTGTCCGATGCCCGTGCCGAAACCGTCCAGGGAAACCGAAAAATTGTGCACGCGCACCTGTGACATGGCGGGACTCCTCTGCGTCGATTGTCGTCGCAGGATTGACCGTCCACACCCGCCAAACTCATCGGTCGAACGCCGAACCTATGCTGGGGGCCATGGCGTCGATCTTCACCAAGATCATCAACCGTGAACTTCCCGGCCGCTTCGTCTACGAGGACGACGACATCGTCGCGTTCCTGACGATCGAGCCGATGACGCAGGGCCACACGCTGGTGGTGCCCCGCGCCGAAATCGATCAGTGGCAGGACGTCGACGGTGCGGTGTTCGCCCGCGTCATGGCGGTGAGCCAGCTGATCGGCAAGGCCGTGTGCAAGGCGTTCCGGGTGGAGCGTGCCGGCCTGATCATCGCCGGGCTGGAGGTGCCCCATCTGCATGTCCACGTCTTCCCGACCCGCAGCCTGAAGGACTTCGGTTTCGCCAACGTGGACCGAAACCCCTCAGCGGAATCCCTCGATGCGGCCCAGGCCAAGATCAAGGCGGCGCTGGCTCAGCTGGCGTGAACCGGCTCCGGCGCGGGGATGTCGCTGACCCGGGGCAGCGTGACGCGGAAGCAGCACCCCTCGCCGGGTGAGGTCGTCACCGTGACGTCACCGCCGTGCGCGCGCACCAACGAGTCGACGATGGACAGCCCAAGGCCCGTGCCGCCGCTGGCCCGCGCTCGCGAAGAGTCGGTGCGGTAGAACCGCTCGAACACCCGCGACGCGTCCTGCTGACTCATTCCCGGTCCCTTGTCTGCCACTTCGAGCACCGCGTCGTTGCCCGCGGTGCCGACCCGGATGGTGACGTCGGCGCTGGGCGGGGTGTGCTGCAGGGCGTTGACGACGAGGTTGCTGAGCACCTGGCGAATCCGGGGTTCGTCGCCGAGCACCTCCGGGGTGCCGGGCCCGTCCAGGACCTCCATGGTGATGGCGCGCTTGGGATCGATCGCCTGCGCGTCATGGACGGCGTCGCTGGCCAGCGCGAGCAGGTCGACGCGGTTGTGTTCCAGCGGCCGCTGCACGTCCAGCCGGGCCAGCAGCAGCAGGTCGTCCACCAGCAGGCCCATCCGGCTGGCCTCGCTTTCGATGCGCGACAACAGCATCGACACGTCGCGCGCAGCGCCCTGGCGATACAGTTCCGCGAAGCCTCGGATGGTGGTCAGCGGGGTGCGCAGCTCGTGGCTGGCGTCGGTGATGAACCGCCGCATCCGTTCCTCGGAACCGCGCGCCTTCTCGGCGGACGACTCCGAAGAGGCCACGGCTTGCTGGATCTGGGTGAGCATTCCGTTGAGCGCCAACGAAAGTCGCCCCACCTCGGTTCGGGGATCGCGTTCGGGCACGCGGCGATCCAGCTGGCCGGCGGCGATGTCGGCGGCGGTGTGTTCGACCTCGGTCAGTGGCCGCAGGCTGCGATGCACCACCGCGAAGCTGGCGATCCCGACGACGGCGAGCACCGCCACGCCGATGCCGATCTGCAGCCAGACCAACGAGCTGAGCGTGTGCTGCACGTCGGACAGGTCGACCGCGACCGTCGTCAGGCCGTGCGGCCCGCGCACCGACACCGCACGCCACTGGATGTCCGAGCCGTTGACCGAGGGCAGCGTCGTCGGATTGGGTCCGACGTCGTTGTTGGGCGGCAGCGCCGGTTCGGCGTTGCGGTCGTTGATGGCGGTGAACGGGGTGCCGTCGGTGCCGATGCCGCGCACGTAGAACTTGGAGGGAGGGCGACCGGGATCGGGGCCCTCGTAGGGCGGCGGCGACTGGCGCCGCGGGGCCTGCGCCCAGCTGCGCGACGCGTCGAGCAGCGTCTGGTCGATCCGGCTGATCAGGCTGTGCCGCAGGATTGAGGTGACGGCCAGGCCGGAGACCGCCAGACCGCAGGCCACCAGGAGCAGCGTGGCGGCCACCAGGCCCACCCTGAGCGGCAATCCGCGTCGAACCTTATTCGGCATTCCCATCTTCCTCGCTACCGCTCGCCGCTCAGCGCGGCTCCCGCAGCACGTAGCCCACGCCCCGCAGGGTGTGCAGTAGTCGCTTCTCCCCCGTGTCGATCTTGCGACGCAGATACGACACGTAGGACTCGACGACGTTCACGTCGCCGCCGAAGTCGTAGCGCCACACGTGGTCGAGGATTTTCGGCTTGCTCAGCACCGTGCCCGCGTTGATTACGAAGTAGCGCAGCAGGGTGAACTCGGTAGGCGACAGCGACACCGGTTCGCCGGCCTTCCACACCTCGTGGGTTTCCTCGTCGAGTTCGATGTCGGCGAAACTCAGCCGGGCGTTGCGCGGTTCGGCCCCGCCCTTGCCGGCGCGCCGCAGAATGACCCGCAGCCGCGCGACGACCTCCTCGAGGCTGAACGGTTTCGTCACGTAGTCGTCGCCGCCGAGCGTCAGGCCCGCGATCTTGTCCTGCAGGGAGTCGCGGGCGGTCAAGAACAGCGCTGGAGCGTCGATGCCGTCCGCGCGCAGCCGCCGCAGCACCCCGAAGCCGTCCATGCCCGGCATCATCACGTCGAGGATCACCGCGTCGGGGCGGGCGTCACGGGCGCGATCCAGGGCCTGGGCGCCGTTGGTGGCGGTGTACACCTCGAACCCCTGGAACTTCAGGCTGACGGAGAGCAGTTCGACGATGTTGGCCTCGTCGTCGATCACGAGGACGCGAGCTTCCGGTTTCGATCCGCTTTGGCTGGGCGCTGTCATGAGGTCACTTCTGTCCTTTGCTTGAACCTTTATTTGGAAAAGCCTTTCCAATTATTGTGTGATTCCTGGAAGCTCGATGCCAGTCGTCTGCTAACAGCCTGCAAAGAATCATGGTATGAGCTTGGAACGGCTGGGTTCGCGCAGGGGTGTCGCGAATAGACTCTGAAGGCATGAACTTCGCCAAGGGAATCGTGTCGCTCGCGACGGCCCCCGCGCGGGTCGGGCTGGCCGCGGCCGACGCGGGCTTGAACGTCGCTACCGCGGCGGTGGGGGTGGCGAAGCGTGCGCTGGGCGACGCCGGGGACTCCGGTACCTACGCGATGGCTTCGATGTTCGGGATCGACGAGGCGATCGTGCGCGCCAACCGGCTGGCCCGGCTGCTGGACGACGACGCGCCGCTGGGACGCGCCGTGGCGCCCGACGGCCCGTTGGACCGCTTGCTGCGACCCGGCGGCGTAGTCGACATGCTGACCTCCGAGGGCGGCGTGCTCGACCGGCTGACCGCGGAAGGCGGCGCGCTGCAGCGCGCGCTGCAGCCCGGCGGGCTGGCCGATCAGTTGCTCGACGAAAACGGGTTGGTCGAGCGGGTGCTGTCCGAGGACGGGCTGGCGGACCGGCTGCTCGCCGAGGGCGGCCTCGTCGACAAGCTCACCGCCAGGAACGGTCCGCTGGAACAGCTCGCCGACGTCGCCGACACCCTGGCGCGGCTGACCCCGGGGATGGAGGCGCTGGAGCCGGCCATCGCCACCCTGCAGGACGCCGTCGTCGGCCTGACCATGGTGGTCAACCCGTTGAGCAACATCGCCGACCGCATTCCGCTGCCGGGCCGGCGGCGTCCGTCGTCGTCTCGGTCGGTGCGCTCAACGCGCATCATCGAAAGCGACGAATGACCCGTTAGGCTGGCACCCTGGTACCCGGCCTCCTTAGCTCAGTGGTAGAGCACTCGCCTTGTAAGCGAGCGGTCGTCAGTTCAATCCTGACAGGGGGCTCCAACTCGGCGCCGTTCTACTGCGGAAGCACTACTGACTGACGTCGCAACACTGTCGGGCGCCCAGCATCATCGATGAGCCGGTCTGGCTCCGTTTCACTGGCGGGGGGACGCGGGTAAAGAGTTTTGGGGCGCGCGGCAAGCCCGCTCCGTCTCGCGTTTACTCAGCCCGCGGCGGTCATGATGGCGGCTTCCGAGGGCATCCTTTCCACCGGTAGAGGTGAAGAAAATGCGTAAACCACCAATCATCGCTGCGGGGCTGGCGCTGGTCGCCCTGGCGTTCGGCGCCGGGGTAGCCCAAGCTGATTATGTGGATCCGGACCCGAATGATCCCGGCCTCCAGTCCAACTGGCCGTGCGGCGTGACGGTCGGACCGGTGACCACGAGCACGGGATTAACGGTCATTGGCGTACGCGGCGGCAAGCCGTGCCCACCGCCACCCGCACCGGCCGAACAACACTGACCGTCCCGCTAGTTCATTTGACGGCGCTCACGGTGAGACGCCCGCAGATAACGCGTGCTGGGCCGCCTTGGTAAGCGAGCGGTCGTCGGGTCAATCCTGATAAGGGCCTCAATTCCTCGAGATCAGATTTCAGATGCTTTTAGCGCAATGACGAGGCTGCTAGCGTCGCGAAGAAAGACGGCTCGTGGTCGGGCAGCGGGTTAATGGTGCATCGGTAGGAAGGCGCACGAAATGGCCAAACACTCGCCGGCAAGACTGGTTGTCGTGGTTTGCGCTCCGGCATTGGCATGGACCACCGGGGCCGGGGTCGCGTCCGCAGACCCAGATCTGACTCCCCTCATCAACACGAACTGCACTTATCCGCAAGCGGCGGCGGCGCTGAACGCGGCTTCGCCCGATGGTGGCGCGGAGTACGCCGCTTCCCCGGAGAGGCAGACCTGGCTACATGCATTTCTCGACTCGGGGGCTGAGCAGCGCCGGCAGTTGATCCAGCAGCAGGCGGCTGCGGTCAACCAGTACGCCGGACTTCTCGTGACGATGGCCAACACCTGCAAAAGCTATCCAGCCGGCTAACGGCCGGATACGAGCACTCCACTTCCCAAGCAGCGCTGTTAGAGATGACTCACAGCAAACGCTGCGGCGTCGTTGGTCATCCCGTTCGTGCTGTACATGAGGTGTGCGAGTCCCGGCTGCGGGTTGGGGACGCCAGAGCAGATGTCGTCGCCGGGAACGCACAACTCGATGGTCTTGGGCGCGTACAGCGGGCCGATCCTGATGGGCGGCGCGCCGTAGCTGCTCAGGAACTGGTCCGAGGGCTTACCAAACAGTGCGACTGCGGCGACGTGGTTAGCGATCTGCGGCGGCATCGGCTTGGGTACGTACGGCATGTACTCAGCAGGTACTTCCTTCGGTACGGAAGCCGAGGTGAGGAAACCCGCGATGACTGCGCCTTGGGAGTAGCCGCCGATCACCATCCTGGTGTTCGGGCAGTTCGCCGCCGTGTACTCAACATGATCCCTTGCGTTGTAGATCCCGTTCATGACGGTGCTGAGGAACGGTAAGGCGGCTTGCAAATCGCCGGCGGGGGGAAAATCGCCGCTCGCGGGGTAGTCAACCCCGTATACCCCGATCGACCGATTGCCGGCTTGCGCGCGCAGGGAGTCGACAAATGCCTGTCCCACCGCGCCAACGCCGGGTGGCTCGTAGGTACCGCGGGCGAACACGACTTCAATGTCGGAGCATGGTTGGGCGGACGCGGACGGGACGGGCGTCCCAAGCAGCGCCGCGCAGGTCGCGACAGCGCCAGCCCCAACGAAACGAACGATCTGGCGGGCGCTGACGAGGATCAGCAGGCGACGCGCCCACTCAGCTTGTATTGGTTTCCTGACTTTCATTTGCACCCCACAGTGTCGCGGCATCCCCCGACCCGTGGCTTCGTTAAATGTTGCCATACCGAGCGGGCAAATACCCCCCCTCTCAGCAAATTACCGACCCCAACGGCCGGCCCCGCGGCTATGTATGACCTCGGCCGGCCCCTGGTCGTGTCGGAGTTGCGCCGAGGTGGCGGCCCGGCGAATCATCGACACCTAACATGAGCAATCTTCTCGGCGTCACTGGTTGAGCGTGGCCCTTAGGCGTGTTGACGAGTTGAAGCCCGGAGACAGGATCCGCATGAGGATCGGGCACGCCACCATCGTCGCGACCGAGCCCCTCGACGACGACCGAACCCTGATCACCTTTCTCTACGGGACGCAAGGGGCCGCCGACAACGACCTCACGGTGGATGTCCTGGACGACGACGAGTGGGGTTGGTAATCACGACTTCTTCGACGGGATGACGATGACGACGATCAGCGTCAGGATCGAGAAGAACAGCCCGAGCAAGCCCCAACCGAGGGCGCTGCGACCCTTCATGCCGGCGATCACGGCGCACACGATGGCGGCGATGATGCTTCCGATCGCGACGAAGATGCCTTTGATCCCCTTGAGGATGATGCCCGCAGCCTCGGGTTGTTGTGCCGCGGCAAGGACAACGCTGTGCAACATGATGCCTCCTCGATGAACGACACAGTCCGGACGTGCGCCGATCTGACCGGATAGATACCCAACTGGGCGGGCAACCATGCCAGGACCAGGGACCGCTGGAGTAGTCCGGCCGGTAGCGGGTAGCCGGTGCTCAAGCGTTTTTTCAGTCTGGAGGTCACGCGATGCCGGTTACCGCGGGTCACGTTCCCGGCATGACGTCGGGTTTGCGCAGGGTCCCGATGGACCCGGGGCGCTTCCACAGCGGGCGTTGGTTCCTGCTGATCGAGGGCGTGCTGGTGAGCGCGTTCGGCATCGCCGGGTTGGTCTCCGCGGCAATGCATCCGCACGCCGGACCCACCGGCGCCCCCGTTCTCGGCCTCACGTCGACCCCGGCGCACAGCGGCCTGCTGCTGGCGTTCGGGGTGGTGGCCATTGCAGCCGTCGTGCATCGCCGCGCGGCGGTGACGGTCACGGCGGTCGGCGCGGTGGGCTACACGATGTTGTTGTTCTTCACCAGTGTCGCCACGGCGCGCAGGGTCCCGACGCCGATGGGCTTCCACGCCGCCGACATCTTGCTGCACGGGATTCTGGCGGTGGTCAACCTCGCGCTGCTGATGTGGCTGATTCCCGACGAGCTGGGAGACGAGGTCTGGGCGCCCCGACGGCGCCGGGGGCGGGATCGGCGGGCGCCCTCGCCCCCCTTGGCGGCCACGGCGCCGCTCCCCGCGCCGGCACCGGTGCAGGAGTCGCGTGCTCCCGCAGGCATGCCGGAGCCACCCGCCCCGCCGGTCAGCGTTCCCGAACCTCTCGAGCGGTCGAGGAGCGAAGCTTCCGACGAGCCCTCGGCCTACCACGGCGTCGAGACGGACGCGGTGCGATCACGCCGCGCCGCAGTCGCTGTGGCGGTCCTGGCAGCCGCCGTCGTCATCGCCGTGTGGCTACGCCGCCGCGGTCGCTAGAGCGATCCGGTCAGCTCGGCCGTCAGCCCACTGACGCTGGTGTTGGTCACGGCGTGGATCAAGTCGCGGCCCACCGCGACCGGGAAGTGAACCGTCGCGGCGGCGACCTCGTCGACACCGTTCTGCACCGCGCCCAAGATCGTCGCCGGATCGCCGGTGCCAAGGGCCGTCAAGCTGTTCCACGCCGCGAATTGCGGCGCCGTGATCAGGTCGCGCACGTCGACGAACAGCTTGGTCGGCAAGGTCGGCGGCCCCACCGGCACGCCGTCCCAACTGACCAGCGACCAACCGCCCTGGGGATTGCCCTGCACCACGACGACGCCGGTGTTGGGCAGCGGGTGGGTGAGCATCAGCAAGGGATCGGGATTGTTGACGTTCATCAGCGTGCCGACCTCGATCGCGAACTCGCTGGAGAACGCGACGTCGGTGATTTGGCCGTTGCCCGGGTTCACGACGGGATTCGTCATCGCGGTGCCATACATCGTCTGCATCGCGTGGGTGAACCCCTGGTCGAAAACGATCCCGTTGATGTGGGCCGAGCCAGGGCCGAGCATCGGCACGATGGGGAATCCGAGCGTCCACGCCAGCGGCGCAACCAAATACAGCAGGCCCTGGGGACTGATGTCCGGTGCGCCGTCGAAGACGCCGGCACTGATCTCGTTGAGCCCGGCCAATATTGGCACGTTGTTCATGCCGGCGAAGAACGCGGTCTGCTGGACCCTGGTCAGCTGCGACTCGAAAACCCCCGCGAAGTTACCTTGCGGCCCGAGCGCGGTGCCGATGGCCGTCGCCTGTTGCATGCCCAGCGGCGTGAGGGGCAACCCAGGCACGGCCGTGTCAATCAGGTTGGCGGCGTTGCCAACTGACTGCCCGTGCCGCACGAACTCGATGACGATCGACTGCTGGTTGCCCCCGGTGCCGAACAGCGCCTGGTCGATCGCGCTTCCGAATGGGCTGTTGGCCCAGGCCCCGGTGATCGTGTTGAGCGGAGCGTTGAGGAACGCCCGCAGCTCGCTGGAAAGGCTGGCGGCGTTGACCGCCTCGGTGGCCATGTACGACGACGACGCCGCGGTCAACGTCTGCACGAACTGCTCGTAGTACGTCGTCGCCCGCGCCGCCGCCGCCTGATAGTCCTGGGCGTGCGCGCCGAACAGCGCCGCGATTGCCGCCGACACCTCGTCGCCGCCCGCCGCCGCCAGCTCGGTCGTCGGAAAGGCCGCGGCCAGATTGCCGGCGGTCACGTCCGAACCGATGCGCGCCAGATCGGCCGCGACCGTCTCCAATATTTCTGGCAGAACGAGCACAGATGACATTCGCCTAAACCCCCCGGTTTGGTTTTGAGTACTAGCCATCATGGAGCGCGACGGGCGAAGGTGTGGCCGATTTCGACCAATCACCGGCACGCGAAAGGCTTACCGCCGAGCGTCCTTGCGCGCGAGGAACGTCCGCATCTGCTGTTGCGGCTCGCCGGTCAGGAACGCCAGCCCGAACTGCTCGACGCTGTCCTCGACGGCCCTCTCAACAGTCATGTCGAACCAGCTGTTGAGGAGGCGCTTTTGTTGCCGGACCGCCTGCGGGCCGAACCCGCTCAGCTTGGCGCCGAGCTCGGCGACGCGGGCGTCGAGGGCGTCGGCCGCGACGACCTCGTGCACCAGGCCCCAGGCGGCGGCCGTGCGGGCGTCGATCGTTTCACCCGTGAGCAGCAGCCAGGTCGCATGCGAGGCCCCGATCAGCCGTGGGATCAACGCCGCATGGATGACCGACGGGATGCCGACCGCCACCTCCGGCATCCCGAATTTGGCACCCGATTCCGCGATCCGCAGATCGCATGATGCCGCGACCTCCAACCCACCGCCGAGGCACCAGCCCGCAAGCCTCGCGATGACCGGGACGGGGCAGTCGCGGATGGCCTCGCACAGCCCCGCGAGCCGGCGGATGAACACTTCGGCGCTGGACCGGTCTAGGGTGACCATCTCGTTGATGTCGGCTCCGCCGATGAACGCCCTCTCGCCCGCTCCGCGCAACACGACGACCCGCGCGTCGCCGTCCTGGCTGACGGCGCCGAACGCCTCGGTCAGCGCCTCGATGGCGGCGGTGCCGATGATGTTCAGCGGCTTGGAGTTGATCAACTCGATGGCGACCGAGCCGCCATCGCGACCGAGCCTGACGAATTGGCTGTCCGTCGTGTGCATGCTCTACGCGTACACCAGTCGCGGGGAAAGGTCAGCAACAAAAAGCCGCCCCGGCGCGGGCCGGGGCGGCTTCTCGTTTGTCTCTGCGGGCCTGCGAGGCGTCAGTACAGCGGAACCCAGACGCCGAAGAACCAGTAACCCCAACCGCCGTAGTACCAGTTGAAGACGGGGAAGACGGTGAAGGTGTTGTACTCGAACGGGCCGAAGTCGGACCGGGCGTAGACCACGTCGCGCGGCGGGCCGTCCCACGGGCGGTTCCACCCGCCGGGAGGCGGCGGGCCGTCCCATCCGCCGGGCGGCGGCGGGCCATACCAGCCGGGCGGGGCGTGGTGCGGGGCCGGGCCGTCGTTCCAGCCCCACCCACGCTCCGGCGGCGGAGGCGGCGCGCCGCGGCCCACGACGCTGAATTGGACATCGCCTGCCGGGCCGCCGATTTCCGCGCTCGCCGTGACCAGATCGCGGCGCGGGACGTAGGCCGGGTGCGGCGGCTGCGTGCTCGGCGGGTTGAGCGCCGGGCGCGCCTCCCGGCCGGACGGCGGGGTGGTTTGCCCGCTCGCGGGCGCGGTGGTTTGTGCGCTCGGCGCCGTCGTCTGCCCGCCCGGCTGGGTGGTTGCCGGACTCGACGGCTCGCTGCCTCGGGTCCACGACGGGTGCGTGCTTTCGGTCGCGGGCGGCTCGCTGGACTGGGTCGCCGGCGGCTGCGTGCTCTCGGTGGCCGGCGGCTGCGTCGAGTGCGTCGCCGGCGGCTGGCTTTGGGTGGCCGGCGGCTGGCTTTGGGTGCTCGGCTCATGGGTCTGCGGCGGATTCTGCGGGGCCTGCGTCGCTCCGCCGACGCCACCACCACCGCCGCCGTGGCAGTTCGGGCACGGCGGTGGCGGGTCTAGCGGCGCCGAGCTGGCGAACCCCGGGTTCAGGGCGGAGATACTCAGCCCCGCCGCGACCGCCGCCGCGCTGACGATACGTTTCATAGACATTTCAGTGCGTCCCCTCTGGTGGGTTTAGATCGCCTGCGCTACGGGCAGGTCACGTCCAGTTCGAATGGCTTGGTCACCGTCTTCGGCTGCTGCGGATTGCTCATATCGGTGCCGGTCGCGGTGCCCTTGATGGCGTAGGACTTTCCATTGACGGCAGCCCCTGCGTTGCTCGCTTGGTTGGGGGCGGCGTCGGAGAAACCGAGCGCAATCCCGTTGACGCTGCCCAGTCCGACCGAATGCACGATCGGCGGACTGTCGTTGCTGACCACCGCCCCGACTCCGGCCGTCGGGTCGCCGATGCCGATGGTGGTGACGCCGTTAGCCGAGTTGCACGTGACTTGGCCGCTGACGTTCTGGTTTTGCCCGTCGACGACGACCTGAGGTCCGGCCGCCGCCGGCGCGGAAGAACTCGATGACGCTCCCGTGCTGGACTTGTTACTCGAACAGCCGGCGCACGCCGCGACCACCACGGCCACCCCCGCTACCCCGACCACGATCCCACGCTTCACTACTGATCTCCTTGGTGTCGCTGGTTCGTACTATTTCGTTGACAGGCTCCAATAGACGGACGCTGATAAACGCCGCTCCGCCGGATACCCGATCCCGCAAATTGCAAACGCCAGTTCTCAGGGCCGCGGCCTCAGGGCAGTACGTGCAAGCCCCACCTGCCGAGCAGTGGATTCACGAGTGCGAAGTACGTCGTGTAATCGTCGTCATCGGGCGAGGACATCAACAGGCCGACGGCGCTGACGGTGCCGTCCGGGTTCTTCACGAAGCCGGGGCTGCCGCTGTCGCCGTTGAGGCTGTACACGCTGGCTTCGACGACGTCGCCCTCGATGCCCTTGACGGCGCCGCACGTCTCACCGGTGACAGCGCCGATCTTGCAGAACGGCATGCCGACCTGAATCTGGTTCGCGCTCAGCACATCCCGGACCACATACCGGCCACCGACGTGGCCGACCGGCGTGCCGACGCTCGGATCAAGGCGAATGATCGCGGCATCCCTCGTGTCGGCTTCGTGCTCGCTGGCCGTGATCCGGCCCAGCGGCACGTTATCGCCGTAGGTCCACGCCGAGCCGTCGTGCGCGTCGCAGTGCCCGCTGGTCATCAGGTAATAGCTACCGTCGTTGCCTTGGGCGGCGAAACCCGCTGTGCACCTGCTGCTTTCATCTTCGACCCTGATGCCCGGCTCCACACCCGGATTTGCCCACACCGGACTCGCCAAGCCCACCGCGGCAATGACGACGGCACCGACCAGCCCCAACCCCCGCAACCACCGCACGGTCACGCCGCCTCTCTTCTCGTGTAGGGCAGCATGTTAACAGCGCGACCACCGGCCCGCGCTACGAAGTGGCGTGCGACGCCGTCAAGCGCGGGTGCTCGGAGGGTATGGATTTGTTATGGACAACGACAGAGACTGATCAGCATTGTGCGCCCTCGGCTATGGTCAGCTCCCAATCCAGCCACGCCGTCGCATAGCGGATCTTCTTCTTGGCGTCATCGATGGCTTCGGGCTTGAGCCGCAACCGATCGAGGATCCGCTCGGCAACATGCCCCGAGTGATCGGATAACCCTTCCGCTCCGCAACTGCAGGACACCCCCGAATCGTCGACATCCTGCACCGCGCGGTGCTTTTCGATGATTTCGCGAATGGGTGCGATCAAATCGGGCATGCCGACCTCAGCTGGCGGCACCGGCCAGACGCCCCATTCCTTGCACCGCGTGGTCGGCGGTCCTGCGGGCCCGCAATGCCCAGACGATTTGACAGATTCCGATGACCACAAGCCACGCCCCAGTGACGAGCGCAAGCATCACGATGCTGTCGAAAGGCCAGGTGATTATGACCATGCCGGCGATGGTTGTGAGGATCCCAAGGAAGGTGTGCCATGGCCGCTCCGGCAGCTCCGGATGGCTTATCGCCAGCACCGCCTCCGTGACGCCTTGGAAGATGAAGCCGACGCCGATCCAGATCGCCAGCAGCAGAACCGCGTAGCCGCCGCCGAAATGCCGGAAAGCCAGCACGCCCAGGACAACCGAGAGCGCTCCGGAGATGAAGTACAGCACCCGGCTGGCGGCCGGCACATCGAACGTCAGCGCGAAAGCGACCTGCGCAATGCCCGAGACCACCAGATACGCGCCGAACAACACCGCCGCGACGAGGATCGATTTTCCGGGCCAGATCAGCACCACCACGCCCAGCGCCAGGGCCATCACCCCGGACGCCAGGACCGTCTTCCACAAATCACGAAATATTTCCGGTGTCTGCACTGCGGTCATGGCACGCTCCTTAACGCCTTGTGGTATCCGCATCCAAAATCGTGCGGCTTTGCGGGCCGCGCACCTAGGGCACAAAGTCCCTGATCCGCGGTGAATCGCCGCGGTCGGAAGCGTCTGTCTGGCAACCGCTTCGGCCGAACGGCGACAGGAGCGCTCCGAACGCCCGTGCCTGCCGGTAGGCGCGTGTCATTGCGACCGGATGAGCCCCGCGCCCGTCACGCTGTAAAGACGTCGGGCCAGGAGCTGCCCGGCTCGGGCCGATGAAACGGGGCATGCAGGTGGTTGACAACCCGGAGCCACAACAAGACCTTGCCGATCGGGGCCATCACCGGTTGGTGGGTCGCCCACACGGCGCCGACGAAGGACCGATCGTCGACGCCGAACAGCGCGCCGCGCAACTGCGTTCCGACACACATCAACTCGGCCGGCGCGGGCAGCCGTTCAACAGGCGCTCCCCGTTCGTTGTCGGGCTGACCGCGTCAGCCGGCGTGGCCGTGACGTATGGCGCGGTGCTCGTCCTCGGGTCAATGTCGTCGGTGCTGGTGTTGATCGGCTTGGCGATGTTTTTCGCGCTCGGACTCGAGACCGCCGTGTCGTGGCTCGTCAACCGCAGGGTGCCGCGCTGGGCGGCGGTCACGATCGTGCTGACGGCCGTGTTCGCCCTCATCGCCGGCACATTGGCCGCGACCATTCCCCCGCTGGTGCAAGAGGCGCGTCAGCTCGTCGACCAACTGCCCCATTACCTGCAGCACGCCCAGGACCGTTCGTCCCTCATCGGCAGGCTCAACGAACGCGTCCACCTGCAACAGCGAATCACCGACCTGGTCAACGGGTCCGGCCGGTTCACCGTCGCGGGGATCGTCCGGACCGGGTCGGAGGTGTTCGGCGTCATGTCGCACGTCGGCATCGTGGCAATGCTTACCGTTTACTTCCTCGCCGACATGCGCCGCATCCGCGCCGGCTTCTACCGCCTCATGCCCAACTCTCGGCGGCCGCGCGCCATCCTGATCGGTGACGAGGTGGTGGCCAAGTTTGGTGCGTATCTGTTTGGGAACGTGCTGACTTCGGTGATTGCGGGGGCCGCCACCTTTGTGTGGTGTCTCGTTCTCGACGTCCCATACGCGGTACTGCTCGGCGTAGTGGTGGCCGTCTTGGACCTCTTCCCATACGGCTCGACAGTGGGCGGATTCATCGTCGCCGCGGTCGCGCTGAGCGTCTCGATCCCCGTCGCCATCGTGACCGTTCTCTTCTACATGGGCTTCCGGTTGGGCGAGGATTATCTGTTGACGCCCAAAATCATCGGCCGTGCGGTGCGAGTGCCGGCCGGCGTTACCGTGGTCGCCGTGCTCCTCGGCGCGGCGTGGCTGGGCGTGGTCGGGGCGTTGGTGGCGATCCCGCTCGCGGCGGCCGTGCAGCTACTCATGCAACAGCTGCTGTTCCCGGTGCTCGACGAGGCGTGAGCCGCGCCGAATACCCTCGGGAACGGTCAGCGCGGCGCCGCGCCCGACAGGTCCAGGGCGATGTCGACGAGCATGTCTTCCTGGCCGCCGACCATCCCGCGACACCCTGCCTCGACCAGCAGCGTTCGCGCGTCGACACCGAACCGCTCCGCCGCCGCCTCCGCATGGCGCAAGAAGCTGGAGTACACCCCGGCGTAGCCCAGCGTCAGCGTCTCGCGATCGACGCGCACCGGACGTTCCTGCAGAGGGCGGACGAGGTCGTCGGCGGCATCCTCGAGGGCATTGAGATCGCAGCCGTGCTCCCAGCCCATGCGGGTGGCGGCCGCGATGAAAACCTCCAGCGGTGCGTTGCCCGCGCCGGCACCCATGCCGGCCAGGGACGCGTCGACGCGACGACACCCGTGCTCGACAGCGACCATCGAGTTGGCCACGCCCAACGACAGATTGTGGTGAGCATGGACGCCTATTTCGGTTTCCGGACAAAGGTTTTGGCGCACCGCGTCGACCCGCTCGGCGACGTCGCGCATGGTCATGGCGCCGCCGGAGTCGACGACGTACACGCAGCCGGCCCCGAAGCTTTCCATCAACTTGGCCTGCTCGGCCAGCCCCTGGGGAGTGGTCAGGTGGCTCATCATCAGGAATCCGACGGTGTCCATGCCCATCTCGCGGGCCGCGGTGATGTGGTGTGCGGAGATGTCGGCCTCGGTGCAGTGGGTGGCGACCCGCACCACGCCGGCCCCGGCCCGGTGCGCCGCGGCCAGGTCCCTGATCGTGCCGACGCCCGGCAGGATCAGGGTCGCGATCTTCGCCCGGCGCACCACGCCGGCGACCGCCTCGATCCACTCCAGGTCGGTGTGGCCGCCGAAGCCGTAAACGCAGCTCGAGCCGCCCAGCCCGTCGCCATGGGCGACCTCGATCGAATCGACGCCCGCGGCGTCCAACGCCGCGGCGATGTCGGCGACCTGCCGCAGCGTGTATTGGTGGCGAACCGCGTGCATCCCGTCCCGCAGCGTAACGTCGCTGATGTAAAGCGACTTGTCCATCGTTACACTCCTACGTTCGTCATCTCGTGCGCGGCAATGCTTTTGGCGGTCGCCAGCGCCGCGGAGGTCATGATGTCGAGGTTGCCGGCGTACGCGGGAAGGTAATCCGCGGCGCCCGTCACCTGCAGCAGCGTGGTGACTCTCGTGCCGATGAACTTCCCGGTCTCGGGAATATGTAGCGGCTTGTCGGGACCGAAGGTCTCGAACTGCACCGGCTGCTTGAGCCGATAACCGGGAACGTAGTCCTGGACCCGCTCGATCATCGCCGCGATGGACGCCTCGATGGCGGTTTGGTCGCAGTCGCCTTCCACCAGGCAGTACACCGTGTTGCGCATGATGACCGGCGGATCGGCCGGATTGAGGACGATCACCGCTTTGCCGCGCTGCGCCCCGCCGACGACTTTCAGCGCGGTCGCCGTGGTCACGGTGAACTCGTCGATGTTGGCCCGGGTGCCCGGGCCCGCGGACTTCGACGAGATCGCTGACACGATCTCGGCGTAGGACACCGGCGCCACCTGGTTCACCGCGGCCACAATCGGGACGGTGGCCTGCCCGCCACAGGTCACCATGTTCAGGTTGGGCTCGTCGATGTGGTCCTCTAGGTTGACCACCGGCACACAGAACGGGCCGATGGCGGCGGGAGTCAGGTCGAGCACACGTACACCGGTGTGGCGCAGGGCCTCCCAGTGCTTGACGTGGGCCTCGGCGGACGTGGCGTCGAACACCAACCGGATCTGGTCGAAGCCCGGCATCGCCAGCAGCCCGTCCACGCCCTGCGCAGACGTCGGCACGCCGGCCCGCTTCGCCCGCGCCAGCCCGTCGGAGGTCGGATCGATTCCGATCAACGCCGCCATCGTCAGCGGTCCGTCACTGCGCAGGATCTTGAGCATCAGGTCGGTGCCGATGTTGCCGGACCCGATGATCGCCACCGGGAATTGTTGACTGGCCATGGGTTTCTCCTCTACTCAAACGTGATGCTGACGGCGCCCAGGGCGGTGATCGTGGCCGCGGCGCGGTCGCCGGCCCCGACAAACGCGGCCCCGGTGTAAGAGCCGGACATCACGAACTGCCCCGCGTCGATTCCGGTTCCGTACTCGGCCAGGGCGTTCGCCAGCCACGCGACGGCGACGGCCGGATCGCCCATGACGGCGGTGCCCTGCCCCTTTTCGACCAGCACGTCGTTCAGGTACAGCGCCGCGGTGGTGCCGGACAGCGGCGGCGCGTCGGAGATCGGGACCCACTCGCCGAGCACCACCGCACCAGAGCTGGCGTTGTCGGCAATGGTGTCCGCCAGCGTGATCCGCCAGTCGGCGATGCGGCTGTCGACGATCTCCAGCGCCGCGGCCACCGCTTCGGTGGCCGCCATCACCTCGGCGACGGTCACCCCCGGGCCGCGCAACGGAGCCCGCAGGAGAAACGCCACTTCGGGTTCCACCCGGGGCGCACAGAACGCAGCTCTCGGCACCGAAGTCCCGTCGGTCAGCACCATGCTGTCGAGGACATAGCCGAAGTCGGGCTCGCTGACACCCAGCAGGCTTTGCATCGGCGCGGAGGTCAGCCCGATCTTGTGGCCGCACAGCAGCGCGCCATCAGCCAGGTGGCGGGCCAAGTTGCGCCGCTGCACCGAATAGGCTTGCGCCACACCGAGATTCAGATAGGTATCGGTCAGCGGCGGGATGGGACTGCTGCCCACCTGCGCCGCATACAGCCGCCTCGCGGCGTCGTCGAGCTGCGGGTCACGTGCGGTCACATCGATCATGTCGGTTCTCCGGACTCCAAAAGCTTCGCCGCCGCCTGGAAGACCAGGCGCACATGCAGGTCGAACAGCTTGAGCAAGTCGACCGAGTCGCCGCCGACCTCCTTGGCGATGAACAGGCCGTCGGCTCCGGCGATCGCATAGGTGGTGAGCAGGCGCACGCCTTCGGCGTCGAGCTCGGGGGCAAGGTCGCGCACGACCGCCTCGAACCGGTGAAACGCGCGGTCGCGGACCTCGAGGAACATCGCCCTGGCGCGCGGCTCGACCGGGCGGCGCTCCAGCGCCAGCATCAGGCCCAGCCGGAGGAAGTCAGGGGCATCCAGCAGCGCCTTGGCCACCTGCATCCCGAGCTCGTTCACCCGCTCTGCGGCCATTTCGCCACCCGGCAGGTCCAGGACCGCCATCCACCGCCCGAAACTGCGCTCGATGACGGCGGCGATCAGGTCGTCCTTGTCGGCGAAGTGCCAGTAAATGGACGTCGGCGGCAGGCCGCTCTTCTTGCTGACCAGGGAGATGGTGGTTCCTTCGTAGCCGCGTTCGGTGGCGACCTCGGTCGCCGCATCGAGGATCCGCTCGCGCGACTGTTCCCCGTTGGCCCGGGTGCGCCTGCGGCCGCGAGGTGCGGTTGCGCCCGTCTTTTCGGGTTCTGCCGTCACGTTCCCTCCTTTTTGGGTGTTGACGCTCACGCTACAAGAGCTTACTGTATGGATCGCTACATTAACAAGCCTGGCGAAGGGGCCGGAAATGAAAGACCAGAAAACCTATGACGTGGCGATCGTCGGCTACGGCCCGGTCGGCTGCACCGCGGCGAACCTGTTGGGCCAATTGGGCCTCAACGTCGTCGTGGTGGAACGCGACCCCGACATCTATGCGCGAGCGCGCGCCATCTCGACCGACGAGGAGGTCGTTCGGATCTGGCAGCAGGTCGGGCTGGCCGATCGCCTCAACGCGGACATGCAGCCCGGCCGCGGCGCCAACTTCGTCGACGCCAATGGCGTGCCGTTCGTCAAGCTGCTACCGGTCTCGCGCGGCAACGGCCACCCGCCGCAGCAGTTCATCTACCAGCCGGCGCTGGAGAAGGTGCTCCGCGAAGGCGTCGATCGCTTCCCCAACGTTTCCATCCTGCTCAAGCACGAATGCCTACGCCTGGTCCAGAAGGACGACCACGTCGAGCTGATGCTCGCCGACCTCGACGCCGACGAGTTCCGCCGGATCCGGGCCTCCTATGTGATCGCGGCCGACGGCGGATCGAGCGCGACCCGCGCGCAGCTGGGTGTCGGGTTCGGCGGCCGCACCTACGGCGAGCGCTGGATCGTCATCGACACCAAGGTGCTCAAGGAATGGCCGGGCCACGACCGGCTGCGGTTCCACTGCAACCCCGAACGGCCCACCGTCGACTGCCCCACCCCGCTGGGACACCACCGCTGGGAGTTCCCGGTACGCGACGAGGAGGACGAGAAGGACCTCCTGCACGAGGAAGCAATCTGGAACGTGCTGCGCGGCCAGGGAATATCGCCGGACAACGTGCAGATCCTCGGCTATGCCTGCTACAGCCATCACGTCCGTTTCGCCGACCGGTGGCGGGTGGGCCGGGTCTTCCTGGCCGGCGACGCCGCCCACGCGATGCCCCCATGGATCGGCCAGGGCATGTGCGCCGGCGTGCGCGACGTGGCGAACCTGTGCTGGAAGCTCGGCGCCGTGCTCAACGGGTCGCTGCCGGAATCCGTGCTCGACACCTACCAGACCGAGCGGATGCCGCATGTCAAGGAGGTGACCAACCGCGCGGTGAAGACCGGCAAGCTGATCATCCAGCGCAACCGGTTTCGCGCGGCGGCCCGCAATCACATCTTCCGCACGGCCAGCAAGGTGCCGGGCTTCCTCACCTGGCTGCGCAACCACCGCTGGATCCCCGACGCGCACTACCAGGAAGGCCTGCTGGCCCGCAACGGCAACCGGGCCGTCGGCTGGCTGGTCCCCCAGCCGCACGTGCGCGACGAAAAGGGTGACAGCGTGCGCCTCGATGACGTGATTGGCGGCCGCTGGACCGTGCTGCACACCGGCCCGGGATCCGACTGGCCGGACTGGCGGGCCGTGGGCATTCCGGTCATGCAAGTCACTCCGCCCGGAAGCGTTCCGCGTGCCGACTGCGTCGTCGACACCGATGGGTCGCTAACCGCCTGGCTCGCCAAGAAGGGCGCGTCGGTGGTGGCCGTCCGGCCCGACGGCTTCGTCTACGCCGGCGCCGCCGCCGGTCAGCCCCTGCCACCGCCGCCAGCCGGCTTCAAATCTTAAGGGAGACAACATGACTACCGCCACCCTCACGGAACGCACGGTCCGGGTCAAGGGGAAGGAGATCTTCCTCGCCGAGACGGGCAGCGGCCCCGCCGTGGTGCTGTTGCACGGCGGCGGACCGGGCGCGTCGGGCGTGTCCAACTACACGCGCAACATCGAGCCACTCGCCGAGAACTTCCGGGTCATCGTTCCGGACATGCCCGGGTACGGCCGCTCCACCAAGGGTGTCGACCGGCGAGATCCGTTCGGATACCTCGCCGATCACATCCGGGGGATGCTCGACGAGCTCGGCATCGACAGCGCGCACCTGGTCGGTAACTCCTACGGCGGATCCTGCGCGCTGCGGCTCGCGCTGGATACCCCGTACCGAGTGAACAAACTCGTGCTGATGGGTCCCGGTGGCGTCGGGACAAGCCGCGGGCTGCCCAGCGCCGGCCTGAAAAATCTGCTGGGCTATTACGGCGGTGAGGGACCGAGCCTCGAGAAGCTGCGCACCTTCATCCGCTCGTACCTGGTGTATGACGCGGACTCGGTGCCCGACTCGCTGATCGAATCCCGTTACACGGCATCGATCGATCCCGAGGTCGTCGCCAACCCTCCACTGCAACGCCCGTCCGGGTTGCGCACCCTGTGGCGGATGGACTTCACCCGCGACCGCAGGCTCAGCAGCCTCTCGACGCCGACGCTGATCATCTGGGGTCGGGACGACAAGGTGAACAAACCCGGCGGGGCGGAAATGCTGGCCGAGCGGATGCCCAACGCCGACGTCCTGTTCGCCGCCAACGCCGGACACTGGGTGCAGTGGGAGCGCGCCGAACTGTTCAACGCGGTCACCACCTCTTTTTTAAAACCTAGCTAACGCAACAGATTACAAGGATAAAGATGTCTACCACTCAAAAGGCTTCGGTGTTCGGCAACGTGCACCTGGGTTACGTCGTGATTGAGACCGAAAAGATCAGCGACTGGAAGCGCTTCGGCCGCGACGCGATCGGTATGCACCTCGACGACATGGCGCCCGACACGATTCGATTCCGCCTCGACGACAACGAATGTCGCGTGCTGCTGCGGCGGGGGCCGGCCGAGGACGTGGTCGCGCTGGGTTGGCAGCTCGACGGCCACGCGACGTTCGACGAAATCAGTCGCCGCGTCGCCGACCACGGCGTGCCCTCGGTCGAGGGCACCGATGAAGAGGCGAAGCTGCGCGGGGTCGAGCGCTTCCTGCGATTCCCCGGCCCGAACGGCCTCGCCCAGGAGATCTACACCACCGCCCGCACGGCGCCGCTGTCGCTGGAGATACCGGGGCGCGGATTCGTCACCGGCGCAGGCGGAATGGGCCATCTCGCCCTCACCACGAAGAATCCGCACCTGGTCCGCGGCTATTACAACCACGTCTTCGACGCCCGGCTGTCGGACTACATCGACGAGACAATCAACGGCCTCAAGCTCAAGATCCGGTTCCTGCGAGTCAACGAGCGTCACCATTCCGTGGCAATCGCCGCCGCAACAATGTTGCCTCTCAACCCGATTCGCACTCGCGTCCAACACGTCAACGTGCAGGTCGCCACGCTCGACGATATGCTCACGTCGTATCAGCGGGTGAAGGGGCTCGGGTTTGACATGGCCCTGTCGGTCGGCCAGCACACCAACGACAAGGAACTGTCCTACTACGCGGTGACCCCGTCTGGGTTCGAGTGGGAGGTCGGGTGGAACCCGATCGTCGTCAACGAATCGACCTGGGAGCCGACCACGCACCAGGGCATCAGCATCTGGGGCCACAAGCCGGAAGGGCAGACCGTCATCGACAAGCTGCGCCAGTTCGCGGTGGCCGCGCGCTCGCTGCGGTACCGCGAAGACACCGTCGCGTCGCTGAGCGAACCCGGAATCGCCGACGACTAGCGCCGCCGCCATATCGATGACTTTGGACCCTACGCAGGGGTTCTGCGGACCGACACGATGACGCGTTATGACGTGGCGGGCGCAGACATCGCGCGGAGTCCGCGAGGTCACCCGGGGTCTCGCAACCCTGGACGATGAGGTGTTTGCCGCGATCGCGGACACCCGAAATCCTCTGCTGGACAAGGCGATGCCGGCGCTGAGTCGCGCCGCAGACCACTCCAAGCTGTGGCTGGCCATCGCGTTGGCCATGGGGATGTCGGGCAATCGGTCGGCTCGGCACGCCGCCGGTCGAGGCGTCGCAAGTCTTGCGGTGACCAGCCTGGTGACCAATCAGCTGGCCAAGCGCATCTGGCGGCGGCAGCGCCCTTATCGCGGGCTGGTTCCCCCGATGCGACGCCTGCGAAGATATCCGAAGTCGCATTCCATGCCCTCCGGGCACGCCGCCAGCGCGGCCGCCTTCGCGATCGGCGCCGGCCTGCAAAGCCCCATGCTGGGTTTGGCCCTGGCGCCGCTTGCCGGGCTCGTCGGCTTGTCGCGTGTCGCGACCGGCGCGCACTATCCCGGCGACGTCCTGGCGGGCTTCGGCATCGGCGCATCGATAGCCGTGGTGGGCGGCCGCCTAGTCCCGCCGATCGTCGAGCACCATCTCCCGCCCGCCGACCCGCTGCGCATCGATGTGCCGCCCCGCCCCGACGGCGCCGGCCTGGTGCTGGTCGTCAACCCGGCGTCGGGCAGCGGTACCGGGCGGCGCGTCATCGGCGAGGTCCGAAGGGAACTGCCCAAAGCCGAAATCATCGAATTGACACCCGAAGACGACTTGGTGGAGCTGCTTCGCGACGCGGCCGAGCGAGCCGAGGTGCTTGGAATCGGCGGCGGCGACGGCACCGTGGCGTGCGCCGCGGGAATTGCGGCCGATCTCGGCCGCCCACTCGCGGTGTTCCCGGCCGGCACGTTCAACCATTTCGCCAAGGACATCGGTTGCGATCACGTAGCCAAGACGATTCGGGCGATCCGACAGGGCACGACTTCGCGCGTCGACCTGGTGTCCTTCAACGACACCCGCGTGGTCATCAACACCGCGAGCATCGGCGCCTATCCGAGATTCGTGCGGACGCGAGAACGCTACGAACGCAAGGTCGGCAAGCCTCTCGCGGCGGCCTACGCGACGTTTCACAGCTTGCGCCACGATGCTCCGGTGCGAATCAACTACGGCAACAGGGACATTCAGGCGTCTCTGTTCTTCCTGGGCAACTCGACGTACGTGCCGTCCGGCTTCGCGCCCGCGCAGCGCAACCGGATGGACACCGGCCTGATCGACGTGCGGATCCTCGAGGCCGGCCGCCGGTTCGGCAGGCTGCGGATCATGACGGCGCTCGTGCTCGGTCGCCTGCAACGCAGCCGGCTCTATCACGAGCAGCACGTCCCGGAGTTCAGCTTCACCGCCGTCGACGGGCCGACCGCCGTCGCGCTGGACGGGGAACTGGCCGGATACTTCGACGACGCCAGGTTTCGCGCTCGCTACCGCGTTCTTCAGGTGTTCAGCCCACCGCCATTGCTTCGCGGTTTCGGCGTCAGCCGCCCACGTGGCGGGTGAGGAAATCGAGGACCGCCTCGGCGAAGATGTCGTTGCGGTCGCCGGCGACCATGTGTCCCGCCCCGCGCACATCGGTGAACTCGACCTGCGGGAAGCGGGCGAGGAACTCGTCCGCGCGCTCCTGGCTGACCAGGTCGCTCACCTGACCCCGCACCAACAGCATCGGCACGCCGTTGCGCACGATCGCCTCGACGGCGGTGTGCATGCGGTCGGCGTCGGTGACTTCGAACGGAGGATACGGGGCCGTGCCGCTGATGAATTGCGGGTCCCAATGCCAATACCAGCGATCGCCGCGTCGGCGCAGGTTGGTGGTCAGGCCGTCCAGATCGGTGGGCCTGGGACGGTGCGGGTTGTATTCGGCGATCGCGTCCGCAACTTCATCGAGCGAGGCGAATCCTGATTCCACGCGCTCGGCCATGAAGCTGTGGATGCGGTTCGCGCCGGATTGCTCCATGTTGGGCACGATGTCGACGAGGACGACGGCGCTGGCGGTGCCCGGCGCGAGCTCCCCCTCCAGCAGCATCGTGGTGAAGCCGCCCAGCGACGCGCCCACCAGCACAGGCTGCGGCGGCAGGGTACGCAACACCTCCTGGACGTCGGCGGCGAAGCTGACCACGCGATAGTCGCCCTCGCTCGACCAGTCGGATTCGCCGTGGCCGCGCAGGTCGATGGTGACCGCCTGGAAGCCGCGCTGGGCGACGGCCGCGGCCGCCTTGGCCCAGGAACGACGCGTCTGTCCGCCGCCGTGCAAGAACACCACGGCGCGGGCCTGGGGGTCGCCCAACCGGTCGGCGACGATGCGGACGCCACCGGGGCCCTGGGTCGAGAACGTCTCGGGCGCGGTAGTCACCAGGAGATAGTAAGACCCTCTCGAGATCTCCGGGCGTTTCCGTCGCCCAAGAGTTGCTGAATCAGCCGGCGCGCCGGCCGCCGGAGGAAGCCCGGTTGACCCCGACGAACTTGGTTATCCGCAGGAAAAGCCGACCGAGACGACTGCCCGCGCGTTGCGAATCCTTGATCCGCCCGAGGGTTTGCTCGCCCTCGGCGGCATAGTCCTTGACCGTTTCGTCGCCTTCTTCGGCGCGCATGCGTCATCTCCATCCGTGGTCGGGTCTGTCATGCCGGCAGCTGGCGCTCGGGCGGGTCCGCCGGCGTCAGGCGCTCCGGCGGGTCCGCCGGCGTGAGCCGTTCGGGTGGTTCCGCCGGCGTCAGCCGCTCGGGCGTCTCGTCCGGGGTACCGGGTTCGGTGTCGATCATCATCGGTGCGTACCCGCCGGGCGCGCGTACCAAAACGAACGGAAGCCGAAGGTCCGGCTCCCGCGTTGAGTGTGCATTGAGGGCTTTGGGTGTGTAGTGAGGGCTGAGAATCGTCGAAAAACCCGCCCTCACCTCACATCGAAAGCCCTTCTTTCACACTCGACGCGCCCCGAAAAATGGCCTAGCCGAGCGTTTCCCAGAAGCGCGTCAATGCCGCCGCGCCCGCCGCCGGATCCTGCACCATCCACCAGTGCCCGAGCCCGTCGAGCACCTCGGTGCGCGCGCCCGCCCGGTCGGCGGCGCGGCGCCGGTTGTCGGCCGCCCCGATGAACGGGTCCTCGGTGGCCAGCAGCGAAAGCCCCGGCCGGGCCGCGGCCTTCTCAAGCCCGCGACCGGCCTCGGCCAGCGCGGGCTGGCGCGCCGAGCGGTACAGCGACAGGATGGCCCGACCCATTTCCGGCCCCTGCTCCGGGGCGATCGAGGTCGCGATGTCTGAGGGGATGCCAAAGGCGGCCATCCGCTGCGCGCGGTCCTCGACCGTGCCGCCGAGCAGCGTGGCCACCAGCTCTTCGCCCTCACCTGGCGTCTGCCACGTCTGCGCGAAGTCGTGCCACACGTAGTCGGGGTCGAAGAGCCCGACGACGTCGCTGACCCAGCTGCGCACGAGTTCGGGCCGGTGCATCACGGCATTCACCACGTGGCCGCCGCCCCAGTCGTGCCCGACGAGATCGATCGGTCCCTCGATGCGCTCGAGCTCGGCCTCGAGCCAGGCGCGGTAGGCCAGGTAGGTGGCCGGGAAATCGTCGGGCAAGGGCGCCCCGAAGCCCGGCGGCGACAGCAGCACCACATCCTGGCGCCCGAGGGCCTCGACCAGCGGGCCCCAGATGGCGGCAGTCTCGGGATTGCCATGCACCAGAACCACGGTCATGGCGAATATCGTGGCATGACACGACCGTCCGGCGGGAGGGCCAGCCGCCGGGAAGACGCTTACACTCCTTTGATGCATCCTGTGCCGACCCGGCACGCAGCCAACAGAGTCCCGGTCGCGGTCGTGCTGCTTGTCGCGCTGGTAATCGGCATCCTCGCGATACCGGTCAAGCAAAGGTGCGGTGCGCCGGGCCTGTTTTGCGCGACGGCGGTGGATCCGCAGGGCAATATTCACTATTACTACGAGGTGGAACCGGTCGGCGTATACCTCGCCGAAATCATCGCGGGCTCAAATATTCGCCTCTTTTACAGCTCGGGCGAAGATTTGGTCAAGGCGGGCTAGGGGGCCAGATGTGGCGACGTGGCGGCACCGCGGCAACGGGAATGCTCGTATCGGCACTGCTGATGACGAGCGCGCCCGCCGGTGCGGTGTCACTCGTCGGCGCGCGCCAAAGCGCATGCGGCACAAGCGCTTTCTGCCCGGCCGATCCAGCACCCGACGCCGGTGACCAGGCCACGGCGGAGCAGAAGATCAAAGACGGCTACATCCAGAAGCAAATCAATTGCACGCCAAGCCTGCCGCCCAACCCCCAGTCGATCACCTGGGATCCGCCCGGCTTCGCGCCGAACGTCGGCGGCTCCGGTGTCATTCGGGACGCCAATCCGCAACTTGGTGGCCAATATCGCGCCGATTACGTGAACGGCAGATGGCACATCGAATACCCCTATTGCTGAACGGCCTTGGCCGGCCAACATTTGATGCCGGCGGTGTAACAAGTCGGGCTCGATCTCGGCACGATCGCGGTGGGCAGGCTCGGCGATAGCGGCCAAAGGCGCTGGTCAGAGCCCGATTGACGGCTTAAAATCCGGGTATCCCCGGCAGGTGAGCCAGCTTACATCGACCCGCTTAATTGGAGGGTTCATAGCAAGCTAACGCATACTTGACAGCATGCTGCAAGCGACATCACCGCAAACCACGATTGCGGTGGCGGGTGGTGCGCTGGTCACGGGGCGAGGTTTTTGATGGCACAGTCTGGTGGCGCACATCGTCGCCACCGCGCCGTTCGGCAACCGTCGCGCCTTCGCAAGGCGCTGACGCGCAGCTTGATGACGCTGGTATCGGTGGCGGCCGTGCTGATGACGGGCACGGGATACTACGTGGCTCACGGCGCGCTGGGCGGCATCACCGTCTCGGATGCCCTGTCGCCGGAGGACCCACGGTCCAGCGGCGACAACATGAACATCTTGCTCATCGGACTGGACTCGCGCAAAGACCAGGACGGCAACGACCTGCCCTGGTCGATCCTAAAGCATTTGCACGCAGGCGATTCCGACAACGGCGGCTATAACACCAACACCCTCATACTCATCCATGTCGGGGCCGACAACAAAGCCGTCGCCTTTTCTATCCCGCGCGACGACTGGGTGCCGTTCAACGGCGTGCCCGGATACAACCACATCAAAATCAAAGAGGCATACGGGCTTACGAAGCAGTACGTCGCCAACAAGCTCGCCAGCCAGGGCAGCATCACCCAGAAGGAACTCGAGACTCGGGGCCGTGAGGCGGGCCGGGCGGCGACGCTGCGCGCGGTGCGCAGCCTGACCGGCGTCCCGATCGACTATTTCGCCGAGGTCAATTTGGCCGGCTTCTACGACTTGGCGCAAACCCTGGGCGGCGTGGAGGTGTGTCTGAATCACGCTGTCGAGGACTCGTATTCGGGTGCGGACTTCCCAGCGGGCCGGCAGCGACTGGACGCGTCCCAAGCGCTGTCGTTCGTCCGGCAGCGCCACGGCCTGGAAAATGGAGACCTGGATCGCACGCACCGGCAGCAGGCGTTCCTGTCGTCGGTCATGCAAGAACTGCAGGCGTCGGGCACGTTCACCGACATCGACAAGCTCAAGAGCCTGATGGCGGTGGCGCGCAAAGACGTTGTGCTGTCGGGGGGTTGGGACGAGGACCTGATCCAGCGGCTGGGGTCGCTGGCGTCCAGCGGCAACCTCGAATTCCGGACGCTGCCGGTGGTGCGTTACGACAACATTGACGGGCAGGACGTCAACATCATCGACCCGGCGGCGATCAAGGCCGAGGTGGCCGAGGCGATCGGGGCGCCGCCGCCGTCGACCACAGCCGCCACCACCGCCGCCAAACCCAGCCCGTCCACCGTCGTCGACGTAATCAACGCGGGCGCCATGAGCGGCATGGCCAGCGAGGTGTCCCGCGCGCTGAAGAAGCGCGGGTACACCGCGGGTCAAGTGCGCGACCGCAATTCGGGCGAACCGACCGCCACCACCATCGAGTATGGCGCCGGCGCGGAAACCGACGCGCACAACGTGGCGACCCTGCTCGGGCTCGACGCGCCCAAGCAGCCGAACCCTACGATCCAGCCCGGGCACGTCAGGGTGACCGTGGACACCGACTTCTCGATGCCGCCTCAGGACGAGACTGCGATGGACGACACCACCACGACGACGACCAGCAAGTCGAACACGTACTACTACAACGGCACGACGACCACGTATCCGACGCCCGATCAAGGAAAGCCGATGGCCGCCGGCGGCGTGCCGTGCGTTAACTAGCCGCGGTCAGGCAGCCAATCACGCGTGGGTTCCGCCGTCGATGCGGATCTCGGTGCCGGTGATCCAGGCGCCGTCGTCGGACACCAGCATGGCGATGACACCGGCGATCGCGCTCGGCTCGGCCATGCCGGCGCCGCTGGATTCGACGGTCGTCGGCAGGATCGGCATGAGCCGCGGAAACAGCGACCAGTCCGCGTCTTTGGGGATGTATCCACCTGTCGCGTCGGTGATTCCGGACTTTATGCTTCCGGGCGCCACGCACGCCGCGCGCAGGCCGTCCTTGGCGTATTCGAGCGCCAGCGAATGGGTGAAGGCCTGGATGCCGCCCTTGCTCGCGGCGTAGGCCGCCATGTAGGGATGGGCGAACGACGCCGACGTGGAGCTGAAATTCACGATGGCGCTGCGCGGATTGCCCAGCAGCGTCGGAAGCGCCTCGCGAACCACCAGAAACGTTCCGGTGAGGTTGATCCCGACGATCCGGTTCCACAGTTCGAGGCTGGTCTCGTGGGTGTGCGCGGCGCGCAGGATGCCGGCCGCGTTGACGAGCGAATCGAGTCCGTCGAGCGTCTGCACGGCCAGGCGGACGCCGTCGATCACCGAGCCCTCGTCGCCGACGTCCATCGGCATGGTGGTGAGCCGTCCGGCGGTTCCGGCCTGATCCGCGCTGGCCCGGGTGGCGGCCAGGCCGTCCTCCGCGATGTCGGATGCCACCACGGCAGCGCCCTCGTCGAGCAATCGCAGCGCGCTGGCCTGGCCGATCCCGGACGCTGCGCCGGTCACCAGGATCCTCTTGCCCTCGAGTCGCTTCATTGCTTCTCCCGTCGGTTGGCCCGGCCATCATGGTAAAGAGCGGCCGTCACGGGCAGGCTAGACGCATGGACATTGGATTCGTTGGGCTGGGCAACATGGGTCAGGGCATGGCCGCGAACTTGATGAAGGCCGGCCACCGCCTCAACGTGTACAACCGCTCCCCCGAGAAGGCGGAAGCCCTCGCCCGGCAGGGCGCGACCGCGGCGAGCAGCGTCGCCGAAGCCAGTCGTGGCGACGTGGTGTTCACCATGCTGTCCGACGACCGGGCCGTCGAGGCCGTCACGCTCGGTCCCGACGGGATCGTCGCGTCGCTGGCACCGGGCGCCACGCACGTGTCGTCGAGCACGATCAGCGTCGCCCTCTCCGAGCGACTGGCGGCCGCGCACGCCGAGGCCGGTCAGCGGTATGCCGCCGCGCCGGTGTTCGGCAGGCCCGAGGCCGCTTCCGCGGCAAAGCTTTTCGTCATCGCCGCGGGCGCCCCGGAGGTGTTGCAACCGTTGTCGGACCTGTTCGACGCGATCGGGCAGCGGACGTTCGTGGTGTCCGAGCAGCCGCACACCGCCAACCTGGTCAAGCTGAGCGGCAACTTCCTGATCGCGTCGGCGATCGAGAGCATCAGCGAGGCCGTCGCGCTGGTCGCCAAGGCCGGCGTCGACCGCCAGCAGTACGTCGACATCCTCACCTCGACGCTGTTCGCCGCGCCGGCGTATCAGACCTACGGCGGGCTTATCGCGCGGCAGGAGTTCGAGCCGGCCGGGTTCGCGGCCCGGCTCGGTCTCAAGGATGTCCGGCTGGTGCTCGCCGCCGGCGAGGACCTGGAGGTGCCGCTGCCGGTGGCCAGCCTGCTGCGAGACCGCTTCCTCACCCTGGTCGCAACGGGCGGCGGACACCTGGACTGGTCCGCGCTCGCCGCGCTGGCCGCCCGCGACGCGGGCAGCTCAGACCACCCCGCGTAACCCCTCGGCGCCGAAGGCGGGTTCCAGCATCGCGGAGAAGTCGGGGCCGCGCCGCAGGATGTGGCCGCCGTCCACGTTGATGCACTGCCCGGTGATCCAGCTGGCTGCATCGCTTAGCAAGAACATCACCAGGTTGGCGACGTCCTCGACCTCACCCACCCGTGGCAGTGGCGTGCACTGCCGGTAGTCCGCGCTCAGTTCCGGTGATTCCGTAATGGGCACAACGAGATCCGTACGGATCAGGCCGGGGCGGACGCTGTTGACCCGCACCCAGGACGGACCGAGTTCGTCGGCGGCCAGCTGCATCATGTGGTCGACGGCCGACTTGGTGACGCCGTAGGCGCCGAACCACCGATGGGTGTTGCTGGCCGCGATCGACGAGATCCCGACGAAGGAACCGCCGCCGCCGCGCACCAATTCGCGTGCGGCGTGCTTGAGCACGTACATGGTGCCGTTCACGTTGAGATCGACCGTGCGCCGCCACGCCTCCGAGTCGATCTGGGTGATCGGCCCGATGGTCTCCGACCCGCCCGCGCAATGCACCGCCCCGTGCAGCCGGCCATGCCACGCCGTTGCGGCGTCCACAGCGCGGGCGGCCTCCTCCTCGTTGGTGATGTCGGCCGGCTCGTAGCGGATCGCGCCGCTCGCCTTGAGCACTTCGATCTCTTGGACCGCGGCCGCCAGCCGGTCGGCGTTACGCCCGACGATCATGACGGAGGCGCCGGCCGCGACCAGTCCGGCGGCGACCCCCTTTCCGATCCCGCTGCCACCACCGGTCACCAGGTACGTCCGGTTTACGAAAGAAAGCTGCACGCCGCGCCTCTCATGCCGAAACTGAAACGGGTTCTAGCATAGGCGAGCGGTCACAGCCGCCACACGGGTCACGCTAGGGCGTATCGCGGCGGGCGATCTGCGTGGGCTTCGCGTCGCGCCAGTCCTCGACGTCGGGTGGGAGGCCGACCGCGTATCTGTTCTCGTTGTGGGCGGCCCAGTGCGCGTGGCCCAGCTCGTGAATGTGGAATGCGTGCCGCAGCGCCTCGGTGAATCCCATCGCGTCGGAGGCGGCGTTCACCGAGTCCTTGACGAGCAGCGCCGCCATCGTGGGCCGGTCGGCGATGCGCCGGGCGAACTCCAGCGTCTTCTCCGCCAGCTCGTCGACCGGGAACACCTTCGACACCATGCCCAACCGGTAGGCCTCGTCGGCGTCCAGCGCATCGCCGGTCAACAGCAGCTCCTTGGCCTTGCGCGGCCCGAATTCCCAAGGGTGGGCGTAGTATTCGACGCCGGGCATCCCCAACCGCACCGCCACGACGTCGCTGAACTTCGCGTTGTCGGCCGCGACGATCAAGTCGCAGGCCCAGATCAGCATCAGCCCGGCCGAAATCGCGTTGCCCTGCACCTGGGCGATGGTGATCTTGCGCAAATCGCGCCAGCGGCACGTGTTCTGGAAGAAGTAGTGCCACTCCTGCAGATAGATCTTCTCCGCGATGGGATCGCGGGTGCCGCCGTTGATGCGGAAGCTGGGCAGCTGGCTGCGCTCGGCGATCGCCAACTCCGAGCCCAGGTCGTGGCCGGCGGAGAAGTTCTTGCCGCGCGCCGCCAGGATCACCACCCGCACGGTGTCGTCGGCCTCGGCGCGCAGGAACGCCTCGTCGAGCTGCACGAGCAGGCCGCGGCTCTGCGCGTTGTGGGCCTCGGGCCGGTTGAGCCAGATCCGGGCGATGCGGCCGTCGTCGAGGGTTTCATAGGCCACCAGCTGTTCGGCGTCGGTCGCTTGAGTGCCGGCTTGGTCGGAGAGTGTCATTCCGCCCACCTACCTTTGGTCATCGGGGTCATGGGGCTCCGTTACAAGTTGGGGTCGATCCGTAAATGCCGGGCCGACTCTCTGCACATTACGGCCACCGCCCGCGATCCGGATCCCCAGGGGGCGCGGCGCCGCCCGAAGCGCTTCCCACAGCGCAACGGGATCCGCCCTGACCAGCAACGACAGCGGGTGCGGGCCGGTCGCCGGCGCGAGACGCCTGCAGGCGAATATCGACGTCGCCTACAGTTGTCTTATGCCTACGAAATCTGATCCTGGCGAACTCGGCGATGTGGAGCCCCTGGCCGACAGCACCGCGAGCCAGGCCAGGCGAGTGGTCGCCGCTTACGCGAACGACGCCGACGAGTGCCGCGTCTTCCTGTCCATGCTGGGTATCGGACCGGCAAAACACGACACCTAAATGACTCCCAGCGGGGGCCAACAATTCGGCAATTCCGATTTCGTAGTGGTGGCCAATCGGCTGCCGGTCGACCTCGAGCGCCTTCCCGACGGCACCACCGCCTGGAAACGCAGCCCCGGCGGCTTGGTCACGGCCCTCGAGCCGCTGCTGCGGCGCCGGCGCGGCGCGTGGGTCGGGTGGCCGGGGGTCGCCGATGACGACGACGAGCTGGATTACGAGCCCGTCGTCCAGGACGACCTCCATCTGCACCCCGTGCGGCTGACCTCCGACGACGTCGCCGAGTACTACGAGGGATTCTCCAACGCCACGCTGTGGCCGCTGTACCACGACGTCATCGTCAAACCCATCTACCACCGCGAATGGTGGGACCGCTATGTCGACGTCAACCGCCGCTTCGCCGAGGCCACGTCGCGCGCCGCGGCCCGCGGGGCGACCGTGTGGGTGCAGGACTACCAGCTGCAGCTGGTTCCCAAGATGCTGCGCGAACTGCGGCCCGACCTGACCATCGGTTTCTTCCTGCACATCCCGTTCCCGCCGGTGGAGCTGTTCATGCAGCTGCCGTGGCGCACCGAGATCGTCGAGGGCCTGCTCGGGGCCGACCTGGTGGGCTTCCACCTGCCCGGCGGTGCGCAGAATTTCCTGTTCCTGTCCCGGCAGCTTATCGGCGTCAACACCTCCCGCGGCGCCGTCGGCGTCCGGTCGCGATTCGGCGAGGTGGAGCTGCCGTCGCGCACCGTGCGGGTGGGCGCCTTTCCGATCTCGATCGACTCCACCGCGCTCGACCATGCGGCCCGCGACCGCGACGTGCGCCGCCGAGCGCGAGAGATCCGGGCCGAGCTCGGCAACCCGCGCAAGATCCTGCTCGGCGTCGACCGGCTCGACTACACCAAGGGCATCGACGTTCGGCTGAAGGCCTTCTCGGAGCTGCTCGCCGAGGGCCGCGCGAAACGCGACGACACCGTGCTGGTTCAGCTCGCGACACCCAGCCGCGAACGCGTGGAGAGCTACCAGATCCTGCGCAACGACATCGAGCGCGAGGTCGGCCACATCAACGGCGAATACGCCGAGGTGGGTCATCCGGTGGTGCACTACCTGCATCGGCCGGTCCCCCGTGACGAGCTCATCGCGTTCTTCGTGGCAAGCGACGTCATGCTGGTGACCCCGCTGCGCGACGGGATGAACCTTGTGGCCAAGGAGTACGTCGCCTGCCGCAGCGATCTCGGCGGCGCGCTGGTCCTGTCCGAATTCACCGGTGCCGCAGCCGAACTCAGGCAGGCGTACCTGGTGAACCCGCACGACACCGACGGCGTCAAGGACGTGATCGAAGCGGCGCTCAACCAGTCCCCCGAGGAGGGACGGCGGCGCATGCGCGCGCTGCGACGGCAGGTGCTCGCGCACGACGTGGACCGCTGGGCGCGCTCGTTCCTCGATGCGCTCGCCGAGTCGCATCCCCGCGCCTGAAACCAGACGCGCTGGGCTGAACGCAGCCGCGCTCACCCATATCCGGCCGCTGCCGCGGCTGGTTGGCCGCCCGGTAAAACGCGTGGCAGTTTCAACGAATACCGCTAGTGAAAACTGGTCTTGTTTGCTGGCAAAACTCTCTGGTGCTCCGCTATTTGTCGACCGGCCAAAGCGGCCGCAGGGCCTCCCGTTGCCCGCTAAATCGCTGAAGATGTCTTGATTGGCTGACCGAACCGGTCGTACGATGCGAACCTGCCTATCGATGGGAGCGTTCGAATCGAAATCAATTCCGAGTCGTAAGTGAGCGCGGCCCCATAACCACTCCCGGAGGCGACAGTTCACTCTAAGGGCCGACTCTTGTCCGTTTCGCGCGCCCCGGAAGTCGTGCGAATCTTCACATGAAGCGCTAACGATGTCTGACGCACTAATATTGCCGTACGCAAGTCTCCGCTGAGACCGCGGACCATTCGGTTGGTCCGTTGAACAGGCGATTTACGTACTTCAAAATTGCGGATCGCCTGGCAGGAAAGCGGCATGACCGGGACAGGTCGTCCGGCAGGGGAAGAAGTCATTGATTCCCAGCGGTAATAACCCGGTGCGCGGTAGAGAATTATTGATCGCCGTCACCGCCACGGTTGTCTGTTTGGTTCGGCCGGCGCGAAGACAGTTGTCGAAGGCGGCGAGTTCGGGTTCGAGTCGGCACCGGCATGCCGGCGAAAATTGCCGGCCCGCTATAGCTGTCCAACGAATATAAGGACGTACTTCCGACGGAGACGCATTGCCCCCGCGACCTTGGCAAAGCCAGCCTCGAACCAAGATTTTCAATAAAACAGTGGAATTTGCTGTAATGACAGCGATACGCTGCTGTCGTTTCTGATTTTCCTCGGTGACCAAACGGGCGAAAGCCGAACTGTCGGGAGGTACGGAATGTCTTTTGTGATCGCGGTGCCGGAGACGGTGACAACGGCGGCGACAGATTTGGCGGGCATCGGGTCCGCGATCAGCATGGCCAACGCGGCCGCGGCGTCGCCCACCACCAAGGTTTTGGCTGCGGGCGCGGACGAAGTGTCGGCGGGCATCGCGGTGGTGTTCGGCGAGCACGCCCAGGCATTCCAGTCCATCAGCGCCCAGGCGACGGCCTTTCACGACCAGTTCGTCAACGCCCTCACTTCCGCTGCGGGAGCGTACGGGGCGGCCGAGGCCGCCAACGTCTCACCGCTGCAGATCCTCCAGCACGACGTGCTGGGCGTGATCAACGCACCCACCGAAGCGCTGTTCAAACGCCCATTGATCGGCAACGGCGCCACGGGGCAAACCATCAACGGGGTGGGGCAGCCCGGAGGGCCCGGCGGGATCTTGTTTGGCAACGGGGGTGCCGGCGGCAACGGCACCAATCCCGGCGCGCCCGGCGGCGCGGGCGGGCACGCCGGCCTCATCGGCAACGGCGGCCGAGGCGGGCAGGGCGGGACGGGCGGGACGGGCGGCGTCGGCGGCCGGGGCGGATGGCTGATCGGTTCCGGCGGCGCCGGCGGGGCCGGCGGGATCGCCACGGCCGTCGGCGGCACTGGCGGCATGGGCGGGGC